>DAOTGT010000001.1:0-73556 GCA_035447285.1 Candidatus Competibacter sp.
GTCTGGCCAATCACATCTACAATAGATTGGCTTCGATAATGACCGGTTATCGCATTGAGGATCTTACCTCCGGGTTTCGTGCCGTTCGCGCCCGGCATTTCCGTAAGTTCCTCTACCTACTGCCTAACGGTTTTTCCTATCCCACTACCAGCACCATGGCTTTTTTCCGCGCGGGGTTTCCGGTTGCCTACATCCCGATCTGCGCGAGCCAACGCGGTGGTAAAAGCCACATCCGCCTGCTGCGGGACGGGGTACGGTTTTTCCTCATCATCCTCAAGGTCGGTGCCCTGTTTTCGCCGATGCGGTTTTTTCTGCCTTTGAGTCTGGTCTTCTTCCTCACCGCCGTGGGTTATTACGGTTACACCTATGCCACTCTACATCGCTTTACCAACATGAGCGCGGTGCTGTTGATCTATTCCCTGTCGCTGTTTCTGATCGGGCTGGTCTCGGAACAGATCTCCGCCCTACACTACAAGGGCGTCGAGGATGATCAGCGGAGAACCCGGCGGGATGAACGCCATCATTTGCCCGCCTCATTCCAGCATGGTGTCGCCACAGGCGAGGAGGCATTGGTGGATTCTCCCTCTTCCCCATCGCGGGAGGAGAGCGGAGACAAGAGATAAAGGCTAGGTCATGCTCTACCTCTCTAGTGGTTGCACTGGATGATGAGGGTGTCAGTAGTCAGGTTCGGGTGGATCTGGGTTTTGGTTTTGACGGTTGGGGTGTTGAGTGGTTGTGCGGCGCCACCGGCGGCGATGTCCGAACGGGTGGAAACGACGACCGCCCCGGCGAATGAGGCCGAGAGCTGGTGGTACCTGCGCTTTCGCCTGACGTGGCCCGAGGGTGAGGAGCCACTCTGGTGGCCGGATCTTCTGCTGGCCGACCGGGTGATTGGGCCGGTGCTGGATGCCGAGCGCAACACGATTTTGCTCTGGCGTTTTCATCGTCGCGCGGCTCGCGATGGGGCGGGGCGGCAGTTCAGCTTTATCTTTCGGGCCACGCCGCTTACCGCGGCACGGGTCAATGCTCGGATCGCGGCCGACCCGTTGGTGATCCGATTGCGGGAGGAAGGGGTGATACAGACGGTGGGCTACGACGATCCAGGCCACCCGCAACGGCTGGGAATCGGTGATACCTCGGATAAGAACTGGTCGCCGGAAATGCAGGTGGCTTGGCCGTATTTCATCATGGGGGTGAGCCAGTTGTGGCTGGAGCTGATTCGAGAGATCGGAAAAAATCAGCGGTGGTCAAAAGAACCTCTGGCGCGCTATGCGGCGATCGAGCGGGCGCTTGATGCAATGTGGCGGGATGAAGGCGGCCATGCCTTGTTGCATCATCTGAGCGCGGTATTTGGTTACCGAGAGCTGACAGTAACTCGGCAGGAATTGATGAGGTTTTAATTTTTTAATTCGCATGTAATCTATACGTGAAAATCCATTGAGAATTTTGAGGGACAGACTTACTGTCCGCTATGCAGAGCTACCTGAGAACCATGAACCCACTAGACGCTGCCGACCGTGTAACGGTCTACACACCGGATTCGGCGCTGCGTGATCCGGGTCGCTTGATCGGTGAGTTGTTCCAAGATCTATGGGCTGGACGCGAATTGGCGTGGCGGTTGGCGGTGCGCGACATCAGCGCGCAGTACCGTCAGACGGCGCTGGGGTTGGTGTGGGCGTTTATCTTGCCGCTGGCCAACACGGCGGTCTGGCTGTTCCTAAACGCCAGTGGCATCATCCGCATGGGCGAGACCGTGCTGCCTTATCCGGTGTACGTCTTCACCGGCACCATGCTGTGGGCGATCTTTATGGAGGCGGCCAACGCGCCCTTGCAGCAGACCACCGCCGCCAAGCCCATGCTGGCCAAGATCAATTTTCCGCGCGAGGCGTTGATCGTCTCAGGAATCTATCAAACGCTGTTCAACGCGGGTATCAAGATTGCTTTACTGATACCAGCGATTATGTTGCTGGGGGTGTTTCCGGGCTGGAGTCTATTGTTATTTCCACTGGCGCTGGGGTCGCTGATTTTGGCAGGTACGGCGTTTGGTCTGCTGCTGACCCCCGTAGGGATGCTTTACACTGACATCGGCAAGTCGTTCTCGCTGGTCATGCAGTTTTTAATGTATTTGACGCCGGTGGTGTTTGCCATGCCGGCCGCTGGTTGGGCAGCGACGGTGTTTCGGCTCAACCCGTTGACGCCGCTGATTCTGACCGCACGCGACTGGCTGACGGGGATGACGCCGGCGTATCTGGGGTTTTTTCTAGGGGTGAACCTGGCGATCTTGGTGTTGTTGTTCGTGACGTGGATCGTGTTCCGCGCCGCCATGCCCATTCTGATCGAGCGCATGAGCGCTTAGATTCCAATGCTTGAAATGCTAGAAATTATGATAGTGCTCTCGGAAAATATCTCTATTTCAATTGACCTTGGGTGGTGGCATGGAAACGCTTTATGAGCGCGATCTATTTGCGTGGGCTATGCGGAATGCGGCTTTTCTGCGTGAAGGTCGTTTGGGCGAAATTGATCGTATGAATATCGCCGAGGAATTGGAGAGCATGGGACGTAGCGAGCGCCGGGCATTGGGAAGCCGATTGGCGATTCTGATGATGCATCTTTTGAAATGGCGTTATCAGCCTGAGCGACGCGGACGAAGTTGGCGAGCGACGATCCGAGAGCAACAACGACAGGTAGCGTGGTTGTTGGATGATAATCCGAGCTTGCGTCCCGAATTGCAGGGTTTGATAGCCAATACTTATATCGATGCGGTTTTGATGGCGGTTGCGGAGACTAATTTGGATGAAGGAATATTCCCGGTAAGTTGCCCATTTGTATGGGAGCAGCTTATGAGTGAAGATGAAAAACAGTGGGATTGAGGCAGGATAGATTTATTTAGTAGCAAAAAATTATATAAATCAGTGGAAAATTGTCCTTATATTTGCATGGGGATAGAGCGTGATACATCGAGTGGTAGCTGATTGATGGAATCAATGTCCAATGAGGTGATTGTTACACATATTCTCAAGGCATTACCTGATGTTTCAGCGATTATCGATTTGGAAGTGCGGGTACTCTATTTGAACGCTCTGATAGTGATATTGATCTCGCCATCCTGGTGTTGAATCCTCTGGATAACTTGGCACGTTGGGAGTTGGCGCAGAGTTTGGCGATATCGCTCAATAAAGATGTGGATTTGGTAAATTTGCAACGGGCCTCGACGGTGTTGCGCCACCAAATCGTGGGCCACGGCCAGCGTATCTATTGTGCTGACCGCTTCACGGCTGAAGAATTCGAGAGCTGAGCATTGTCAGACTATGTGCGACTGAATGAGTCGCGGCGGCGAATTCTGCGGGATATTCAGAAGAGGCGGAAAATTCATGCCTGATGATGTTGTCCTGAATAAGATTGCAGTGATCGAACGCTGTCTGCTGCGCATTCAGGAGGAATATCTGGGCTATGAAATGGAATTGGCGATAAACTTTACCCGGTAAGATTCGATCATCCTCAATCTGCTGCGCGCCTGTGAGGCAGCTATTGATATCGCCATGCATGTGGTAAGAATCAAGGGGCTTGGCCTTCCTCAAGACATCTGGGATGCGTTTGATCTTTTTCTGGGAGTGAATCGCATACCTCGTGACCTGTGTCCGCGCTTGCAGGCGATGGTTGGGTTTCGTAATATCGCTATACATGACTATCAAAAGCTGAATTTGGATATCGTCCATGCTGTACTCAATAAGTATCTAGCCGATTTTGAAGCCTATTGAGTCGAGATGATAGCGGTTTTATCGATTAATCACCGCCTGTCCGATCTCGTCATTCGGACTGGGTTGTTCAAGGCACTGATGCCTTTTCAGGGTGGAACTCTGGGTAGATTGGCTGGAGTGGAATATCATGAAAGTACTGAATTTTATTGGCTTGGCCTAGACGCTGAATAATTTAATATTGAAAACCCTGATGTCTGATACTCTCATCAAAGTCGAGAACGTCTCGAAAAAATTCTGCCGTAGCCTGAAGAAGTCGCTGTGGTATGGGATGCAGGATCTTGGCAACGAGCTGCTGGGGCGCAGGCATGGCGGCGATGGGGAGCTACGCCCCGAGGAATTCTGGGCAGTGAAGGATGTGAGCTTTGAGCTGAAAAGAGGGGAGTGTTTGGGTTTAATCGGGCGCAACGGGGCCGGTAAGACTACCCTGCTGCGGATGCTCAATGGGTTGATTAAGCCGGATGCTGGGCGGATTGAGATGCGAGGGCGAGTGGGAGCGTTAATTGCGCTTGGAGCAGGGTTTAATCCAATTTTGACAGGGCGCGAAAACATCTATGTCAACGCTTCTATACTAGGTTTCAGCAAAAAAGAGATCGATAAAAAGCTCGATAACATCATCGAATTCGCTGAATTGAGTGAATTTATCGACTCGCCGGTCCAGCATTATTCAAGCGGCATGTTCGTGCGCTTGGGGTTCTCTGTGGCAGCTAACTTTGATCCCGACATCCTGTTGGTCGATGAGGCGTTGGCGGTAGGTGACCTAGCATTCATAGTCAAATGCCTTAACCGAGTTGCCGAATTAAGGCGATCCGGCACCTGTGTAATCTTTGTGTCACACAATGAGCTTCAGGTGCGAGAGGCTGCACAGTGGTGTTTATTGCTTAATAAGGGCCGTGAAGTATTGTTTGACAGCATTGACGCGGCTTTTCTGGCCTATGGCAATTTGATCGAAACTCCTATACCTGCTGATCCAGATGCAGGTTTCATCCATAATGGGCCAGTACGAGTACGCTACGCTGGGAGTCGCTCGAATGACCCTGAAGGCATGTTGAGGACGGGACAAAGGGCAACGATTATACTCGTGTGCCATGCTCAAATAGCCATGGAAAACGCTGACTTAGAGCTTCGTTTTTGGAACTCAATGGGCCAATTGATGACGACAATCAGGTCTTCGCTAGCAAATCGTTTCTTCCATCTGCCAGCAGGAGAAGCATATTTTGATATTGAGATTCGCAGTATTGCGCTCGCTCCTGGCCGATATCGGCTTGCGGCTGGGTTTCGGAGTCATGGTGCAGTATTGGGATGGACTCGTGATTTGGCGTATATTGATATCTTTCAAGCGAAATGTCGAAATCCGAGTACAGGTCCTGTTTATCATGATGCAACGATAGTGGGCCCAATTGAATGTGCAACCCAAATCAAAAACCATTAAGAGCGACCCATGGCCAATAAGTTAATTGCCTTCCTTCACAAGCTTAATGGTGCTGATCATAACGCACATAGAATGAAAGCTATTTTAGACCATCTGGATCGAAGAATTAGTGATGTGGAGAGCGAAATCCGCGATTTATCGCATAGCCTCAACAATCAACTCGATTGGTATCGCTACAAAGGATTCGGAGCGCCTCTGTACTTGCTGAATGATGGTCGCCTAGCGCTCAATAATCAGGTGGTCGAGGGTGGCGAAAAGGTGGTCGTAATTTCGATACCAAAATCGGGCACATATTTACTATCTGCACTTTTAGAAAAAATAGGATTCGTTAACACAGGAGTGCATGCATGGGAAACGGGATTCCATGATTACCGAGGTAAAACTATTCCAGAGATGGTACATCGATATTCTGAATATGCAGTAAATGCAACAATACAATCAACTGCATCATTAGTGATGCCGAGCCAATATCTAGTTGGCCATTTAGGTCTTGATGGCGATACAAATAAAGCGCTTGCTTCGTTCAAACGCATCATGACGGTACGTGAAATGCGGCAATCGTTAGTTTCACATATGCGCTTTTTCGAAAATAAGGGTCGAGGTTTTAGTCATGGGGATGAATGGAAAAAAATAACCAATCTACAACAAAGAATGCATGCATTTCTGGAATTGTTTGCAGACGAATTACTGGAGTTGGCACGCCGAGTTTCTGGTTGGTATGAGGATAGTGAAACAATCAAGATTCGATTTGAAGATTTATTGGGTGATAACGGCGAGGCGATTCAATTAGAGCAGATAATCCGTATTTCAAACCATGTCTGCAAGCCTTTATCCTTGTCTACAGTGGATGCACGTTTGTTGCTTGGTGCAGTATTGAATAAACCCACTAAGACGTGGTCTGGTAAGCGAACCATTTTGGCGGATTATTGGAGTACTGCTTGCGAAACAATTTTTATGAGTAAAGGGGGCGATACTATAAATCAAGCATTTGGGTACACCGATAAGGCATGGTTTAGTAATGGCTGAAATGCGTCTGCCAGATTTTGTTTTGTTGTTATCGAATAGCGTACTACTTGGTTATATTTTTCATGGTCTTGGCGGATTGCCAACTGGAGTAGATATGCCCTTCGTACCGTCAAACTGGCAAGAGATCTTGGCTTGCATGTCCGTGTGGTTTAAGCGGCCAAATTAGATAATGGATTTTAAATTTTTTTAAATAAAAGTTTTTTGGTATATCTATCTATTGATAATGTTGATTTAAATTATTCAATAAATGATTTTGGTAATCCCGAGCGATTTAGCTTGGTGCTTGGAATAGCGTCAAAAATAAAAAAATTAGAAAGCTCTGTTAGCGAGCTTGATGCTGCTTGCAGCGCACTTAAAAGGAGGACAAAAGTATTACATTGGAATAAAAAGTCTTGTAAAAAGAGTGCCTTCTGGTTATTAAGTTTCGGTTAAATAGTTGGCTTAGGGCGTGATGATATCAGAGTGAGTCTAACTAAATTGGAAATTATTCGCAATAATACACAACCAAAAGTTTCTGTTATTGTGCCATCCTACAATATGGAGGAATATATTCGGGTTTGCCTCGATAGTTTGTGTGAGCAAACCTTGCTGGATGTCGAAATCATAGTGGTTGACGATGGGTCCAAAGATACGACTGTTTCTATCGTTGAAGAACTAGTGCGGAGCGATTCAAGAATAGTTCTAAAAAAATTACCTGCAAATGTAGGTACTTTTCTTGCGCGCATGGAAGGAATGAAGGCGGCTCAGGGCGCATATGTATGTACTGTCGATGCGGATGATTGGGTGTCCCCAGAGTTCTTGTATCGTCTATACGAAACCGCTGAAAGAGCATCTGCTGATATCGTCGAATGCGGATTGCGTGTCGTCCGTTCAAATGGGCGATATGCCTGCCTGCCTTGTGTTGAGCAGTCACCGGAAAAGGCAGCTGGGGCAAACATCGTTGAGCAAGTGCTGCAGCGAAAAATTTGGCACATCGCAGCAAATAAAATATTTCGAAGAGATTTGGTAAATCAGTCACTGCCTTTTCTGGAATCAATACGGGAACGAATTGTCATTGCTGACGACAAACTCCTTACGTTCCCGTTCTTCTATTTTGCAAATTCATTTGTTCGTATCCCAGACCGCCTATATTTTTATCGAATTAGGCTTGACTCGGCCACCAACAACCGAGTGCTTGAACATGATATCAAGCACATCCATCATACGTTCTTGGTCGATAAGAACATTAAAGATTTTCTTGCCGCGCAAAACGCGCCTTCCAATATTCAAAAGCTGGCCGACAAGAACAGAAGAGAAGAGGTATTGCTCGCTTTACGCAACCTCTACCATTATCCGCCAGACGATAATATACGTGAAGTGCTCGTCGAAGAACTTTTTAAGTGCTACGGCCGATTTGCTTTTGCGTCACTGATCGAGGCTCACGAGTACGCTTCGGTAATGTCCAATACCAGGCTAGCACAACTGGAAAAAAAGGAACTCCTGCGTGTAATTTACAGATCCCTCTTGCAGGCAGTCAAGGCAATACGGGTTCTTGTGCTTCCACCTTCTCGATAACGAATCCAATCGCCGTTACACATGAACAGTCAGCCCCCGAGCCTTTCAATAATTGTCCCAATTTATAATGTCGCTCGTTATTTAAAGCAATGCATTGATTCAATTCTTGGTCAAACTTATACTGACTTTGAGTTATTGCTGGTAGATGATGGATCGACCGATGGTAGTAGCGATATTGTCAAGGATTATTCCGTGACAGACTCGCGCGTTAAGGCGATTCACAAACTTAACGGAGGTTATGGTTCTGCCATAAATGTTGGCTTGGCCTGCTCCACAGGGCTTTATATAGGCATCGTAGAATCCGATGATTATATTGATCTGCGTATGTATGCACGCCTGATTGAAACGGCCATGGCGCATGGATGCGATATTGCACGATGTGGCTTCATATCATTCAACGAACTAGGTGAGTCTTTTGAAATTCACACCTTGGGTAAAGACCTAAATTCGTTTGCTATTGACAATTTCCCCGAGTTTCTTGGCACGCCACCAGCGATTTGGTCCGCCATCTATCGGCGAGAGTTAATCATTTCAAACAATATTGAAGCGATTGACGTTCCACGTCTTTCTTATCAGGATGTAGACTTCTTCGTGCGGACTGCCATAATGGCAAAATTGATTGTTTGCATTCCTGAATGTTTGTATATGTACAGGGTCAGCAGCGTCAATTCTTCAAGTAACAACCGTGATAAAATTGACGATATTTTTTTTTGTTATACCCAAACGGATCAATTTATTAGAGCAATACCAAGAATCAGCCGAGAAACTCTGCGACACTATGAGAGGCGTAAGATTTGTGATCTGCAGTGGCACTTCAGGCGTATCAGCGATCAAGGTAAGGCCGATTTTGCAAAAAAAGCATCTGCCTGTCTTAAGCGAATCTCCATATTGGATGTTATTAGAGTATTGAATACAGCTCAGACGATATTTCTAATCTTAATGATCAGGTTCCCTACTTTATTTGCCAAGTATAGGATTCTTTTAGGTAATTGGAGATATGGGCGGCTTACTAATGGTTAAATCACGTTCATGGAGTCAATTAAATGCGATACTTCCGAAAACGCATATCAGCTTGATCGCCGCATTTTCAGTACGCTATGTAAAGTCGAGACAGCTTTCCAGAGAGCTGGAACGGTATTTGAGTAATCTGGAAGATGTCCGATTGATTGCCGATTACACGGCGACACCATCGATATCTCACTGGCAGCGGACTGTCTTCGGAAAGCTGAAATATTTTTGTCTTCTGGACTGAATTTGCTGGGGATGGCTGATACAAGATTCAATTATTTGGCTAGTTTATCCGCGAGTAAAAATGCTTGATTTTATGATTATTGGCGCCGGCTTCGCCGGCAGCACCGTCGCCGAGCGTCTCGCCAGCGCCGGCCACCAAATCCTGGTTGTCGATCAGCGCCCCCACATCGGCGGCAACGCCTACGACGAACCCGACGCCCAAGGTGTGCTCATCCACCGCTACGGTCCTCATATCTTCCACACCAACGCCCAGCGTATCGTCGAATACCTTTCTCGCTTCACCGAATGGATGCCCTACGAGCATCGTGTCCTTGCCCGCGTGGATGGTCAACTCCTCCCCATTCCCATCAACCAGGATACTATCAACCGCTTGTACGGCCTTGATTTGGACGAAGCGGGTGTTCAAGCCTTCTTCGATCGAGTGCGCGAACCCCGCGATCCCATCAAAACCAGCGAAGATGTCGTACTCAACACGGTTGGCCGCGACCTCTACGAAAAATTCTTTCGAGGTTACACCCGCAAACAATGGGGTCTGGACCCTTCTCAACTCAACGCCGCCGTTACTGCCCGCATCCCGGTTCGCACCAACCGCGACGACCGCTACTTCAACGATCAATTTCAGATCATGCCCAAGGACGGCTACACCGTGCTATTCCACCGGATGCTCGACCACCCCAACATCCGCCTTGAACTCGGCACCGACTTTTTTGCCATCCGCGATCGGATCAAGGCCAAAATGATCATTTATACCGGCCCCATCGACGCCTATTTCGATTACTGTTACGGCCCCTTACCCTACCGCTCCTTGCGCTTCGAACACCGGCACTTGTCCGGCATCGCCCAATATCAGCCGGTTGCCGTCGTCAACTACCCCAACGAGCATGACTATACCCGTGTTACCGAATTCAAGCACCTCACGGGTCAGCGACACACCGGTACTTCCATTGTTCGTGAATACCCCCAGCCTGAAGGCGATCCCTATTACCCAGTGCCGCGCCCGGAGAATGAAGCCCTTTACCAGCAGTACAAGGCATTGACTGCCCGTGAACCCAACGTCTTCTTCGTCGGTCGCCTCGCCCAATACCGTTACTACAATATGGATCAGGTCGTTGCCGCCGCGCTGAAAACCGCCGAGCGGATTCTTGGCCTCGCTAACGAATAGGCATGGATTGATATGAGCCCAATCAAAATTACCTTGCTTGTCGCCCTGGATTTTTGAGCGGCGTCCCTCATCCATGTGCGCCGCTATCGCCGCCGTCCTGGTCACTTACAACCGCCAGCGTCTGCTCGCTGACTGTCTTGGCGCCCTGCTGGGCCAGACCCACCCCCTAGACCGTATCATCCTGATCGACAATGCCTCGACCGACGGCACCACTGAATGGCTGCGGGAACAGGGCTACATACACCATCCCCGCATTGATTATCTTCGATTGCCCGAAAACCGGGGCGGAGCGGGGGGCTTCCACGCTGGCGTCGATCACGGCTTCACCCACAGCTACGACTGGCTCTGGCTGATGGACGACGATGCCTGTCCCCAACCTGATGCCTTGGCTCAACTGCTCGCTTGTCAGCCACAATCCGAACATCTCTACGGTTCAACCGCTATTGCTCTTGACGACCCTCAGCACCGACTGTGCTGGCCAAGCTCCACCCTGGAGGGTTCTCGCCTCGAATACCAAACCGACCTGAGTGATCCATTGATTGAAATCCAGTCGCTGACCTTTCTAGGTCTGCTCATTCATCGCCAGATCGTTCAACAAATTGGCCTGCCTGACTCCACAATGTTCCTGGCTGGTGATGACATCGACTACTGTGAACGTGCCCGTAAAACTGGTGCTCGGCTGTTCCTCGTCGCCGGCAGTCGACTCCACCATCCCCTGCCAACCCGTCGAACCGTCACTCTGTTAGGTTACCGGCTTCAAAACCTCATTCTGCCTCCCTGGAAGCGCTACTATGATGTGCGCAACCGCCTGCTCATTGCCCGCCGCCATTACGGCCACCGGCTTTGGACCGAAACGTTACCCGGCTTGCTGATTCGCCTGTTGGATTCCTTGCGCCACGATCCCAACCGCTGGCAACAGTTGGCCGCCTATCTGCGTGGGGTTCATGACGGATTCCGCAATCGAACCGGCCCTCGCCGCCGGCCTTCCTAAATGCGAGTCGCGTATCTCTGCAAACGTCAGTACATGAGCCACGATGTGATCGTGGATCGCTATGCGCGGCTTTACGAGCAGCCGCGCCAATTGGCATTGCGTGGTCATGATGTGTTAGGGCTATGCTTGAGCTATCGCTCGACCCAGGCACGAGACGAATGGCATACCGCCAATCCAGGTCGGTTGCGTTGGGTCGGGCTAACGCCGGGATATTTAGGTGGGTTGAGTTATCCGTACCAAGCCTTACGCCTATTACGGGCATTTGCGCCCAACATCGTGGTGGGTACATCGGATGCGCCGCATATCATTCTAGGTGGCTGGTTGGCCAAGCGGCTAGGCGTATCCTTTGCGGTTGATCTGTACGATCATTTCGAAAGCTTCGGTTTGTCCCGGCTGCCGGGAGTGATCCCTCTCTACCGGCGCGCGTTGCGCCGGGCGGCTGTCGTGACGTGCGTGTCTGAACCGCTTGCTGACTTGGTGCGGACTGGTTACGGCGCGCGTGGCGTCGTGCTCGCCTTACCTAGCACGATTGACCGGACCATTTTCTATCCGCGCGACCGCTGGGCATGTCGGACTCGTTTGGGGGTGCCTTTGGATGCGAAGCTTATCGGTACGGCTGGCGGACTTTCGAAAGAGAAGGGGATCGAGCCACTGTATCGTGCCTTTGAGTGGATTGCCCAGGAAAATCAGAATGTTCACTTAGTGTTGGCGGGTTCTCTCGACCCGCGCTGTCCGCCGCCTCAGGACTCACGCGTGCATTACTTGGGTAAGTTACCTCATGCCCAAACCGCTGAATTGTTCAATGCCCTTGATGTCGGGGTGATTTATTTACGAGATACACCTTATGGTCGCTACAGCTTTCCGCAAAAGGCTTATGAAATGGCGGTCTGCGAGGTACCCCTTGCTGTCGCTAGTGTTGGGGCGATGACTACACTTTTTCAAAGTTCCATTCAAACTTTATATGAGCCCGACGATGTCGCGAGTTTAACCAATATTTTGAACGCACAACTCGCTCAACCCGAAGTAGCTACACTGCAAATTCTCGATTGGGGAGAACTGGCAAGCCTGGCGGAAAAGGCGTATTTAGCTGGCGCAGAGAAAGTAAAATCCTTATGACTTTTTTTGGGACGAAATACTTTGCAGTATTTCCATGTATTGCCGAGCAATTACGTCCCAGCTCAAGCGTCGCGAGAGACGAGCGCGCATGCGATCGGCGCGACGATGGGCATCGTCTGGATGTTTCAGTACCATGATGATTTGTTTCGCAAGAGCCTGAATATCTGTGGAAACGACTCGTAAATCCGCTTCTTCTGCTTCGAAGAGATCTAACATCGCTTCCAAGTCACCGATCACCGCTGGGCAACCGCAGGCAATCGCTTCCATCAACGTGACGGGTAAGCCTTCTTGATCACCAGAGCTGGCACGCACGAAAGGGGCAACAAAGACCGCTACACGCCGATATAAGGTTGGCAGTTCTGTCTGAGCGAGTGGACCAAGAAAATGAACCTTATGGGCAATACCCAACGTTTCGGCTTGGATACGTCTTTCGTTTTCTTCTGGCCCGAAGCCCACCACTGTCAGAAATGCCGAAGGATGGCGGGCAATAATTTTCGGCATCGCGTCGAGCAGATAGCGTAATCCCTTCTTTTCCACTAGCCGCCCGACAAACAAGATTTCATCGCGCGAGCGGGGCTGGTTGGGCGTGGGAGTAAAACGATGTGTCAGATCCACACCCATCGGTTGCACGCTGACCTTGTTTAGAGGGACGCCAATTCGCTCCAGTTCGTCGGTCATCGCTTGACTGACCACCGTCAACGCTGTGGCACGCCGGGCGACGAAACGTTTTAGCGCAGTTAGGGGTCGGGCGCGTAGGGCGAACAGATCAGCGCCATGCGAAGTGACCAGAAAAGGCGGCGTATGGCGATCCAGCAGGCCAAGTAGCGCCACGATCAGACCTTGTGGTAGCAACCAGTGGGCGTGAATCACGTTCGGGCGCCAGCAGTGAATCTCGCGCCGAGCATGCCAGAACAAGCTCAATAGAAAAGACGGTACGAGCAACCATTTCCACGGCTGGTGCTTCAGATTGTTGACGATACCTCCGTCGTTGACCAGGGTTTCAAATCGGCTGGGTGCGTAGGGGTAGCGCACTACCTCGACACCTTCAAGCGTTTCTTGGGTCGCCGCGTCCCGCGCATGAGGGCACAGGACATGCACGTTAAACTGGGTCGTGAGTCTTTTCGCCAATTCATGGACGAAAGCTGGTTCCGGGTCACCTAGCCAACGGGGATAGGTCGATGTGAGGATGAGCAGTTTTTTTTTCACCGAAATGAGCGCTTATCGTTGGCCTCATTGCAGGCAGGGAAGATGAGACGGATGTCCAGAGAGACGCTACCGATAGTCCTCCAGCCACGGGTTGATCGGGATGGAACCCACTGGCAAGCCGTTCTCAGGCGCTAAGACCATGACGATGTCTTTATTTCTGCCCTTGAGCGGCAGATACAAGTAGTCGTTTAGGCGACCACCGTGTTGGGTGACGAAGGTATTGATGGCCTGTTTGGCATCCGTGCTCAGGGTGGCGATTTGGGTGAGGTCAATGCTGTGCAAGCGCAGTTGTTGCAGATCGGGCTGATAGGGTCCATAGAGTTCCGCCCGAAATTCCATATCTTTTTTGCTTTCGAACAAGACCTCAAATAGTAATTCTTGGCACAATTTGAGGTTTTCGGGTGGCCGGGCTTGCACTAGTAATGGCTCAATACCCACAGTACGCTGGAGCTCGGGATATTTTAGCTTGTCGAATTCCACTTCCGTTGCTGTAACTGTGGTAAATAGGTCAATCCCGAAAACCACAAACTCGGGGCGCTGCTGGTAGATAATCGCTCCGCTGTAAAACAGCGTGCTTGCCTGCATCAGTGCGATACAGATCACATCGAATGTAAGTCTGGGTTTGCCCGGCTTGAAGAAGATCAGCGCAAGGAGTGGACCCAGAGCCATATAGGCACCCGCCAGAATCCACAACACTTTCTCATTGTCGTCAGTCTCGAAATACGGTCTGGGATACCAAACGAAAAAAACGATACCTAAAAATACCAGAAAAATGATGATGCTGACGGACAGATAAATAGCGGGAGCACATAGTTTGGTCATGGTTAGAGAAGCTTTTTACGAGGAACAAACAGCTTATTTATAATGCGATGTTTGCTGCCGTAGTTGATCAAACATGGATAGCCACTGTTGCCGTAGCCAAGGGCTAAAGGTGGATGCCTGTACGGTGGCGCGCTTCAGAAAGTTTTGTGCCGCCTTGGTTTGTCCAGAATTGTGCAGCACAGTGAATAACAATACGGCTGTGCCCAGATCGGGATTAGCGATGAATGCTTGTTCCAAGTTGTAAACCGTCGGGGCGATTTGTCCCTCGTGGAGATAAAGCTGCGCCTTTATGCGATACAGGTATTGACGAGCTGAAGCGCGCGCCTGGAACATCGGGTTACTAAGCAACAGGTCGGTGAGGGTGTAGAGATCAGCGGTTTGGAGGAAGGGGCAGCCCCCGCGCTCGTGGAGTTTGCGGATGGCTTCAAGAGCTTGCAGGGCTAGGCTGCTGTAGTCGCTGGTATTGAGAGTTTGGCGCATCATGGTCAACCGGGCGGCGAAGGCACGCAGGTCGTTCCCATAACAGCGCAGGCGCAAACTCTGCATGGCTGCGCTGCTTAGTTCTGGCTTGCGTACCAACGCTTCGTCGAGTAGGCGCAGTGATTCTTCAGTCCGTCCCGCTTGAGCATAGGCTTGCGCCATCATCTGAATACCTTTTGGGGAATTCGGGTGTGCCCGTGCCCACAATTCCAGTTCGCGATGGCCCCAGATGGAAAGTGTCTGCCAGAGCACAAATATCAGGAAAGCCAGATAGGCGCCGATGATGCTTGCTTTGGCGCGCGGGGTGATAGGCATTCGGCCGGCCAGCGCGGCTAGTGCGATAACCGGTCCCAGGATCGGCAGGTAGTTGCGATGTTCGAAATAGAGTTCCAGGGGAATGATGCTGGATTCCAGAAGATGCCCAGCTAGATACCAGAATACGGCAAAAGCGATCAGGGGATAGCTACGGCGCAGCCATATTGCCAAGCCAATAGCAGCCAACCACGCGGTCAGAGCCAGCCAGACCATGAGATCCGAGAAATGATAAATTGGATAATCATCGTGGAAGGGGCCGAGGGCCAGGGGCCGAGGTAGAAAACTCAGACGCAGGTAATCCCAGAGAATGACGGTCTGGGTCGCCAGCCGTTCGGCGAGGTTGAAGGGGCGGCCTTCGTAACCGCCGGCTAGACCCGGAATTCGCGACAGCAGGTAGCCGACCAGCAGCAGGCTCGGCATGAGGATGGACCACCGCAGCAAGCGCGCCGGCCAGCTTTGCTCGGGCGTCTTTGCGCTGGCAAGCAGGGTGAATTCGAGTACGACCAAGTACAGCGGCAGCAGCGCTCCGTTTTCCTTGCTGAAAGCGGCGAGCAGGGTACAAAGCCCGACGCCGATGACGGTGAGGATCGTCGGGAACAGGCGGCCGTGGCGTTCGCGACCCCACAGGTAGATCAACACTCCTAGCAGCACGAACAACGTGCTCAACGAGGTCATCCGCTGCACTACCATCATCGAGGTGGAAACCAAGATCGGCAGCAGGCCCCAGAAGCCAGTGGTGAGTGGAACGAACCATGGACTTTCCGGGAGCAACCCCCGCGTCAAGCGTTGCAGGCGGGCCAGGATCAGCGCGACCAGGCAGACGTTGAGCAAATGAATCAGCGTGTTGGTATAAAAAAAATCGGTGGGGTCGTCAGGATACGCTGGAGCGTTGAGGAGAAAGCTGGCTAGCGATAACGGGCGACCCAAGGGGCCGGCGTCGCCCGTGGTGATGTAGAGCAAAGCGCTTTGCCAATCCCGTACGGATAACAAACCATCCAGATTCGCCGGATCATCGAAGGAAAAAGTGCCGCTGAAGCCCAAAGAGTAGAGCCCGTATGCTCCCATGAGCAGAACCAGTATCAGTGTGGCGCTGACGGTAGCAGTGATGACCGGGTTTAATTTGAGCATAGGGTAACCACACCATCCAGATTCGCCGGATCATCGAAGGAAAAAGTGCCGCTGAAGCCCAAAGAGTAGAGCCCGTATGCTCCCATGAGCAGAACCAGTATCAGTGTGGCGCTGACGGTAGCAGTGATGACCGGGTTTAATTTGAGCATAGGGTAACCACACCAGATTGAAAACCAAAAAAGAACAGCGCATTTTATGCGCTGTTCCTGGACTATCTAAGTTCAGCCTATATGAAACCCAATATTATGGGAAAGTAGAGCGGCAGGACCCCGGCAGGTACTTGCTTGGGACAGGATTAGCTGCACCAGGCCCACACTCCCACTTGAACACATTAGCGCCTTTACCCCAATTAGTGCCCAGAACCATTTTGGTTGAAGTATCGGCATAAGGCACCAGATCAATAGTCATGCCATCAACGCTGGCCGCAATATTTTGAACCGTCACGGTGACCACACCATCGTCATCTGTAGCGATAGAAGTCACATACAAAGTCTCGCCACCAGCCTTGGTGCCTTCACAGCCCCAATTATTAGCCATAGCTGCAGGTGTGGGGGGCCTTGAACTCTGATAGGCTTCGGTGATGGAGGTACGGCAGGAGCTGGCGGCTAGAATTACTTCCGACATCTTGGCGCGCACGGTGTAATCCTGATACGCCGGAATGGCGATGGCGGCCAAAATACCGATGATCGCCACGACGATCATGAGTTCGATCAAGGTAAAGCCTTGTTGGAACTTCTTCATGGGATACTCCTTAAGATTGCACTTTTGCGTGAAAACCCGTTGGGGGACTTGGGAGTTTTCGGGGATCACCGTTCGATCCCGTCGCGTACCTTAGTGCAGAAGGTGTGCCAATCGATCTAATGATGAGAGCATTTTATTTAACTTATTGTTAAATAAGTAGTAATAATGGTATTCCTGTGTGGCATCATGCTGGAGAGTCCTATATGAGATTCATCCGTATCGTTTAAGAGTGACCCTAGCCGGCGCTGGCTGACAAAAATGGTCAGAATCAAAAGACGCCCTGACCCTTTAGCGTCGCCAGTTCCGCCGCGCTCAGACCCAGCAACCCACCGAACACTTCCATATTATGGCTGCCAATCTCCGGCCCCGGCCAACTGGTCGCGCCAGGTGTTTCCGCCAGCTTCGGAATAATGGCTGGGATTTTCAGTGGCTTGCCGTCGATCTCCACCGTCTCGAACAAGCCCCTCGCCAGAAAATGCGGGTCGGTGACCATATCCGCCACATTGTAAATCGGCCCCGCTGGTACCTCCGCCGCTTCCAGCCGCGTCAGTGCCTCCCGGCTATCCAGCGTCGCTGTCCAGGCGGTGATCGCCGTGTCGATTTCTTGCTGATGATCGACCCGGCCGGCGTTACCGGCCAGTCTTGGGTCTTCGGCTAGATCCGCTCGCCCAGCGGCATGCATCAACCGCTTGTAAATCGAATCGCCGTTACCGCCAATGATCACATACTTGCCGTCGCGACAACGATAGGTGCCAGTTGGCACGATGCCGGTCACGGTCGAGCCGGACGGCTCGCGGATCGCGCCGGCGCCGTCGTATTCCGGCACCACCGCTTCCAGCAGATTGAACACCGACTCGTACAGCGCCACATCCACGGTCTGGCCGGTGTGTGGGGCGCGGCGTTGGCGGTTGAGCAGCGCCAGCAGCACGCCGAACGCCGCGTGCAGACCGGCGAAGGTATCGCCCAGGCTGAGATTGGGCCGCACTGGCGGCTCGCCGGGCACGCCGTTGACATAGCGCAGCCCACCGATTCCCTCGCATACCGAGGCGTAACCGGGCCGGGCGGCATAGGGGCCATCCTGCCCGTAACCGGAAATCCGCGCGAAGATCAGCCCCGGATTGACCGGCTTCAGATCGTCCGGTCCCAAGCCCCAACCTTCCAGGATGCCGGGACGGAAGTTCTCGATCAGCACGTCGCAGCGTTCCGCTAGTCGTCGGGCCAGTGCGCGACCGGCGGGATCGCGCAGGTTCAGGGTCACGCATTTCTTGTTGCGGCCCAGACTGCGCCACCACAGCGACGCACCGTCGCGGACGATGCGCCATTGCCGGATCGGGTCACCGCCCGGCGGCTCGACCTTGATCACCTCGGCGCCGAAATAGGCCAGCAGGGTGCCGGCGAACGGTCCGGCCAGTAACTGACCGAGTTCGAGCACGCGGATGCCGTCCAGCGGACGGGGGGCGGCGGTGGGGGCGACGGACATGATTCGAGCACTCTATTGAATTAAAGGTTATAAATTTATGGTTAAAAAATGCTTTATGGGCATATGGCGGCGATGGTAGTGTCTTAGCATAGTCGCCCAGGGTCGATTTTGCCGGGGCGCGATCAGCGGATTCTCAGTGGGGAGCGACGACGATGTACCAGTACGACCAGTACGACCAGACGCTTGTGGACGAGCGGGTCGCCCAATACCGGGGCCAAGTCCGGCGCTATCTGGCCGGTGAGCTGAGCGACGACGAGTTTCGGCCGCTGCGGCTGATGAACGGTCTCTATCTCCAGCGTCATGCGCCGATGTTGCGGGTCGCCATTCCCTACGGCTTACTATCTTCCGAGCAGTTGCGGGTTCTGGCCCATATCGCCCGCCGCTACGATCGGGGCTTTGGCCATTTCACCACCCGCCAGAACATTCAATACAACTGGCCCAAACTGGAAGAGACCCCGGACATCCTCGCCGAACTGGCCCAGGCGCAGATGCACGCCATCCAGACCAGTGGCAACTGCATTCGCAACGTTACCGTCGATCACTTGGCCGGGGTTGCCCCGGATGAAATCGAAGACCCGCGAATCTACTGCGAAATCATCCGCCAATGGTCCACCTTTCACCCGGAATTTTCCTACCTGCCGCGCAAGTTCAAGATCGCTGTCACCGGTGCTTGTCACGACCGCGCCGCCGCCCAGGTCCACGACATTGGCCTGAACCTGACCCGCGACGAGCGAGGCGAGATCGGTTTTCGGGTGCTGGTCGGCGGTGGGTTGGGGCGTACCCCGCTGCTTGGCCATGTCATCCGCGAGTTTCTGCCCCAGCGCGATCTGCTGTCCTATCTGGAGGCGATCCTGCGGGTCTACAACCAGCACGGGCGGCGCGACAACATCTACAAGGCCCGCATCAAGATCCTGGTCAAGGCACTGGGACCGGCGGTTTTTCGCCAGCAGGTCGAGGCGGAATGGGAGCAGATCAAGGATTCCGGTCTGGTGCTGGATCAAGCCGAGGTCGAGCGGGTGCGCCGCTTTTTCGCGCCGCCACCCTACGAGCCGGAGGCCGCCCAAGATCCCGGTTTCGAACAGTGGCTGAGGGCTGACCAATCCTTTGCCACTTGGGTGCGGCACAACGTCGCCGAGCACAAAGTGGCAGGCTATCGTAACGTCTTCGTCGCCTTGAAGGAGCCGGGTGCGCCGCCGGGCGACATCGATGCCGATCAGATGGAGGTGGTGGCCGATCTTGCCGATCGCCATAGCTTCGGCCAGATTCGCGCCACGCATCACCAGAACCTGTTACTGGCCGACGTGCGCCAAGCCGATCTCTACCCGTTGTGGCACGCGCTTGAGGCGCAAAAGTTGGCCGCGCCGGTGATCGGTACCCTGGCCGACATGATCTGCTGCCCCGGTTTGGATTATTGCAGTCTGGCCAATGCCAGTTCGATTTCGATCGCTCAGCAGATCAACGAGAAATTCGACCGGCTCGATGATCTCTACGATCTGGGCGAGATCCGCCTCAACATGTCCGGCTGCATGAACGCCTGCGGCCATCATCATGTCGGCCATATCGGCATTCTCGGCGTCGATAAGAAAGGCGAGGAGTGGTACCAGATTTCCCTGGGCGGTTCCTCGGAAAACGATGCCGCGCTCGGTGACATCCTCGGCCCGTCCGTGCGCAAGACCGAAGTCGCCAACACCCTGGAACGCATTCTACGGGTCTATGTGGAGCAGCGCGCGGAAGGCGAGCGCTTCCTCGATACGTTCCGGCGGATCGGGCTGGAGCCATTTCGAATCCGGGCCTACGCGCCGGGCAGCAACGAGGCCAAGCAGGAGGAAAAGCGCTATGCGGTCGGTTATTAAAAACCGCCAGATCGTCGAAGACCACTGGCAAGCCGTTGGCGAGGAAGACGAATTACCGGTCGGGGCGGTGATCGTGCCGTTGACGCGCTGGCGGCGGGAGCGGGACGAGTTGTTGGGGCGGGACGAGCCGTTGGGGGTGCGTCTGCCGAACACCGCCGACGTGGCCGAACTCGTCGCCGATCTGCCGCTGTTGGATCTGGTGGCGCTGGAGTTTCCCAAGTTCAGCGATGGCCGCGCCTATTCGCAGGCCCGGTTGTTGCGGGAGCGTCACGGCTATCGCGGCGAAATTCGCGCGGTGGGCGACGTGCTGCGCGATCAATTGTTCTTCATGGTGCGCAGCGGCTTCGACGCCTTCGAACTGCGGGCCGACCGCAGTCTGGAGGACGCGCTGGCGGCGTTCGACGAATTCAGCACCAGCTACCAGCCGGCCGCCGACCAACCGCTGCCCCTATATCGACGCGGACGCTGAACACAAGTGGCGAGGCGGCACTCGCGCCGCCTCGTGCCTGATGTCTCACGCCCCACGCCCCACGCCTCACGCCCCACGCCTCAGTCCAGATACCAATCCGGTGGAATCGGATTGTCGACCGTCGTTGCGCCCGGTTCCTCGGCGGCTTCCAGGGGATCGGCGTCGATGTTGACCACCACGGTGGTCACGTTGTCACTGGCGTCCCGCATCAGCGCAAGGTGGATGAATGCCTTGACCGCCTCATGACAGTCGTGGTCGCTGTGAATCAGCAGGCGACTGATTTCCTCGTCGCTCACGGTCTTGTTGAGGCCATCGCTGCACAGCAGGAACATATCGCCGGGATGCAGTGGGTGGATGACTTCGTCGATGAGCATTTCCTCGGCCGATCCGACTGCCCGGGTGATCACGTTGGCCAGTGGATGGCGGTGCGCGTCCTCGGGTGCGATCAAGCCCTGGTCGACCAATTCCTGTACGTGGCTGTGATCGCGGGTGAGTTGCTGGAGTTGGCCGTCCCGCAGCCGGTAGATACGGCTGTCTCCCACCCACAGGCAGGCGCACTGCGTCTCGTAGATCAGCAACGCCACCACCGTGCTGCCGATGGTGCGGTTCTGGTAACGTTGGGCCGACTCCAGCCGCAAGCGCTGGTTCACCTCTTGCATCTGCTGTCGCACCGAGTCCAGGAAATCCTGCCAGTCGCACGGTGGCGGTATCTGCTGCAAGCCTTCGATCAACATCTGGCTGGCGATGTCGCCGGCTTCATGTCCGCCCATGCCGTCGGCGACCGCCCAAAGGCCCAGTTCGGGCATCACCAGGCAAGCATCTTCATTGATCGCTCGCACCATGCCGACATGGCTGCGGCCGGCGGACGACCATTTAAAAGCGGGATTCTGGTTCATGGTTATTCCTCTTCGGCGGCGGGTGGCTCGCCCGGACGGTGGGCGACGCCGGCGGGTGCTTTCTCATTCCAGCCCCATTGTTGCCAGTTTCCGGCCAACAACGCCGCAAAACCATCGGCTGGCGGCAGGTCCTTACAGACCAACAAGCAGCGGGCGATCCAGTCGGAACCGTCGGCCCACCACAGGCTGTGCAGGGGAAAGCCGCGCCGCAGCAGATCACTGGCCAGAAACGGCGAGACTCCGGTCGACTCCAGCGCTTGCGGCAGCGGACAATACCAGGCGTCACCGGTGTTCGCCGGACTGGTCGCCGGAAGATCGTCCGTGGGTGGCGCGCCCAGCGCCGCGACCTGTTGGCTGAATCGGTCCAGATCCAGTTCGTCGCGTTCGAGCGCCGCCAGCGCCAGCCGTTCGGCCTGGCGAAACCAGGCTTCACCGCCGGCCGGCAGCGTGAACAGCGGCCAGCCCGGTGCCAGCGCCGCGGCGATCGCCAGCGGGTAGTAGCGCCCCACCCGGTCCATGCTGGGCATCATGATACCGGCATAGGCGGCGGGTCCGCACAGACCGGGACCAAGCGCGAAGCGCCAGACCGGGCTGGTGCAGTAGTATTCCTGCCAATTTTCGCCTAACTGGTCGCGGCTGTGGGCGATGGCGGTCTGCAACCAGCTATCCCAGGGACTGACGAAGCTTTTGGGCAAATGGCGGCCGATGAAATCGCCTCGACTGGGCAGCTTGCCGAAGAAGCCAGCCGCCGGACGCGCCAGGGTGGGAGTTACAGTTGTTCCGGGCACTGGAAACCCACCATTTCTTGCAGGCTGAAGGGGTTGGAGGTGCTGCCGGGGGTTTGCATCTGGTAGATGGCCTGCAAACCGCCCGACTGAAACGTGACCTGGAATTGACCGGCGCCCAGCGGCCGGATCTGGGCCTGGTCGAGCAGCTTGAACCAAGCCCAGGGACCGGTTTCGCTCAGTCGTGCCGGACTACCGCCAGACTGCGACAGCAATTCGATGCGCGCCTGCCCGGCGGTTCCGGTCCATTGCAGGTTGCCTGGCCGCCCGGCCTGGTTGGCGCTATACGCAAAGGTTTGGCCATCCAGGCTGATCGTGGCCTGACTCACGCCGGGGCCAAGCTGAAGAGGGGTCATCTGAAAGCGGATCGTGGGATTCTGGTTACCGCCGAACAAAGCGGCGCGCACGACGGCGGCGCGCTGGAAGGCTTGCAGCGCTTCCGGGGTGATGCTCTGCTCCGGTCCGGTGGGACCGCGCCAGCGCCAGCTACCCTGCGAGGTGTCGACATGGGTTTGCAGATATTGCTTGAAGAAGCGGTCCATCAGGCCGTTTGGGCCGAAGAAACGGCCGAAGGCGGCCAAGGGGGCATCGGGCGGTCCCGCCAGCGAACGGCTCGGGCCGGAACCAAGACTCTGATCGACCCATTGAATCGAATTGAGCGGGGCGACGGAACCTTGCGCGCCGCCCGGCCCGGCGCCACTCCATTGAATCGAGCTGCGGACCAGCGGGTAGCGGCCGCGCAGGTTGTCCCGAAAAAAAGGGGCGACTTGCGCCGCCTTCCATTGAGCGTTCAAACGATCTCGTAAGCTGCGCACAATATCGGCGCTGTCCCGAGCCAGCTTATCCAGCAACAGGTTGAAGGGCGGCGGCTTACGGGCGGCATCCACCTGCAATTGATTGACCACGGCGCTGAACTGGTCCTTGAGGTTTTGCGGCACGGCACCGTCCGGGCTGGACTCCCGGGCACGGGCGATGGCGTTCATGTGGCCGTACAGATCGTTGAGCGCGGACAGGGTTTTATCGAAGGGTGGAATGGTGCCGCCGACGCCATCGATTTCCCGGCGGTACTGTGCATCGAAACCGGTCAGCCGGGGGTCGATGGCGCACGGTTGTAGCAGTGGGTCGGCGGCGGTGGCGTCGCTCTTGCCCAGGATGCCGGCGATCTTGTCGGTCAGCGACCGGTCGGCGGCGGGTTTGCCGGCTTCCGGCGGCGCGGGCGGCTGGTCCAGCGCGGTTTCGCGGGCCACAGTTTCGATCAGGGTTCGCAGTGGCGAGGCTGGCCCCGACAATACTTGCAGGATGTCGAGCGCTTCTTGCGGGTCGTTGAATGCCTTGATCTTGACATCGCCGAGAAGATCCTGCCACTGCTTTAGGTAATCACCGAGATACAAGCGGCAGACACCCTCGGCAATGCGCTGGCGGTCGGCCGGATCGCTGGATATTTGCAGGGTTTGGCCCAGAATCCAGCTTTCGTCGGCCAGGTGAGCCACCAGCTTGGGGTTTTCGTCCAGAAAAAACTGGTAGTAACCCTTATAGGTATACAAACCAGGAACCCCGCTATTCAGCGCTTGGCCACTTCCGCGATTGAAGACCCTGGGTGTGTCGGGGCCGGCGGCGAGGGTCAGACCGATGTCCGGCGGCGTGCCGGCACTGCGCTGGCGTTGTTTGAGCCGTTCATAGATACGCTGGGACAGAGGTACCTGGTTCAGTAGATTCCGGCTGCGCTGGATCAACGCGCTGTCCAGCGCGATGGGCGATTGCAGCGGCGCCTGTTCCAGCAGGGCGTCCAGGTGAGCCGACAGTTGCTCACGCTGCTCGCGGGTGAAGCCGCGCGGCGGATTGGCCTGCCACTCCTGCTCCATCCAGTCCTTGACGGTCTTGGCGTCGAAGTGCTCGGCGTCGTCCAGCATCAGGTACGCTTTGAGGGTGTCGTATAGCGCGCCGGTATTGTCGGTGTTCTGGCGCAGCCGTTCCTCCAGGCGCAATACGATGCGGGGTAGAAAAGCCTGCTGCAGCAGTCGCTGGTAGATCGCCAGCGCCTCGCCGCCGAGCTTGTCGCCCTGATAGAGCCCAAAGCCCATCAACCAGGGGGTGCCGGCATTGCGGTCGTCGTAGCCGCCAGGGATGGCGCGGGCGGCGGTCAGCAGGGACAGGGCGGCGGCGGGATCGGTCTGATCGGGGGAGAGCGCCTGAATCTGTCGTTCCACTTCCAGCCGCTGTTTTTCCACCGCCCGCACGTAGATTTCATTGCGGGCGTAGCTGGTCAGCCACAGCAGGGCGGCAATCACGGTGACCAGCAGGGCGGTGGCGTAGGCACCGCGCTGGATCCAGCCACGCCAGCGCTCCACCTTGAGGTTGGCGCCGGCGATCTCCGCTTCCGGGAAAATGACCTCGCGCAACAACCGGGTGATGAAGTAACTGCGGCCTTTGCCGGAGAAAGTGCTCAAGGTCTGGCGGTGCAGGCCGAACGTGGTGGCCAGCGAGCTCATCAGCCGGTCGATCGGCGTGCCTTCCTGGGTACCGCTGGTGAAGTACACCCCGCGCAGCAGCACCCGTTCCTCGTAGCGGCTGGGCCGGAACGCTTCCTTGAGAAAACGGTCGGCGACCTGCTTCAGGGACGCGAACTGCTGGGGTAGGGTGTAGATCAGGTCGCGCCGTTGGGGATCGCGCTCTTCCTGCAGGCGCTGCACCAGCCGGTCGTTCAGTCGCTGTTCCAGCAGTTCGAACTCGGCGGTGAACTGTTCGACCACGCCTTCCGGGTTGCCGGGGTTGTCCAGCGGGAAGGTCAGACCCCAGACCTGAGCACGTTCTTCCAGGCCCATGTCACCGAAGAATTCGATGAAGCCGGCGATCAGGTCGGCCTTGGTGAACTGGACGTAGATGGGGAAGCGGATGCCGAAATGCTCGTGCAGTTCCTGTACCCGCTGCTTGATGGCCAGTGCCTGGGCGGAGCGTTCTTCTTCGCTCTGCTGCATCAGATCGGCCAGGCTGATGGCGATGAAGGCGCCGTTGATGGGTCGGCGGCGGCGGTGTTTTTTCAGCAGGTCCAGAAAACCGCGCCAAGCGGCTCGATCCACTTCCTCGTGGCTGTCCTGGGTGGTGTAGCGGCCGGCGGTGTCCAGCAGCACCGCTTCGTCGGTAAACCACCAATCGCAGTTGCGGGTGCCGCCCACCCCGCGCACCTTGCCGGCGCCCAGCGGGAAACGCAGCCCGGAATTGATCAGCGCCGTGGTCTTGCCGGAGCCGGGTGGGCCGATGATGATGTACCAGGGCAACTGGTAGAGGTATTGGGTGCGGCCGGTCTTGCCACCCAGCTTGGCCCGTTTGAGGACGGAGAGCGCCTCGTCCAAACCTTGCTTGAGCGTGGAGATTTCCTCGGCCGAGGCGGCTTCTTCTTCCTTCTTTTTCTGACGCTCGCGGGCAGCCTGCTCGCTGTCGCTGGCCGCGCCCTGATCGGCCGTTCCACCCGTTCCGCCTATTCCGCCCGTTCCGATTCCGGCTTGACCGGCCAGATCGGCCAGCATGTTGCGGTTTCGCTTCAGGGTGTCGATGTAGTAGAGGAGCTGATACAGACCATACATGCCGCCGACGGTCATGATGGTGCCGATCCGGCCCAGATCCGAGGCGAACGGGGTTTGGCCAGCGACGGCGATCAGGGGACCGAGGTACCAGATCAAACCGGCGACGGCCAGGAAGCCGGTGATGCCGATGAACCAGCGGCTCTTGAAGAAGTTCAGGATCTTGTTCATGGTCCCCGCCTAGTTGACTCGCGCCAGCAGGATGATGTCGACGCGCCGGTTCAGCGCGCGGTTCTGCGGGGTGTTGTTGGGGGCTACCGCTTCGGTATCGGCGCGGCCCTCGCTGATGAAACGGCCGGGCTTATCGCTGACGGCGGCCAGCAGTCGGACCACGCTGTCGGCGCGGGCTTTGGAAAGATGCCAGTTGGAAGGAAATTGCAAGGTGTGGATCGGAACGCTGTCCGAATGGCCGGTGACCAGCACCCGGCCCTGGACGGTGTTGAGTTCCTTGCCGATCTGCGCTAGCAGTGGCAGAAAGGCCGGTTTGACGTTGGCGCTGCCCGAGTCGAACAGGCCGTCGCCGCGGATACGGACCGTGGTCTTGTCGGCATCTTCGAGGACATCGACCAAGCCCTGCCGAATCTGGGGATCGAGAAAAGTGCGCAAGTCGCGCGATACCCGGTTGAGATCGTTGAGAACCTGCGGTTTTGGCGTCGCGGGCGCCGCCGTCGCGCCGCCACGGCGGACCATGGCCACGGTATCCCCGCGAATGCCGCCGAGCGCGGTCAGCACCGGGTCGGAGGCACTGTTCAGCAGCCAGTTGAACAGCGCGTAGGCGATCAGCAGCAGAGCGGCCGCCACCGCCGCCACCACCCATAACGGCACGTAGCGGATCAGCGGGTTGTGCTGGTTGAGGACGCCGCGCCAGTGTGGAGACAGTTCCCGCTCGAATTCGCCGTGGGCGGTGCGGATGGCGTTGTAGGTGCGCTCCCGTTGTTCGTCCAGTCGACTGCGGCCGTTATCCAACAGCCGGTAGCGGCCCTGAAAACCGAAGGCCAGGCACAGATACATCAGTTCCAGCAGGTGGAGGTGCTTGCGCGGGTCGGGAAGGATGGCGTCCAGCAGCTCGAAGAATTTTTCGCCACCCCAGGTTTCGTTGTGAAAGGTGATCAGCAGGCTGCTCTCGCTCCATTCGCTGGCCCGGCCCCAGGGCGTGTTCAGCACTACCTCGTCCAGTGTGGTGCACAGCACATAGCGAGCCCGGAACACGGTCTTTTCGTGGACGCCGGCATTGCGGGCGCTGACGGTAAACGCTTTCAGTTCTTCGATCATACGTAGTCGTAAGCGCTCGGGGTCGGGATGCGAGTGAGTGTTTTTCAGGCGCATAATCAGGCTGAGCAGCGGAGCGGCGGCGGCTTCCAGCGGATTCAGGCCGACGCCGGCCGACACCGGGGCGGATTCGGCCGCTGCCGGGCCGGATGGGCGGGGTGGCGGGAGGGGTGGGGATGACGAGGGTGGGCTGGCACGCCGGCCGCCTGGCGCCGGCCGAATGATGGTGCGGTCGCCTTCGTCGCCGTCGGCGGCAAACGGATCGTCGATGGTCACTGTTCGGTACTCGCTGACTCTTTAATGGCCCAGAACGCCATGTCCAAGCCCGGGAACTCGCCGCCGACATGGAAAGCGAAGCCGCCCGAGGTGAGCACTTGTTTCCAGAATTCGCTGCTGCGGTCGAGCCGGAAATAGATGAAATCGGCCTGATAGGGAATCTCGCGCGGCGCGACCGGCAGCGCGCTGACCCCAATGCCGGGCAAGTGGTGATTGACGAACTGCGCGATGCGCTCGACCGGGCCGATCTTGACCTGAGTCGGGAACCGGGCGCGCAGCAGGTCGGTCGCCATGTCGGCGCGGACCGCCAAGATGAAGGTGGCCTTGGTCAGCAGCGGGCGTTCGCGGTCGGTGATGATGGCCACCCGGATGCCGTACTGGCGTTCTTCGATCGGAATGCGGATGGCCGCCTGTTCCTCGACCAGGCTGAGCGAGCGGCGCAGCTCGCCAATCAGGGTGCCGAAGGTTTTTTGCAGGTCGTCATGGTCGTAGGCGGGGAATGACGGTGGCCGGCGCTTGGTTTTGCCGGTGAAGGTGGACATTTCACCGGCCAGTTGCAGGGCGATCTGGTAGAACGCTTCCGGATGCAGCCCTTGCATGGACGTCAGATGAGCGAACAACGGTTCGAAGCGGTTGACGGTCTGTAGGCGCAGGAACTGGGCGATGTCCACGCCCGCGCCGCGCGAGGTGCCCGCGCCTGCCACCCGTTCGGCCAGGGCGTCGCCGCGCTGGTGCAGCAGCCCGAGCACTTCGGTGGCGAAGCCGAGCAGCACCGGTACGCCGCGGCAATCCAGGCAGGGCGGCAGGTAGCCGGGGTCCAGCACCACCGTCTGATCGGGGCGCTTTTCCTGCACCCGGGCGATGCCGATGCAGGTATGCTCGCTGGAGTCGCGGGTGTCGAGGAACAACCGTAGCCGGCGCTCGCCGGTTTCGACGAAGGCGCTGTTGTTGGCGGTGTCGACGTTGTTGTCCCGTACCTCGCGGGCCACGGCCCGGTAGCGGGTGGCGGTGTCCTGTTGCTGTTCGCCGCGTTCCACGTCGGCCATGCCGGTCCGCCGCAGCGGCAGAGCCAGCATGACCCGGGTATCGCGCACGTCAGCGTCGATCGTCAACGGCGCGGGTGGCGGATCGTGGTCGGGAATGCTGAACGGCGTGCCGTCAGGCAATAGACCGGAGGCGGTGGTGATGGCGATTTTGCCCAGGGCCAGCGCCTCCCGATCCAGGGCCAGCTCGGCGACGCCCCAGTCGTAAGGGCGCAGATGGCGGCAGGATTGCCGGACCAGGGCTTCGAGATAGCGGTCCTGTTGTTGGAAGTGCTGGGGGCGTAGGAACATCCCCTCGGACCACACAACTTTACTGTACCAACTCATGGCGGAATCGCTCGTTGTATCGTTTCATTGAGAGTGGGGGGCGTCGTTTTTTCTAAAGCCTAGCATTCAAACCGCGCAACGACAGCGGCGGTCGGATCGGGAACGTGAAGATCAGCGTTCACCCAACCGTTCTTCGTAAGCGCGGGCGAATTCGCCACCAAACAGTTCGTTGAAGTCGTCCTCGGCCTCCCGGGCAATGATCTGGTATTCGGTGGTGAACAGGTCCCAGTATTTAGCCTTGCGGTTGCCCGGCCAGATGTTGTCGAGCACGCTCTGTTCAAGCCGGGTTTCCAGGTTGCCCGGATCGAACCGTTCGAGCAGGCGGGTCAGGGCTGCCTGAATCCCGGCCATGACCGCCAATTGGTGAGCCTTGATGTCGTTGAAGCCCTCGCGCACCGCCTGCACAGGCGACATGTAGGCATCTTTCTGTCGGATCAACAACAGAGTCATCACCTGTTCGGGGCTGAGTGGTGGTTGGCCCGGCGAGGTCTTGAGAGGATTGTTTTCGACGGGACCGATGGTGGTGCGATGCAAGCGGAACTCCCCTTTGACATCGCCACGGGCGAGCAGAACTTCCACCAGGCCCTGCACGGTTTCGCGGAAGATCTCGCCCAGGGTGCGCATGCACTCGGGCAGTTGTTCGGCCGTCAGTTTCAAATGCGACAGGCCAGCGCCCTCCAGAAAGGCCCGAATCAGGACATCGGCGTCCGGCCCGGTCGGTTGAACGGTGGGGCGGAGTTCGGGCTGCGCTGGCTGTGCGGGGGGTTGCACTGGCGGCGGCGCGGGTATTTTTTCCGGGACGGGCCGGCGGGGTTCGGGCGGCGGCGCGCTCGGTGGTTGCGGCACGGGTTGGGCGGCGGGGGAAGGTGTCGACCACCAGTCTTCCGGGATCAGCGGTTCGGCGCTTTCCCCTGGACCTTCGCTGGCCACCGGCGGTATTTCTGGCGGCGCTTCCGGTGGCGGTTCGAGGACATCGGGAAACGGTTGGGCTGGGGGCTCCAGCTCAGCCCGTGCCACGGGCGGTTCGTCGATTGGCGCCAGTCCGGGTTCGAACGGTGGGGGCGTTGTTTCTGGAATCGGCGCGGCGACGGGCGGTGCTGGCGGTGTTTCGGGGATCAGCCTCGGCGGTTCGAAGGACGCTCGTTCCGGTTCCATCAAATCGGAAGGTGGCTCGGTGACCACCGCCTCCTTGCCCGGTTTCCCCGGCGCTTGGCGTAGGCCCAGGCCGTCCCTGCCCTCGGCCATGATGTCGCCGAAGGACGGTTTGATCATGCTATCGGGGTCGCCGCCCAATTCCGCGGTGCCGGAGGCGGGCATCAGGTCTGCAATCGGCACGGCTTCGGTGATCGGCCCTTCCGGTTGGGCGGTTACAGGTTCGGCGGCTTCGGATAGCAAGGCGACCGCGATTTCGTACTCGCCCAGCACAAAATGGTCGCCGTCTTTCAGCCTGACCATCTGGTTGCGGCCGACGCGCTGTTCGGAATCGTTGAGATAGACGCCGTTGGTGCTGGTGTCGGTCAGGAAATAACCGCCATCCTGATAGTGGAGGGTGCAATGCCGGCCGGATAGGATGCGCTCCGGGTCTTGCAGGACCCAGTCGCTTTGCGCCGCCCGGCCGATGCTGATCGACCCGCGGTCGAGCGTTTTGGTGGTTTCCTGACCGGGAGAGAGCCGCTGAAAGCTGGTGATGGTCAATCGCAAGGGCATAACGCAATTTCCGTTGGCAGGGAGGTCCGCTTGGGTCATTTGGGCGGAGTTCATCAAACCAATCGCATAAGCTCATTAGATTTCAGTCTATACCGCCCGGGGTAATCGCGCCAAGCAGGGCTATACTTGAAAATCGACAATCGATGTAGAGGCGCACGACCGATGAGTGTGATCGAACTCGAAGCATTGCTGAGCGATGTTGCCGCCGATACGCCGTGCGGCGAGGATCTCGAATACGACCCCTTATTCGCCGAGATGGAAAAACTGGCGCAGGAAACACCCGAGCGTCAGTACGGCGACACCATTATTCCGGCCGAGCCGCCCGACTGGCGCGGCGTCAAGAAAGCCGCCCTAACCCTACTGGAGCGTACCCGAGATCTACGGGTGGCGGTCTATCTGGCCCGAGCTTTGTTGCAGGGCGATGGCTTTCCAGGTTTCGCCGAGGGCCTGGCCCTAGTGGAGGGTCTGATAGAGCGTTACTGGGATGGCGTTTATCCGTTGCTCGACCCGGACGACGACAACGATCCGACCCTGCGGATCAACACCATCGTGGCGTTGTGCGATTCGGAAACCACCCTGCGCGACCTGCGGGAGACACCGCTGGTCAGTTCCCGCGCCATAGGACGGTTCAGTCTGCGCGATGTCCAGGTCGCCACGGGCGTGCTGACGCCGGTGGCGGGTGACGACGAGGAACTGCCGACCCAGAGCCGGCTCGACGCCGCGTTCCAGGATGCCGATCTGGAGGTATTGCAGGCCACCGCCGAAGCGGTCGCCGATGCCCGCGACCGGGTCGAGCGGATCGAAGCGACGCTGACCGATCAGGTTGGGGTGACTCAGGCACCGGACATGAGCGACCTGACCGGGGTGCTGAAGGAGGTCCGGCAGGTATTGACGGAGCAACTGCAGCGGCGCGGTGTGAGCGCGACCGGCGAGACCGAGGGGCAGGGCGAGTCGGAGGACGGCGCGTCATCTGGCGTCGCGGCGACGGGGCAACGCTTGGTGGTGGGCGATATCGCCAGCCGCGAAGACGTGATTCGCATGTTGGATAAGATTTGCGACTACTTCTCTCGCTACGAACCCTCCAGCCCCGTACCCTTTTTGCTAAAACGTGCTAAGAATTTAGTCACGAAGGACTTCATGGAGATCATGCTTGATCTTGCACCGGGAGGGACCGAGCAGGCCAACCTGATTTTCGGTCTGCAGAGCGAAAGTTCCAGCGAATACGGCTGACGGGCCGAATCGCCGGGTAAGGCAACAGATCACACGTTTCCGAATTCCAGAGAGGTAATTTTCCAATGGCGATGAGCAGCCAGAAATTTATCGCCCGTAACCGGGCTCCGCGTGTACAGATCGAGTACGACGTTGAGGTGTACGGCTCGCAGAAAAAGGTGCAGCTGCCGTTCGTAATGGGCGTGATGGCCGACCTGTCCGGTAAGCCGGTCGATCCACTGGCGCCAGTGGCCGAACGCAAGTTTCTTGAAATCGATATCGACAATTTCGACAGCCGCATGAAAGCCATGAAGCCACGCGCGGCGTTTCGGGTTCCCAACTCGCTCACCGGCGAAGGTGAGTTGAGCGTGGATCTGACCTTCGAGAGCATGGACGATTTCTCTCCGGCCGCCGTGGCGCGCAAGGTCGATGCCTTGAACCAGTTGCTGCAGGCGCGCGAGCAACTTACCAATCTGATGACCTATATGGACGGCAAGACCGGCGCCGAGGATTTGATCGCCAAGGTGCTGAACGATCCGACCCTGCTGCAAGCTCTGGCGTCCGCGCCCAAACCCGAGGGCGAAGCGCCCGCCGCCGAGGAGTGATGAACCATGGCCGAAACCGACACGAACGCACAGGCCCAGCCCGAAGCCCAAACCGAAACGGTGGAAGCCAGCGAGTTTGGCTCGCTGTTGCAGCGGGAATTCAAGCCTAAATCCGATCAGGCCAAGCAGGCGGTCGAGAATGCCGTCCACACCTTGGCCGAGCAAGCCTTGCAGCATACGACGCTGATTTCCAAGGACGTGCTCAAGTCCATTGAGTCGATGATCGCCGCCATCGACCACAAGCTGAGCGAACAGATCAATCTGATCATGCACCATCCGGAATTCCAGCAACTGGAGGGGGCTTGGCGTGGGCTGAATTATCTGGTCTACAACACCGAAACCGACGAAATGTTGAAGATTCGGGTGATGAACATCTCCAAGAAGGAACTAGCAAAAAATCTTAAGAAATTCAAAGGAGTGGCCTGGGATCAAAGCCCGCTGTTCAAGAAGGTCTACGAAGAAGAGTACGGCCAGTTCGGCGGCGAGCCGTTCGGTTGCCTGGTGGGCGACTACTACTTCGACCATAGCCCGCCGGATGTCGAATTGTTGCGGGGAATGTCGCAGATCGCCGCTGCTTCTCACACGCCGTTCATCGCCGCCGCCGCGCCCACGGCCATGCAGATGGACTCCTGGCAGGAGTTGAGCAATCCACGCGATCTCACCAAAATCTTCCAGACGCCGGAATATGCCGCTTGGCGGTCGCTGCGCGAATCGGAGGATTCCCGTTACATTGGTTTGGCCATGCCGCGGTTTCTGGCGCGCCAGCCCTACGGGGCCAAGTCCGACCCAGTCGAGGAGTTCGATTTCGAGGAAGATGTGGAAGGCGCCGACCACAACAAATATACCTGGGCTAATTCGGCCTATGCGATGGCCACCAACATTACCCGGGCGTTCAAGTTGTATGGCTGGTGTACCCGGATTCGCGGCATCGAATCCGGCGGCGCGGTGGAGAATCTACCGACCCATACCTTTCCGACCGACGATGGCGGTGTGGACATGAAGTGTCCCACCGAAATTGCCATCAGCGACCGGCGCGAGGCGGAGTTGGCCAAGAACGGCTTCATGCCGCTGATCCACAAGAAAAACAGTGACTTCGCGGCTTTCATCGGTGCCCAGTCACTGCAAAAACCGTCCGAGTACGACGATCCGGATGCCACCGCCAACGCCAATCTGTCGGCCCGTCTGCCTTATCTATTCGCGGTCTGCCGGTTCGCGCACTACCTGAAATGCATGGTGCGCGACAAGATTGGCTCGTTTAAGGAGCGCGATCAGTTGCAGCTCTGGTTGCAGGAATGGATTTACAACTATGTGGACGGCAATCCCGCCATTTCCAGCGACGAGACCAAGGCCATGAAACCCTTGGCGGCCGCCGAGGTGGTGGTGGAGGAGGTGGAAGGCAATCCAGGCTACTACACCTCGAAGTTTTTCCTGCGCCCCCACTATCAGTTGGAAGGGCTGACCGTGTCGCTACGCCTAGTGTCCAAACTGCCTTCGATCAAGGGGGGTTAGGTCGAAAAAGCTTGAGATCTGGACGGGTCAGAATGGGCTCCAGGGGCTCGTTCTGGTCTGCTCGCAGAAAGAAAATAGAAATAAGTGTTTAAAAAGCAATGAATTGTATTTTGGCACACAAGGTGCAATATCTAGATCGACGACGGAACTTCCAGTCTTTTACACCCAAGGTTGGGCGGAAAAGACGCCGTTGCTCGCAGGGGCGGGGTAACCCGTCGGTAGTTTCCATACCTACATCGAGAGGATACGACCATGGCTGATGCATTTTTGAAAATTGGCGACGTGAAGGGCGAGTGCAAGGACCACGAGTTCAAGGAATGGATTGAGGTGCTGAGCTGGAGCTGGGGCGCTAGCCAGATGGGTACCGCCGGGCATGGTACCGGCTTGGGCGCCAGCAAGGTACAGATGCAGGATTTCAGCTACACCATGCACTTCTGCGCCGCTTCGCCCGAACTACTGCTGTCGTGCTGCTCGGGTCATCACTACCCCGAGGCTACCCTGGTGATGCGCAAGCCGACCGGCAAGGACGGTGGGCAGAAGAAGTTCCTGGAGTTCAAGTTCAAGGACGTGATCGTCAGCAGCTACCAGACCGGCGGCAGCGATGGTGCTGGCCTGCCGATCGAGAGCCTGTCGCTGAACTTCACCAACATGACCCAGGAGTACTTCACCCAGGATGAGAAGGGTGCGACCAAATCGGCCGGCAAGGCCGGTTGGGATGTCAAGACCAACAAGAAGGTCTGACGCCAAGGCACATTCGTTTCGGGGCCAAGACGCGGATTCCGCGCATTCGGATATTGGTTCGGTCCGGGTGCGCGGTATTTTTCATTCCCAAGCAGCGGGACAAGCCGTTTATGCAAGCCGAGCAAAGTTTACGCGAAGGCCGTTTGCAGGAAGCTCTGGCTGAATTGCAGGCACAGGTGCGCAAGGAACCCGCCAACGCCAAATACCGCATCTTTCTGTTTCAGTTGCTGGCGGTACTGGGTCAATGGGAGCGGGCATCGAACCAGTTGAACGTGCTGGAGGAGATGGATCCCGAGTCCCTGCCGATGGTGCAGACCTACCGCGAAGCCCTCCGCTGCGAGTTGCTACGTGCCGAGGTGTTCGCCGGTCGCCGGTCGCCGCTGATCTTCGGTGACCCCGAGCCTTGGATGGCATTGTTGCTGGAGGCATTGCAATTGACCGCCGGTGGCCATCATGCCCAAGCCCAGATGGCTCGCGACCAGGCGTTCGAGGGCGCGGCGACGACGGCGGGAACGCTGGACGGCCAGCCGTTCGAATGGCTCGCCGATGCCGACCCGCGGTTGGGGCCGATGCTGGAGGCCGTCATCAACGGTCGCTACTACTGGGTTCCATGGCAGCGGATCCGCACGCTCGCGCTCGAACAGCCCAGCGACCTACGCGACTACGTCTGGATGCCCGCCGGCTTTACCTGGGCCAACGGCGGCGAAGCCGTGGGCCTGATTCCGTCGCGCTATCCCGGTTCACAGGCCAGCGCCGATCCACAGGTGCAACTGGGTCGCAAGACCGAATGGCTGGAGCAGGAGAGCGGGATCTATGTGGGTATTGGCCAGCGTATGTTGGCCACCGATCAGAACGAATATCCGTTGCTCGATATTCGACGAATCGATCTGGCCGCTCCGGAAGCCGCGCCACAGGCGACGACTGATTCCGACGATGGCTGAACTCACACCCAGGGAGCGACTGCAACCTTCGTTGTTGGATCGCCTGACCGACGACGAGCCGGACCAGCCGCAGGAGTCGCGCGACAAGCGAGTGTTGTCCACGAACCGTCTGCGCGAGTGCGTGCTGCGCGATCTGGCTTGGTTGTTCAACGCTAGTCGGATGCCGGATGACAGCGAAATCGAGCGCTATCCCTTCGCCGCCCGGTCGACCATCAATTTTGGCTTGCCACCGCTGGCCGGGGTGACGGCCCATAGCCTGGACGTGGATGGACTGGAGCTTGTTCTGCGTCAAGTGATCTTGGATTTCGAACCACGCATCCTGCGTAATTCGTTGCGGGTGCGCGCGTCGTTTACCGAGGAGCGCATGAGCCATAACGCCCTGACCTTCGAGATCGAGGGAGAGTTGTGGGGGCAGCCCATGCCCCTACAACTCTACTGGAAAACCGAGATCGACCTGGAAAGCGGTCAGGTCAAGGTCGAGGAAGCCAGCCGGACGAGGGAACACTAATGGATCCTCGCCTGCTCGAATACTACAACCGGGAACTCCAGCATCTGCGCGAGCTGGGCGGGGAATTCGCCCGCGAGTTCCCGAAGATCGCCGGGCGGTTGGGGTTGGAGGGGTTCGAGTGCGCCGATCCCTACGTCGAGCGGTTGCTGGAGGGTTTCAGCTTCCTGGCGGGGCGGGTGCAGCTCAAGATGGATGCCGAGTTCCCGCGATTTACCCAGCATTTGCTGGAGATCGTCTACCCGCACTATCTGGCGCCGACGCCGTCGATGCTGGTGGCCCGTTTCCAGCCAGACCCGACCGAAGGCGCGCTCGAACAAGGGTTCGTGATTCCTCGCGACAGCCAATTGCACAGCCAGCTCGGCAAGGGCGATCAGACGCCCTGCGAGTACCGGACCGCCCATGACGTGACGCTGTGGCCGTTGGAACTGACCGAAGCGCAGTATTTCGCCGGCAAGGAACCGGTGGCGCAGCTCGATCTACCGGATCTGGCCAAGGTCCGCGCCGGTATCCGGCTACGTCTGCGCACGACGCTGCCGGGCTTGCCTTTCAACAAGCTGGCGCTGACCCAGTTGCCGCTGTACCTGCACGGTAGCGAAGCCATTCCGGCCCGGCTGTACGAACAGTTGTTGTCCAACGTGGTGATGGTGGTGGCGCGGCCCGGCCAGCGGCCAGCGCCTTGGCACGAGGTTGTGGCCCGAAACCAAATTCGACGGCTCGGCTTCGAGGACGACCAAGCTCTGCTGCCCGGTACGCCCCCCTCGTTTCAGGGGTACCGGCTGTTGCACGAGTATTTTTCCTTCCCGCAACGCTATCTGTTCGTGGAATTGGGCGGCCTGGGGCCGGCGGTGCGCCGCTGCGCGGATCGCGAACTGGAAGTGCTGATCCTGCTCAACCGTGCCGATCCGGCGCTGGAAAACGTGGTGGCGGCGGAAAATTTCGCCCTGTTCTGCACGCCCGCGATCAATCTGTTTCCCAAGCGAGCCGATCGCATTCACCTGAGCGATCAGGTAGCCGAACATCACTTGGTGCCGGACCGTACCCGGCCGATGGATTTCGAGGTTCACCAAGTCACCGGGGTGACCGGCATCGGCCCCGAAGGTGAAGAACAGGATTTCCTGCCGTTCTATGCCAGCTACGATCGGATTGACCAGCGCCAACAGCGCTCCTACTACACCATGCACCGGTTGCCGCGGTTGCTGTCCAGGCAGCAGCGGCGCGATGGGCCGCGCTCAAGTTATGTGGGCAGCGAAGTCTTCCTGTCGCTGGTCGATGCCGACGAGGCACCCTATCGCGGCAACATGCGGCAACTGGCGGTCGCCACTTGGTGCACCAACCGCGACCTGCCCTTGCTCATGCCGATCGGGCGGGGCGACACCGACTTCACGTTGGCTTCCGGGGCACCGGTCGGCGCCGTGCGCTGTCTGGCCGGACCCACTCGACCGTGGCCTTCCCACGCTCACGGCGACACCGCTTGGCGGCTGATCAGCCATCTGTCCCTGAACTATCTGTCGCTGGCCGATACCGACGCCCGTCAGGGCGCCGTGGCGCTGCGGGAGTTGCTGGCGCTGTATGGCAATCTGGCGGAAATGACCGTTCGCCGGCAGGTCGATGGCGTTTGTTCGGTGCAAGCTACACCGGTAACCCGGCGCGCGCCGATTCCAGGCCCGATCGCCTTCGCTCGCGGCCTGGAGGTGACCGTGACCTTGGATGAGGCCGCCTTCGAAGGAGTGGGCATTCTGTTGTTGGGCGCGGTGCTGGAACAGTTTTTCGCCAAGTACGCTTCCATCAATTCCTTCACCGAAACGGTCGTTAGATCGACCGAGCGGGGCGAGATCATCCGATGGCCAGCCCGGATCGGACGCAGGCACACACTGTAGCCCTGTTCGAGGCGCTACAGCGCAAGCCGTATGCCTTCCATTTTTTCCAGGCGCTGCGGCGGCTGGAATGTCTGTACCGCGAGAAACCTCGGCTGGGCAAGGCGACCCGGCTGAGCGACGATCCCGTGCGCCTGGCGCAGGAGCCGTCGTTGGCCTTCGCGCCGGCCACGTTGGCGGCCTTCGATCCGGGCGGCGATGGCCGACCACCGCGTCTGTTCGAATATTTTCTAGGGTTGTTTGGCCCGCACGGGCCGTTGCCACTGCATCTGACCGAATACGCGCGCGACCGGTCGCGCAATTACGATGACCGGACCTTCGCTTGGTTTGCCGATGTCTTTCACCACCGAATGTTGTGCCTGTTTTACCGAGCCTGGGCGGATACCCAGCCGACCGTCAGTTTCGACCGGCCGGAAACCGATCGCTTCAATGTCTATGTCGGTGCCTTGTGCGGTTTGGGCATGCCGTCGCTGTGGCATCGGGACGCGGTGCCGGATCTGGCCAAGTTCCATTACGCCGGCCGCCTGGTCAGCCAGACCCGCAACCCCGAGGGCTTGCAAGCGATTCTGGCGGATTTTTTCAAGCTGCCGGTGACGGTCGAGAGCTTCGTCGGGCACTGGTTGCCGTTGTCCGAGGCCAGCCGCTGTCGGTTGGGGGAAACCCCGGATACCGGCCTGCTGGGGGTGACGGCGGTGATCGGCGAGCGGGTGTGGGATTGCCAGCACAAGTTTCGGGTCGTCATGGGGCCGATGGGCTTGGCGGAATTTCAGCGCTTTTTGCCCGGTAGCGCCAGCCTGCGGCGGTTGGTCGATTGGGTGCGCAACTACACCGGCGACGAATTGCTGTGGGATGTCAATCTGATCCTCCGCAAGGAGGAAGTACCGCCGCTGCGATTGGGCGAGGGGTCGCAGTTGGGCTGGACCACCTGGCTGACCAGCCAGCCGCCGGATCGCGATGTCGATGATCTCAAACTGGATGCCATTATCTACTGTACCCGATCTTGAGGTGAAGGGTTAAAGGCCAGGGGTTAAAGGTGAGCGCGGTAAAGGGCCGAAGGCCGGCCGGCGACCTCCTCGCCTGACCCAGGCTCTAGTCCTTGGCCTCGTCTGTTGACCTGTCAATGCCGCTGGGAGTCTGAACCTATGGCCGAAATCAGTCGCGTCACCGCATTCGGTAAGCTGAATAGTCTGGGCTATAAAGCCATCGAAAGCGCCACCGTTTTCTGCAAGCTGCGCGGTAATCCTTATGTGGAACTGGTGCACTGGTTGCATCAAATCCTGCAATTACAGGATTCAGACCTGCACCGAATCATCCAACACTTCAGCTTGAATCCGTCGCGGCTGGCCAAGGATTTCACCGAGGCACTGGACCGGTTGCCGCGCGGCTCAACTTCAGTTTCCGATCTATCCTCCCATGTCGATGCGGCGGTGGAAAACGGCTGGGTGTGCGCGACCCTGATGTTCAAGGACAGCCAAGTGCGCACCGGGCACCTGCTGGTCGGGATGTTGCGGACACCGGACTTGCGCAACGTGTTGTTGGCCATCTCGCGCGAATTCGACAAGATCAAACTGGACGAACTGGGCGACCGGTTTAACGATATCGTCGCCGCCTCGCCGGAAACCGGGTTGCGCGCCTCGGATGGATCTCAGGTCGGTGGTGGCGCGGCGCCCGGCGAGGCCAGCGAAGCCGTGGCGCCAGCACAGATGGGCAAACAGGAAGCCTTGCAACGCTTTTCGGTGGATCTGACCGAGCGGGCGCGCAAGGGCGAACTGGATCCCATCGTCGGCCGCGACGAGGAAATCCGCCAGATCGTCGATATTCTGATGCGCCGCCGCCAGAACAACCCGATCCTGACCGGCGAGGCCGGCGTGGGCAAGACGGCGGTGGTGGAGGGGTTCGCTCAGCGCATCGCGTCCGGGGATGTGCCGCCGCCGCTCAAGGACGTGACGTTGCGGGTGCTGGATGTGGGTCTGCTGCAAGCCGGTGCCAGCATGAAAGGCGAGTTCGAGAACCGGCTTCGGCAAGTGATCGACGAAGTGCAATCCTCCCCCAAGCCGATCATTTTGTTCATCGACGAGGCGCACACTCTGATTGGCGCGGGTGGCGCGGCCGGCACCGGTGACGCCGCCAACCTGCTCAAGCCAGCGTTGGCGCGCGGTAAATTGCGCACCATCGCCGCCACTACTTGGGCCGAGTACAAGAAGCATATCGAGAAAGACCCCGCACTGACCCGCCGCTTTCAGGTGGTGCAGGTCGGCGAGCCCAGCGAGGAAAAAACCATCCTGATGATGCGTGGCATGGCTTCGACCATGGAGCAACATCACCGGGTGCTGATTCTCGACGAGGCGCTGGAGGTGGCGGTCAAGCTGTCGCATCGCTACATCCCGGCCCGGCAGTTGCCGGATAAGGCAGTCAGCCTGCTGGATACCGCCAGCGCCCGGGTGGCGATCAGTCTGCACGCGGTGCCGGCCGAGGTCGAGGACTGCCGCCGCCGCATCGAAGGGCTGAACACCGAACTGGAAATTATCGGCCGCGAAACGGCGGTCGGTATCGATACCGCTCAGCGTCAGGCCGATGCCACCGAGAAATTGCAAGCCGAGCAGCTGCGACTGGGAGAACTGGAGGCCCGTTGGCAGGAAGAAAAAGGCGTGGTCGATCAGATCCTGGAGCTGCGCGCCAAGTTGCGCGGTGACGGTGGCGCGGTCGATACCGCCGCCGTGGCCGAACCCGATCCAGAACGGCAGACTTGGTTGGCGGAGCTGAAGGATCTCCAAGGCCGATTGCACGAATTGCAGGGCGAAACGCCGCTGATCCTACCCAGCGTGGACGCTCAGGCGGTGGCGTCGGTGGTCGCCGACTGGACCGGCATTCCGGTCGGGCGCATGGTCAAGAACGAAATCGAAACCGTGCTCAAGCTGGCCGACATCATCAACCGCCGCATCATCGGCCAGCGTCATGCCCTGGACATGATTGCCCGGCGGATTCAGACCTCGCGCGCCGCATTGGACAACCCCAGCAAGCCGATTGGCGTGTTCATGCTGGCCGGCCCGTCCGGGGTGGGCAAAACCGAGACAGCGCTGGCGCTGGCCGAGGCGCTGTACGGCGGCGAGCAGAACGTCATCACCATCAACATGAGCGAGTTCCAGGAAGCGCACACCGTTTCCACTCTCAAGGGCGCGCCGCCCGGCTACGTCGGTTACGGTGAGGGTGGGGTATTGACCGAGGCAGTGCGCCGCCGGCCCTACAGCGTGGTGCTGCTGGACGAGGTGGAAAAGGCCCATCACGACGTGCACGAAATCTTCTTCCAGGTGTTCGACAAGGGGTGGATGGAAGACGGCGAAGGGCGGCACATCGATTTCAAGAACACCCTGATCCTGCTCACCACCAACGTCGGTACCGATTTGATCATGGGCATGTGCAAGGACCCGGATTTGTTGCCCGATCCCGATGGCTTGGCCAAGGCACTGCGGGAACCTTTGCTCAAGGTGTTTCCGCCGGCGCTGCTGGGGCGATTGGTGACGATTCCCTATTACCCGCTCAGTGACGAGATGATCGGCGATATCGTGCGCCTGCAACTGGGGCGGATTCAGAAACGGGTTTTGGCAAACCACAAGGTTCCGTTCGACTACGACGACGAGGTGGTGAAGCTGATCGTCAGCCGCTGCACGGAGCTTGAGAGTGGCGGGCGGATGGTGGACGCCATTTTGACCAACACCGTGTTGCCCGCGATCAGCCAAGAATTTTTGAATCGGATGGTGGAAGGCCAGCCGGTTTCGCGGGTGCGGATTAAGGTCGTGGATGGCGAGTTTGGTTTCGAGTTCGAGTGAGAGGAGCAGGCTGAAATGAACCGGTCCAGAATGAATCCCTGTCGTTTATTCTGGACCGGTTATCGATTTTTATGTGGTTGGTTGGCATGAAAATATCGTGTTGGATAGGGACTGGATTGAATTGGTATTGATCGTGCGTATTCCGAATGTGAGATTGGTGATTCATGTATTAAAGTAGCGATCAATCAAGGGGAACTTATTATGGTAACTCTGGGATTTTATGTTGGGGGCGTATCGGCGTCCTTGCTTGGGGCTACGGAGGATTCAGCGTTCGCACACGTGGTAGTGGGGCACTTCAAGTCCAGCACATTCTATTTCAATACATGTGGCGAAGTCATGAAGAGTGGTGACACTGGATTTGGTAAATTACAGAATAAAATCCTCCACTACGGCTGGATGAGCTGCAACACCCAGGTGAATGGAGTCAACCTTGCCCTTGATAAGGAAGGAAGGGCGCTGCCGCTGAACTTGGTCGGTAAGTTCATCGAAATCAAGGTCGATTGCGGTACAACGTTCGCTAGTTGGGAGCGTGTAAATACGGTGTTTAAAGTGACCGAGATGGGGAAAGATGGCAACAAAGGAAAGGTGCTTTTCGAGTTTGATGGAATGATGAAAATCTGGGCGGGAAAAATGAGCTCTGATGTTGAAATCTCGGGTGTGCTCAAGCCACTTACGGGCAAGGTGGCAGAGAACGTAGCCCTACAAGTCATCAATGCCGATGCGTCTAGGCTCTAGCATAGAGCGGCGGTTTTTTTGTTTGAGCCTTGAATAAAACCGACGCCGAGGAATAAAAAATCATGATGCAAGCCCATGATTTTGAGCTTTTTGACAGCAATCAGCAGTCCTGTACCGTCATATTCAAATGGACCGGTGTCTACGCGGGATTTTTCAAGAATGACCGGTTGTTCGACAGGTTTGGACGTTATCTGGGCTGGTGCGATGCCCAAGGTTCCGTGTGGAAGTATGACGGAGAATGGCTCGGTCATGTCGTTGAACAGAATTACTTAGCGCGCGACCTGCGGGCGTTGTCCCAGCGGCGACCGCCCCAGGTGCCCCCGGTACCGGCTCAGCCGCCGATGCCACCCACGCCGCGAGTAGCGCGGGCAGTACGGCCGAACTGTTGCGACCCACTGGAAGCTTTGCTGCGGATGCCGGCGTCGGAGGAATTGATTGGCGAGTGGTGTTCCGACGATGAAATCCTGCGGTTGAGCGAGGACGGCTCTTTTCAGTGGACGGCGATGGAATCGGCAACGGATGCCGTTGGCCGCTGGGAATTACGCGGGCAGGAGTTGCTCCTGTGCTGGGAAGGCGTCGTGGAGCCGGAACGAACCTATTGGGTGATCGAATTCAGCGGGGATTCGCTGTTGCTGCGCTGGATGAGAAAAACTGGCCGAAGCTTGCCCTTGTGGTTGCATCGCCGGGCTGTTCAACCGGACATCCGGGACGACGCCGATGAATCGCAAGCAACGTAGGGCGCTCAGCGGCGCGGCGCGGCCGGATGCTCCCGCCAGCGAAGCACGACGGGTCGAGCAGGCGATTGCCCTGCACCGGCAGGGGCAACTTGGTGCGGCGGAAGCGCTTTATCGCCAGATGCTGCGCCGGAATCCGCGGCAGGTCGACGCCCTGCATTTTCTGGGGGTGCTCGCCGCGCAGCGGCATGAAAACGACGGCGCCGTCAAGCTGATCCGCCAAGCGCTCGAACTGAACCCACGCTATGCGGACGCCCATAACAACCTGGGCAACGTGCTGGCCGCCATGGAGCAATTCGATGAGGCAGCGGCGGCCTATCGCCAAACCATCGAGTTGGCTCCCGGCAATCTCGGCGCTCGCTGCAACCTCGGCGTGATGCTGCGGCGATCCGGTCGGTTTGAGGACGCGGTGGTTGCCTGTCAGCAGACGCTTGCCCTGAAACCGCGACTGGCGGAGGTTCATCTCAATTTGGGCAAGGCGCTGGTCGAGCTGGAACGCCATGAAGAAGCGATGGCCGCGTTCCGCGAGGCGATTCGCCTGCGACCCGGCCATGCGTCCGCTTACAAGAGTCTGGGCATGCTGTTGTACCGGCTCAATCGTAGCGAGGAAGCCGCCGAGCTGTTTCGGGGTTGGCTGGAGCAAGACCCGGCCAATCCGGTCGCTCGGCATCTGCTGGCGGCCCATTCCGGGCACGCCGCACCAGCCCGGGCGGCGGACGATTATGTCCAGGAACTGTTCGACGGCATGGCCGACAGCTTCGACGACCATTTGCATCGGTTGGACTATCGGGCGCCGGACTTGATTGCTGGGGAAATCGGTACGACGCTGGGCATGCCGACCCAGTCGCTGGAGGTGTTGGATGCCGGTTGCGGTACGGGGCTTTGTGGGCCGCTTTTGCGTCCTTACGCCCGCCGCTTGATCGGAGTCGATTTGTCGCCGCGCATGGTGGAGCGCGCGCGGACGCGGGGGGATTACGACGAATTGGCGGTCGCGGAGTTGACCGCATTCCTCGCCGCCCGGCCAGCGTCTCATGACCTGATCGTGTCGGCGGATACGCTGGTTTATTTTGGCGATCTACGGCCGGTGTTGGCCGCCGCCGCCGCCGCCCTGCGACCCGAGGGTTGGCTGGCGTTTACCGTGGAGCGTGGCGAGGAGGGAGGAACGGAGGAATTCCGGCTCGATCGCAGCGGTCGCTACCAGCATGCCGAAGCCTATTTGCGCCGAGAACTGGTCCAGGTCGGCATGGTGGTCGAGACGCTGGAAACCGTGGATTTGCGTTTGGAAGGCGGCCATCCGGTCGTCGGGTTCCTGGTGCTGGCGCGCAAGCCATGACCGGCGACGCGAGTGGAAGCGTGATCGAAGCAAGCTTGAGGAGGTACCTGTGAACGGCAATGACGGCAAGTCCAAGGTGTTTGACGACGCTCTGCGATCCACGGTGGTGACCGGATGGTTTGACCAGGCGATGACGCAGCATCGTCAGGGCAATTTGACCCAGGCGCAGGTCTTTTACCAGCGGGTGCTCGATGCCCAGCCAGATCACCCGGAGGCATTGAATTTCCTTGGAATTCTCATGCAGCAACGGGGTCAGTCGACTCAAGCGGAACAATTCATTCGTCGGGCCATCCGCAGCACGCCCGATTATGCGGCGGCGTATACCAATCTGGGCAACGTACTGATCGTCCAGAAGCGCTACGAAGATGCCATCGCCGCCTACCGGCAAGCGACCATTTACAGAGCGGACGAAGTGGAAGCCTGCGTGAATATGGGCGCGGTGCTCAGGGGGTTGGGGCGGTTGCCGGAAGCGCTGGAGGCGTACCGGCAGGCCAGCGAGCGGCGTCCCGCAAGCGCTGAAATTCACCACCGCCTCGGTCTGGTGCTGGCCGAGTTGGGACGGTTTGAAGAAGCGATTGTCGCTCAGGAGGCCGCACTGCGCTGCGACGCCGGCCACGAGGCGGCGATCGAACAGTTGGGTGGTTTGCTGCATCGCATGGGACGCTCCGAGGACGCGCGGATGGTACTGGGCAATGCGGTGTTTCAGTTGGGAGATAGCAAAGCCGCGCTGAATTTGCTGCAATTCTGGTTGCGGTTGATGCCGGACGATCCGATCGCTCAGCATCGCTTGGCGGCTTGGTTCGGACAAGATCAAGCGCCAGAGCGCGCTTCCGACGCCTACGTGACTTATCTGTTCGATCGGTATGCGGAAGGGTTCGACCAGCATTTGGTGCAGGAATTGAACTATCAGGCGCCGGCGGTCATCGCGGAGCGGATCGCCGAAGTGCTGGGTGCGCCCGCTGCCTGTCTGGATGTTCTGGACGCCGGCTGCGGCACTGGTTTGTGCGCGCCGCTGTTGCATCCCTATGCCCGTCACTTGGTGGGTGTGGATCTGTCGCCGCGCATGTTGGACAAGGCACGCGAGCGAGGTGATTACGATGAGCTGATCGTCGCCGAGCTGACCGCGTTTCTGGCGACGCGGCCTCAAGCCTACGACCTGATCGTTTCGGCCGATACGCTGGTGTATTTCGGGGCGTTGGAAGCGGTTTTCGCTGCCGCTGCCGCTGCCTTGCGCCCTGGTGGCTGGCTGGCGTTTACGGCGGAAGCCGCGACGGGGGATGCGCCGCCGGGCGGATTTCGCATCAATCACAGTGGCCGCTATAGCCATGCGGCCGAGTATTTGCGGCAGGTCTTGGCGGAAGTGGGTCTGGAAATTCACTCGATGACGACGGCTACGCTGCGGCGGGAATGCGACCAACCCATGGTGGGTTATGTGGTGCTAGCCCACCAGCCCGTCGTCACGATCAGCTAACTGCTGGATTCTTGTCGTCGGCAAGGCTATCTTGACAAGCTCTCGGCGCGCGCGGCGGCCGGCGACCCGCCGGCCGCCGCGCGCTGCCCTTTTCCCATCCCGAGGAGGCGGTCTTGATGGTCGAGTTCGATGACGTGCGACAGTTGGTCGGCGAAATATTGCAGTTGGGAGATCGGGTCACCCGGCTCGGCCCGGATACGCCGCTGCTGGGGAGCATCCCGGAGTTCGACTCGATGACGGTGGTCACCTTGATCCATGCTCTGGAGCAGCAGTTCGATATTCAGGTTGCCGACGACGAGATTAGCGCCGAGAGCTTCGAAACCTTGGGCAAGGTTCACGAATTCGTCCGCGACAAAGCTACGGCGAGGAGTTGAGGATCGTTGTTGCCGCCGGGCGGGCGGCGGACCCATTCCACTGTGTCGCTAGAAACTCGGGAAGCCTTTGTTCCAGCCAATATTCCGCTCGCCACGGCCAGCGCCCGGCAACGAAGCCGACATGGCCGCCTCGCGAGCTGAGTTCCATCTGTACGCAAGGCGACAGTTCGCTGGCGTCCGGCACCGCTTCCGGCCGCATGAAAGGGTCGTCCAGGGCATGCAGGATGAGTGTTGGCACACGGATACGTCGCAGGTAAGGGCGGCAACTGGCTTGGGCGTAGTAATCGTGAACGCCGGCATAACCGTGCAAGGGCGCGGTGATCCGGTCGTCGAAGGTATGGAAATCTCGCAGCGTCGTCAGTTCGTCCAAGGGTACGGGCGCATCCGAGCGATGCCGGAATTTGTTGCGGTAGCTCGTTTTCAGCGCACGCAACAGGTGTGCTTGATAAAGCCGCGAAAAACCCTGATTCAGTCGCCGCGCGGTGATATCGAGTAGGAATGGAACCGATACCGCCGCCGCTGCATGTAAGGGGTTGTCGGTCCCGGTTTCTCCCAGCCACTTGAGCAGGGCGTTGCCGCCCAGCGAGTAGCCGATGGCGGCCAGGGGTGTGGTCGCTTCCTTTTGGCGCAGCCAGGTTGCCACATGGTCGATGTCGGCGGTATCGGCGGCGCAGTAGCCGCGCGCCAGCCGGTTGGGCTGGCCACCGCGACCGCGAAAGTGCATTACCACCGCCCGCCATCTGCGGCGGGCGATGGCCGCCAGTAGGCCAAGCGCATAATGAGAAGCGCTGGAGCCTTCCAGACCGTGCAGGATCAGTACGATCGGTCCCCGTCCACTAGGAAGCCAATCTAAATCCAGAAAGTCGCCGTCGGGCAATTCCAGACGTTCGCGCCGTAGGGGCACCCGAGGTCGGCGTCGACACAGCACCGGCCACAGCGTTTGAGCGTGCGGGCCGGGCAACCACCATGCCGGGTCATAGTCAGCGGGTTGCATGGTGGCAATGACCGGATCGTGAGAGGGGTGGAAAGAGCGATCTGGGTTTGGCGCCGGTAGCCGAGGCGAGGGTTAAAGGCACAGCGACGACCCAACGGGATTTGATGGAAAGGCCGGTGCCGATGCCCGAGATAATCCAGCGCTGCCGGGCTTGTCTCGGGTTCGGTCAATCGGTCGGTAAGAAGAACAATCTGAAATGATCTGGGGCGCGGCCTGTCCATCGCCGCGCCCTAACGCACTAGCGGCGGTTCATTCAGGTTGCGCCAATTCCTCTTCCTCGACCGCGTCCGGGGCGGCGGATGCCAGCGGTTTCGCGGCCGGTTCCGTCAGCGGTTCTTCCCCGATCGTCGTATCGGCCAGCAGCTCACCCAGGGCGGTTGTGGTCAGCACCGGTTCCGGCAGCGGTTCCGGACGCAGCACCAAGCCACCCAGTGGCGGCACGGTGATGGTGATCGAGTACGGGTGTTCCATCCACGGCCGTTCCTCGGCGATCAGGTCGATCCCACCGTTACCGACGCCGCTTCCGGCGTAATAGTGGGAGTCGGAGTTGAAAATTTCCGTGTAACGGCCCGCTCGCGGTACGCCGATGCGGTAGCTTTGGCGCGGGACCGGGGTAAAATTGACCACGACCACTAAGAAATCGTCATCCTTTTTGCGCTGATAACTCAGGATGGACTGCTCGGCGTCGTGACAGTCGATCCATTCGAAACCCTGCCATTCGAACTCGTAGTGATGCAGCACAGGATCGCTGTGATAAAGCCGATTCAGGTCGGTGACCAATTGTTTCAAACCCCGGTGGAAATCATACTGCAACACCCACCAGTCGATGGGGTTGGCGCTGTTCCACTCGTTGCCCTGGCCGAACTCGGTGCCCATGAACAGCAGTTTCTTACCGGGGTGGGTGAACATGTAGAGATAGAGCAGCCGCAGATTGGCGAAGCGCTGCCATTCGTCGCCCGGCATCTTGTTAATCATTGAGCCTTTGCCATGCACCACTTCGTCATGCGAGAACGGCAGCATGAAATTCTCGGTGAAGCAGTACAACATGCTGAAGGTCAGCAGATCGTGGTGATATTTGCGATGAATCGGATTCTGCGCCATGTAGCGCAGAGTGTCGTTCATCCAACCCATGTTCCATTTCATGCTGAAGCCTAGCCCGCCCAGGTAGGTCGGTCGGGTGACCTGCGGCCAGGAGGTGGATTCCTCGGCGATGACCATCGCGCCGGGGTGTTCGCTGTGGACCACCGTATTCAGCTCGCGCATGAAATCGATGGCTTCCAAGTTCTCGCGCCCGCCGTATTTGTTGGGAATCCACTCGCCTTCCTTGCGTGAATAATCGAGATACAGCATCGAGGCGACCGCATCCACCCGCAGACCGTCGAGATGGAACTCCTCGATCCAGTACAGGGCGCTGGACAGTAGGAAGTTCTTCACCTCGTAGCGACCGAAGTTGAAGATCAGCGTACCCCAGTCGAGATGTTCGCCCTTACGGGGATCGGTGTGCTCGTACAGCGCCTCGCCATCGAAGCGGGCCAAACCGGAAGCGTCCTTGGGGAAGTGCGCCGGCACCCAATCGAGGATGACGCCGACATCGTGTTGGTGGCAGTAATCCATGAAATAGCGGAAATCGTCCGGGGTGCCGAAGCGGCTGGTCGGGGCGTAGTAGCCGGTGGTCTGATAACCCCAGGAGGCATCGTAGGGATGCTCGGTGATCGGCAGCAGCTCGATGTGACTGAAACCGGTTTCCTTGACGTATTCCACCAACTGGTGCGCCAGTTCCCGATAATTCAGGAACTCGCCTTCCGGCCCGCGCCGCCACGAGCCGATATGGACCTCGTAGATGGACATCGGTTGATGCAGCCAGTCGGATTTCTTGCGCCGTTCCAGCCAGTCGGCATCGCGCCAAGCATAGGTGGTGGGCTTGGTGACGATGGTGGCGGTGCTGGGACGCAGCTCGAACTGTTGGCCGTAGGGATCGGACTTCAGCATGATCGCGCCGCTATTGCGGTTGCGGATCTCGAACTTGTACAGATCGCCCGGGCTTACGTTGGGGATGAACAGCTCCCATACGCCGCTGCCGCCGCGTACCCGCATGGGGTGGATTCGACCGTCCCAGCGGTTGAAATTGCCGACCACGCTGACCCGTTCGGCGCTGGGTGCCCACACCGCGAACAGTACGCCGGCCACACCATCCGCCTCGTGCCGGTGCGCGCCCAGGAAGCGGTAGGAATGCCAGTGCTTGCCCTCGCCGAACAGGTAGAGATCGAAATCGGGCAATTGCGGTGGAAAGCAGTAGGGATCGTGGGAGATATGCTCGTGGTGGTCACCATCGCGCCAGATCAACCGGTAGCGCTCTGGGACTTGATCGACCTTGCCCTGCCACTCGAACAGATCAGTGTTGGGAATCCGCTCCAGAGGCAGGTTGCCTTCGGCGATGTGCACTTCCTGGGCGTAGGGCAAATGGGCGCGCACCACGACTTTCTTGTCTTGCGGGTGGCGGCCCAGCACGGCGAAAGGATCGTGATGGCGGGCTTCGATAATGCGTTGCAGTTCGGGTTGGAGTTTCGGGCTCGTCACGTGGTGCATCCTTAATTAGTGTTGACGGTTTTTGGGCCATGCCCGGCAGTGGCTGGACTCCAGCCGCAAAACCGGACAACAACGCGCGAACGAAAATCGCGCGTTGCGCGGAATCGGGAAACGGCAAGCGTTTGGAGTCGGGCGTCCAACGCCATGTGCGCTAATGGGTTTAGTATAACCCCGAATCCGCTAAATAATGACTTTCCGTAAGGGTACCGGTGGATACCCCGCGCGTCGGGCAGCCCATGGTGCGGCGTTCCATGTCGCGATGCTCGTTTTATTCCAGTCGTTCGATGCCCAGCGTCCGCAACACGTATTTCTCGTACACTGGCTCCGACGTGCCAGTCTTGATCTTGTGGATGAAGTATTTTTCGAAGGCGATTTTGGCGTAGTGAACCCACTTGCCTTTTTTGAACCAGTTGACGTTGCGCGGCGGGATCTGCGGCAGCGCCACGAAAGCCGCGCCGGTATCGCCCATGTCCGCCAGGCAGATGGCGTTCCAGGTACCCTTGGCGACGGTTGGCTGACCCGCCAGGTCGGCCTGAATGTTCTGAACGATGGCGGACACCATTGATTCGATCATGTAACCGGTCTTGGGCATCCCGGTGGGCACCGGTGTGGCCTCGACCGGCGGGATCGCCACGCACACCCCGGCCGAGAAGATGTTGCGGTACTTGAGGCTGCGCTGGTTGGCATCGATTAGTACGAAGCCGCGCGGATTACATAGGCCATCCACGGCGGCGACCGGGTCCACGCCGCGAAACGCCGGTAGGGTCATGGCGAACTTGAAGGGCACTTCATGTTCCTTGATCACTTCGCCTCGTTCGTTGTATTCCTCGACCAGGGCGCAGTCGGCCTCGATCCGAGTAGTCTTGGCGTTGGTGATCCATTTGATGTGTCGGTTGCGCAAATCCGATTCCAGCATGCCCTTGGAGTCGCCGACACCGCCCAGGCCCAAATGGCCGATGTACGGCTCGCTGGTGATCATAGTCATGGGTACGTGCTTGCGCAGCTTGCGCTTGCGCAGGTCGGCGTCGAGAATGAATGCGCTTTCGTAGACCGGTCCGAAACAACTGGCCATGGGCATCGCACCCACCACGATCGGGCCAGGGTCCTCGCAGAAGGCTTCATAGGCTTCGTAGGCGGTCTGGGCATGGTCCACCGCGCAGACCGAATGGGTGTGGCCATTGTGAGGACCGGTGCCCGGTACTTCGTCAAAGGCTAGTTTGGGACCGGTGGTGATGACCAGGTAGTCGTAATCGACGGTTTGCCCGTCTTGTATCGTGAGCCGGTTGTGGGCGGCGTCGATATGGGTGACCGGCCGACCGATGAAACGAATACCCTTCTTTGCGAGGTAGGGGCCGATCGGGAAGGCGATATCGCCGCGCTGGCGCCAGCCGACCAGCAACCACGGGTTGGAAGGGAGGAATTGGAACTCCTCGCTCGCGTTGATCACCGTGATATCGTGGGTCTTGCCTAGTTTTTCCCGGGCTTCGTAGGCGAAGGGGATGCCGCCGATACCCGCGCCCATCACAACGATATGAGCCATGGTAGTTCTCCTGAACCCTCTGCGGGGTGCTTGATATGGTCGTTTGTGAAGCCGATTGAGGTGGATAACATCTTCAAATTGAAGCATAGAGCATTTCCGCGGGCTTGGCCGGATGCCGACACGCGATGATTCGTGACGCGTCGGCATCCCCGTATCGCCGCAGTCTGGTAAGATTATGGCGGTATCATCCAGACGTATCCGATAACCCGAGCAGGTCTAAAACATATCCAAAAGGACGATCCATGAACTCTCGTAAACTGCTTGCATTCGCGCTGGTTTTGGGGTTGGGCATGCTGGCGGGTTGTTCCGGCGAACAACCGAAAAAGCCGGTGAGCTTCCAGAAGGACGTGTATCCGATTCTGAAAGCGAACTGTGCGGAGTGCCATACCGCGCCCGACGGCGAGGGCTACACCAAGAGTGGTTTGGCGCTGAGCACCTATGAGGAATTGATGAAGGGTACCAAGATGGGTCCCATCATTATTCCCGGACAGAGTCTCAACAGCAGTTTCAACCGGTTGATCGAAGGCCGCCCCGGTGTGGATCCTTCCATTCAGATGCCGCACGGCAAGGTCAAATTGCCGGAAGCGCAACTGGCTATCATTCGTCAGTGGGTCGATCAGGGCGCCAAGAACAACTAAGCGACTCATGTCGTTTCCCGCCCACATGTCGATTTTTCCCCCGATGCCAGGGGAAGGTCGACATGTGGACCGATTGCACCCGCTGAAATAACCCGGTTCGTCCGCCCGACCCCCATTCTCCGTTCCTCACCCATCCGGCGTTGGAGCGGGCCTGTTCCGTTGGATCGTTTTGGGGAGGCATCATGGTAAGTTCCCGGCAGACCGCGCTGGCCGGCGCGGATTTCGATACCTGGTTGAGCACCCTGCAAGTTCGCTGGTCGCCGGCTCAGATCGAGGTCGTCCGGCATGCCTACGCGCTCGGTGGCGAACCGGAACTAGCGGTGGCCGACCTGTTGGCCGACCTGCGCGTGGATTACGAAGTGGTCGTTGCCGCGCTGCTGCACGAACCGGTTGCGGCCGGGCAGGTCGAGTCGGCCTTGGTCGAGGAGGAATTCGGACCGGCTGTCGCGCGTTTGGTCGACGGCATCGCCAAACTCGATGCCATCGGCGAATTGCACCAGAGTGGCCAGCATGTCGGCCATCAACTGGAAAGCCTGCGCAAGATGTTGTTGGCGATGGCGCAGGACGTGCGGGTCGTGTTGATCAAGCTGGCAATGCGTCTGCACGAACTGCGCCAGTTCGGGCAGCATCCCGCCGCCGAACAGTGTCGCATTGCCCAGGAAACCTTGGATATCTTTACCCCACTGGCCAACCGACTGGGCATCGGCCGCATCAAGTGGGAGATGGAAGACCTGGCGCTGCGCTACCTGGAGCCGCCAGCTTACAAGCAAATCGCCACCGCCCTCGACCAGCGCCGCGCCGACCGGGAAAGCTATATCCACCGGGTTGTGGAGGAGTTGCGCGACCGTCTGCGCCAGGTCGGCATCCGCGCCGAGGTCAGCGGCCGAGTCAAGCATATCTACGGCATCTGGCGAAAGATGCAGCTCAAGAAGCTGTCCTTCGAGCAGATTTTCGATGTGCGCGCGGTGCGGGTCATGGTCGATACGGTGAACGACTGCTATGCCGCGCTCGGCGTGGTGCATGCCTGCTGGAACCATATCCATCAGGAGTTCGACGACTACATCGCCCATCCCAAGCCCAACGGCTATCAATCGCTGCACACGGCGGTGGTGGGACCGGAGGGTCGGGCCCTGGAAGTGCAGATTCGAACCTTCGCCATGCATCAGAACGCCGAATTGGGCGTCGCCGCCCACTGGCGCTACAAGGAGGGCGGCGAGAGTCCTGGCGAAACGGCCGAACAGCAAATCGCCTGGTTACGGCAGATTCTGGAATATCGGGAGGAAGAAAGCGGCGACAGCGATCTACTGGAGCATTTCAAGGCCGAGGCGTTCCAGGATCGGGTGTACGCCATCACGCCCAAGGGTGCCATCGTCGAACTGGCGCAGGGAGCGACACCGCTGGATTTCGCCTACCACATCCATACCGAAGTCGGTCATCGCTGTCGGGGCGCCAAGGTCAACGGCCGCATCGTGCCGCTCACTTACGAACTCAAGAATGGCGAGCAAGTGGACGTGCTGACCGCCAAGACCGGCGGTCCCAGCCGCGACTGGCTCAGTCCGCATCTGGGCTATGTCAAGACCAATCGGGCGCGGGCCAAGATCCGACAATGGTTTATCCAGCAGGATCAGGATAAAAGCATCGTCGCCGGCCGCGCGCTGCTGGAGCGGGAGTTCCAGCGGCTGGGAATCCGGCAGCTCAAGCTGGAGAAAGCGGCGGAAAAATTCAACTTTGCCAAACCGGAAGAGTTGTTTGCCGCCGTGGGTCACGGCGCGCTGACCACCGCGCAGGTGGTGGCCAAAATTCAGGATTTGCTGCCGGCGCCGCCCACGGCTGCGGATCATCCGCCCATCGCGCGCAAGCCCAGAAGCGTCGAATCCGGCAAGGACGACGTGCGAATCCGCGGGGTGGGCCGGTTGCTGACGCAAATGGCGCAGTGCTGCCAACCGGCACCGTTCGAACCGATCGCCGGTTATATCACCCAAGGGCGCGGTGTAACCATCCACCGCCAGGATTGCGCCAACTGGCTAAGCCTGGCCAGTCAGCACCACGAACGCGTCATTGAGGTCGGCTGGGGCGAAACGCCGGCCACCTATCCAGTGGACGTCATGGTGGTCGCCCACGACCGCTCCGGCCTGCTGCGCGATATCACCTCGATTCTGGCCAACGAACAGGTCAATGTGCTGGGCGCGAACACGCTGACCGACCGGGAGACCTTGATCGCCCGGATGGGATTGACGCTGGAAATCACCGATGTGGTGCAACTCAGCCGGGTACTGGACCAGATCGGGCAGTTGCACAATGTGGTGGAGGCGTATCGCAAGAGTTGAAGTCGACGGTTTAGGCTAGGCTGGCCAACAGCCGTCGGGTTTCCCGCAGCAAGGGATTGCGCCGCAGCAGCAGCGTCAGTCGGCCGCCGCCGCTTTGCCGCCACAAGGCCGCCGCGCGGATGCCGGCCAGTAGCAGCGCCCGAATCCGATTGCTGTTCTCCGGGTTGTTCAGGTGAACCGGTGCGCCGCTGACCATGATTCGCGGCGACAACGTGCTCAGACTGTGCAGATAGATCTCGGCGAAACGAGCGATGGAGTTGCTGTGTTCGATCGGAAAGTGCGCCAGATTCGGGATGATGTTCTCGATGCCGCTACGGATGGCCCGCAACAGATCGGCGCGTTGGGAGAGCTTGCGTTCTAGGCTCAGCAGCGTCACCACGTAGCGGGTCAGTTCCATGTCTCGCGGGTTGCCGAGCTGCTGCTCCAGTAGTTGCAGTCCGGTGCGCAGCCGGAGAATGCCGTCGTACACATCGTCGCTGCTGGCGGCATCGATCTTGATCAGGCTGTTCAGGCAGGTTTCGACATCCATCGGGTTGGCTTGGCCGCGGCGGGCGATGCCGCGCACCAGTTCGGCGGCTTGCAGCACGCCGGCGAGAGCGATGGCGCGATCACGGTCGGTTTGGGGCATGAGCGTGAAATCGGGGTTGCGGAGTTGGATTCAATCCCAGGCGGCATCGATCGTTCCGCCGCCCAGGCAATTGTCGGCGAGATAGAAGACGATGGACTGTCCGGGGGTGATGGCGCGCTGTGGTTCCACAAACCGGACCGTGGCGCCCCGTGGGTCCAGCGCGTCCAGCACGCAAGCCTGATCGTGCTGACGGTAGCGGATCTTGGCCTGACAGCGCAACGGGGTGGTGGGTGCTTGTCCGGTAATCCAATGCAGCTGCGAGGCGCGTAAACACCGGTGGAACAGGGCGGGGTGGTCGTGACCCTGCACCACGATCAGGGTGTTGCTTTCCAACTCCTTGCTGGCGACGTACCAGGGCGCGCCGCTGCCATCGCGCCGGCCACCGATGCCCAGACCCTGTCGCTGACCGATGGTGTGAAACATCAAACCGGCATGTTCGCCCAGCAGTTCTCTGTCCAGGGTTCGGATCGGCCCCGGTTGAGCTGGCAGAAAACGGTTCAGAAACTCCCGGAACGGGCGTTCGCCGATAAAGCAGATACCGGTGCTGTCCTTTTTGGCATGGGTGACCAGACCAGCGTGGGCGGCCTTATCCCGCACCTCCTGCTTGTGGAGGTCACCGACGGGAAACAGTGCGCTGGCCAGTTGGGATTGGTCGAGTCCGTACAGAAAATAGCTCTGATCCTTATTCGGGTCGCGGCCCTTGAGCAGGTGCTGATGGTCATCGCGCGCCTCGCGCCGGACATAGTGGCCGGTAGCGATACACCGGGCGCCCAGTCGGCGGGCGTGGTCAAGGAAAGCCTTGAACTTGATTTCGGTGTTGCACAGGATGTCCGGGTTGGGGGTCCGGCCATGGCGGTATTCGTCCAGAAAATAGCGGAACACCCGTTCCCGATATTCGGCGGTGAAGCTAACCTGATGCAGGGGAATGCCCAGTGTGTCGCACACCGAGCGTGCATCCTCCAGATCCTCGGCGGCGGAACAGTAACCGACTTCGTGGGAATCTTCCCAATTTTTCATGAACACACCATGCACATCGTGGCCCTGTTCGACCAGCAACAGGGCGGCCACCGAGGAATCCACACCGCCGGACAGGCCCACCACGATCCGGTTTTTTAGCATTGGGAGCTCATTGAAAAATTGGGATGTAATGATGCGAATGGAGAAATATAGGATACCAAACGGATCCCGTCGGGACAGTGCCTGCTCACCGCCGACCAAAGAAAAAGGCCGAACCGGGGGTTCGGCCTTGTGGGGACGGATGCGGCTTATTTGATGCGGCTTATTTGCCGATGCCGGCCAAGCTGTCCTGTACCAGCTTGTCGAATTCGGCCTTGAAGCGCGTGGTCAGATCGGCCAGTGCCTTGGCGTCGTCCATGAACTTCTGATTCAGACTGGAGATCGACTCGGACTGCGAGGTCAGGAACGCCTGTAAACTGGCGGGATCGCTGATGTCGGCGGCGCTTTTCATCCGGTTCATCGCCATATCGACATAGGATTGCAGGGCGTTCATCTGAAAATTGACCAAGGCTTCCAGGTTGGTGGCGGACAGCTTGTTGGCCTTGATCACCGGAGCCAGGAAGTTCTGATACTGCTCGGACATTTTGGCTAGGGCATCGTTGGTCATGGCGGTGGTTTCTCCACAAGTGATCGATTGATGAAAAATAGCATAAAGGAGCTTTTGTTGCAGTGCAATATAAATACGGATTTTTTTGCAGTGCAGCAAAGCGGCAGTGTTTGACCGGCTTGGCGTCCAGTCGGCATTCACGGATAATAATGACCTTTGCGGCGATGGATAATTCCCATGTGGTTCAAGAATATGACCTTATTTCGCTTGGTTGAACCATTGCCGCTTTCGGCCGAGACGCTGGCGGCGCAACTGGAGCAGCGCGCCTTCCAGCCCTGTCCCAGTCATCAACCGAGCAGTACTGGCTGGGTACCGCCGCTGGGCCGTAAAGGACGCGATCTGGTGCATGCCGCGACGGGCCGGCTGCTGCTGTGCCTTCGGACCGAGGAAAAAGTCTTGCCGGCGGCCGTGCTGAATCAGATGGTGGATGAGCGCATCGCCGAGATGGAAGATCGAGGGGGGCCAGTGCGGCGACGCGAAAAGCAGGAGCTGCGCGAACGGATCGTGAGCGAACTGCTGCCTCGCGCCCTGTGCCGGAGCCGGCATGGCTATGCTTATCTCGATCCAGCGGCGGGCTGGCTGGTGGTGGGCAGTGCCAGTCCGCGCGGGGTGGAAGAGTTGACCGGAATGCTGCGCAAGACGCTGGACACCTTGCCGATCGCGCCACCACGGGTGCGGCAATCGGTGGCGGCAGTCATGACGGCGTGGCTGGCCGAGGGCCAGGCCCCCGCGGAATTTACCTTGGGCGATATCTGTGAGCTACGGGAGGCGGGAGAAACCGGCGGAGTCGTGCGTTGTCGCGGCCAGGATTTGGCGGGTACCGAAATCCGCGCCCATCTGGCTGCGGGGAAGGAAGTGACCCGGTTGGGCCTGTGCTGGAACGAGCGGATCGCCTTTGTGCTTGATGAAGCGTTGGTCATTCGTCGGCTCCAATTTCTCGATGTGGTCCGGGAGTCGTTACGGGATATCGCGGATTCCCCGGAGGCAATATTCGATGCCGAGTTCGCGCTGATGACCGGCGAGCTGGCGCTGCTGGCGCCGCGGTTGCTGGATGTGTTCGGGGGTGAGGCGTAGATATTCGGCATCAAGCCGAAACAGGCGCTAGATTTGGATAATACGACGGGCAGTACATCATTTCGGTGGCCCGATAAAGGCGGCACATGAGCGGTTGGCAACTGACAGGCGTGATTGGATTGCTGGTGGCGCTGGTGAGCATTGTGTTCGCCGGCTGGCTGATGCTGCGTTTTATCCAACAGCATAAGCAGCGAATGGAAAGACGGTTGGAGGCATTGAAGAAAGCGGCGGCGGAGAAAGCGGCGGCGGAGAAAGCGGCGGCGGAGAAAGCGGCGACCAAGCGAGCGGCCGCGGAGCGGCTGACAGCCAAACGAGCGGCGGCGGAGAAAGCGGCGGCGGAGAAAGCGGCGGCGGAGAAAGCGGCCGTGGAACAGGCCATCGCCGAGTGGGCGGCGGCCGAACAGGCCGAGGCCGAACGTGTCCAGATTAAGCGCACCACGGTGGAGCGACGGGAATCCGAGGAAGTCGAGGCGCGGATGCGCGCTGTCGAAGATGCCATCACCGAATGGTTGGATGTGGAACGCGAAGGCAACCGGATGGCCGCCACCGTCGCCGCTAAACCGGGCAAGACATCGCAAAAAACCTACACTCGGACGGAAGCGATCCGTCAGCAGGTGCGTACCACCGCCGAGAAGGTCGAGAAGGAGGCTCAGGAACTGGAGTTCATCAAGAATCGCATTGAAGCCGGGGTGGATTTTCTGCCGATCGAATTCAAGCAAACCATTGATGACTGGAAAGCAGGACGGGTTTTTCGCACCAGTACTTTCGAGGATCTCAAGCTTAAATTCCGCTACAAAGCCTACTCGGTCGAGGACGGCTACGAGTTGCTGTATCAGTACAACGAGTGGATGGCCCAGCAACGCGAGAAACTCCGGGTGTTTATCCGCCTGCTGGGTACCGAGGTGAATAAGGGAGAGAGCATTCAGGCTGCCATTGAGCAGGCGGAGCGCAGCGAGCGGCAGAAATACCTGGAGATGGATGTCGATGTGATCTTCACCCTGCGCGAGGTCCGTACCATTTTGGACCGGCTGATCGGCATGGAGACCATTCTCAAGGATCTCGAAATGGTCTGTCGCAAGCGTTCCGAACAGATCATCACTCCATCCTGGGAGGCGAAGGGGTCGTTATAGGTACAGTCGTTTTTCAGCCACGTCCACCCAAATACGCCCGCCGCACCTCAGGGTCGGCCAGCAATTCCTCGCCGGTTCCCGACAGGCGGATTTCGCCGTTGACCAGCACATAGCCGCGTTGGGCGAGCTTCAGCGCGTGATGGGCGTTTTGCTCCACCAGAAAAATGGTGGCGCCGCTGTCGCGAATTTCCCGGATCGTGGCGAAGATACGCTGCACCATCAGCGGCGCCAGTCCCAGACTCGGCTCATCCAGCAGCAGCAGGCGGGGCCGGCTCATCAACGCCCGGCCGATCGCCAACATCTGCTGCTCGCCGCCGGAGAGCGTGCCGGCCCGTTGATGGCGCCGTTCCTTGAGACGGGGGAACAGCTCGAACACCTTGATCAGGTCGGCATCCCTGTGATCCATCCCGACCGGTATCGCGCCCATCAGCAGATTTTCCTCCACGCTCATCGCCGCAAAGATCCGCCGTCCTTCCGGGGCTTGCGCGATGCCGCGCTTGGCGATCTCGTGAGTCGGCAGGCCGGTGATGTCGTGGCCCTGATAACGGATCCAGCCCCCGGCAGGCTGTGGATCGCCGAACAGGCTCATCAGCAAGGTCGATTTGCCTGCTCCATTGGCGCCGATCAGGGTCACGATTTCGCCAGCATCGATGTGCAGGGAGACTTGGCGCAAGGCATGGATCGGGCCGTAGCGGGCATCCAGTTCGTGAATTTGCAACAACGGCTCGCTAGGACTCATCGTCGTTTACCGCATCGGTTCCAAGATAGGCCGCCAACACGGCCGGATGGTGCGCCACGGTGTGCGGATCGCCATCGGCGATGACCTCGCCATAGTCCAGGACCACGATATGCTCCGATAGCCTCATCACCAAGCCCATGTCGTGCTCGATCAGCAGGATCGTGACTCCATGCTCGTCGCGCAACTGACGGATCAACTCGCTCAATTGCTCGGTCTCGCGGGGATTCAATCCTGCCGCGGGTTCGTCCAGGCACAGCAAGCGGGGACCGGTGCACATGGCGCGAGCGATTTCCAGGCGCCGCTGGTGACCATAGGGCAGCTCTCCAGCCAGACGGTTGGCGTCCTCGGCCAGCCCAAACACCTTGAGCCAAGCGTAAGCGCGTTCCAGGGCATCGCGTTCGGATTGGCGATAGGCCGCGGTTTGCAGCAGGCCCGCCACCAGGTTACGGTTGAGTTGCAGGTGTTGGGCGACCAACAAGTTTTCGATCGCGGTCATTTCCTTGAACAACCGCACGTTCTGGAAGGTACGCGCCACTCCCGCCCGGGTCACCCGATGGGTGCCACCGAACATCTTGTAATACAGCCGGTTGGCAAAGGCCGCCGGGTTGACCAGGTCACTGGCCTGAAATGGCTGACCGAGGATCTGAATCAGGTCGATGGCGGCGCGCGGAGTATGCAGCGCGATCCGACCTTCCGTCGCTTTGTAAAAACCGGTCAGGCAATTGAATACCGTGGTCTTACCGGCGCCATTGGGTCCGATCAGGGCCGAGATCGAACCGTGCCTGACTTCGAAACTGATATCGTTGAGTGCCAGGATGCCACCGAAACGCATGGTCAACCCGGCTACTTCCAGAAGCGGCGGGTGAATCGGGTCGCCGGTCATCGACACAACCCCTTGACCTCGAAGGCGCGTCGCCGGGGGCGAATCAGGCCGCGCGGTCGCCAGATCATCATCAGCACCATCAGCACCCCGAAGGCAAACACCCGGTAGTCGGCGAAGGCGCGCAGCAATTCGGGCAGGATGGTTAGCACCAGCGCCGCCACGATCACCCCGGTCGTTGAACCCAGCCCGCCCAGCACCACGATGGCGACGATCAATGCCGATTCGAAGAAGTTGAACGATGTGGGGTTGATGAAGCCCTGATAGGTGGCGAAGAACACCCCGGCGATGCCGCCCACCATCGCTCCCATCATGAAAGCCGATAGTTTGACCAGAACATGGTTGATGCCCAGGGCGCGGCAGGCGATCTCGTCCTCGCGCAACGCTTCCCAGGCACGGCCCACCGGCATATTGCGCAGGCGGGTGACCACGACCACCATCAGGCAGACGATCAGGAACAGTGCTAGGTAGATGAAGATGAAACGGTGCAGTGGGTCGTAGCTGATCTGGAAATATTCGTGAAAGGGCACTCCACCGTCTTTGGCGGTGCGGGTGAATTCCAGGCCGAACAGTTGGGGAGCCGGAGCGGAGACACCGTTGGGACCGCCGGTGAATTCCAGCCAGTTGTTCAGCACCAGGCGGATGATTTCGCCAAAGCCCAAGGTGACGATGGCCAGATAGTCGCCGTGCATCCGCAGCACCGGGAAACCGAGTACGCCGCCGAACAGCGCCGCCAGCATCGCCGCCAGCGGCAGTGCGCTCCAGAAGCCCAGGTCGAGATACTGCGCGCCCAGGGCCAGGCCGTACGCGCCCACGGCGTAGAAGGCGACGTAGCCGAGATCGAGCAGACCGGCCAGTCCGACCACGATGTTCAAACCCAGGCCGAGCAGCACGTAGATCATGGCCTGGATCAATACCGTCAGCCAATACTTGCTGGCCAGGAATGGCAGGGTCAGGCTGACGGCAACGATGGCCAGTAGCCACCAACGCTGTCGGTCGCTTTCCGAGGCGCTGACCACCAGCACCCCCGGTTGGCGACGGCGGGCATTGAACCGTTCGAGCGCCGCTTGTCCGGTCGGGGTGTGCATCGCCAAGGTCACCAGAAACCGGCCTGCGGCGATGATCGCGGCGATCAACAGCGGGCGTTGCAATTCATTCCTGACCTGATAGCCGTCCAGCACCAGGCCGACGATGGGACCAAACAGCAAGAGCGCCAAGGCGAAAGCTGCGGTCGCCTCCAGAACAGCTTGGCGGAAAACGAGATTCCAGCGAACCTCGGTCGTGGAGGAGGCAGCGGCAACGGGCGGCATGGTTTACACCTTCTCCACTTCCGGCTTACCGAGCAGGCCCGTGGGGCGGAAGATCAGCACCAGCACCAGCAGCGAGAAGGCGAACACGTCTTTGTAATCGGTGTTGACCATGCCGGAGAACAGCGCTTCCGCCAAACCGAGAATCAGGCCACCCAGCATCGCTCCCGGCAGCGAGCCGATACCGCCCAGCACCGCGGCGGTGAAGGCTTTGATGCCGGTGACGAAGCCGATGTTGAAATCGAAGGAGCCATAGTTCAGGGTAACCAGCACCCCGGCGATGGCGGCCATGGCCGCGCCGATGATGAACACACTAGAGATGATGCGGTCGGTGTTGATGCCGAGAATGGCCGCCATCCGTCGATCCTGCTGCGTCGCGCGGCATTGTCGGCCCAGCGAGGTGCGCTGGATCAGCCAGGTCAATGCAGCCATGCTGCTCAGCGAGATCACGATGATCATCAACTGCACCAGGGTGATCTGCACGAAGTCATCGCCTTCACCGAAGCGTAGCGTGGTCGGAATTAGGCTCGGTACGCCCTGCGTGCGGGCGCCTTGACTTAATTGCACCCCGTTTTGCAGTACCAGCGATACTCCGATCGCCGAGATCAGCGGCGCCAGCCGGGTCGATCCGCGCAGTGGACGGTAAGCGATGCGCTCGATGGTCCATCCATAGGCGGCGGTGATGACCATCGTCATGACCAAGGTTACCAACAGGGCGAAGGGCAGCGAGTCCAGGCCAAACGAAAACAGCGTCGCCAGGCTGATGGCGGTCACATAGGCAGAGAGCATGTATACGTCGCCGTGGGCGAAATTGATCATGCCGATAATGCCGTACACCATGGTATAGCCGATGGCGATCAGACCATAGATGGAGCCCAGCGTCAGACCATTGACCAATTGTTGGGCAAGAATATGCCAATCCATAGGAGTGAGGATGCTTAGGCGCGAGGAGATGGAAACCCTCCTCCTGGAGGAGGAGGGATCGAGGCAAGGCTACTTCTGAGCCATTTCCTTATAGTTACCGTCAGCACCCCAGACGTAGATCGAAAAGCCGCTTTCTTTCAGATCGCCCTTGGCGTCCCATTTTTTCGGTCCCAGCACCGTCGTAACGGTATGGCTCTTCAGCCAATCCGCCAGCTTCTTGCCATCGGTGGATTTGGTGGCTTTCATGGCCTCGGCGATGCTTTGCAATGAAGCGTAGGAGTAGAGCGTATAGCCGGCCGGGTCAATGCCCGCCGCTTTGAATTTAGCGACAACCTTTTGCGCCGCTGGGATATTGCGGGCCTCGCGGACCGAGGTCATGTAGGAACCTTCGATGAACTTCGGACCGCCAGCCGCCGCCACGATGGCCGGGTCCAGACTGCCATCACCGGAGACGAAGGTGGCCTTGACGCCCTGATCGCGCAGTTGTCGCAGCAGGGGACCCGCCTCATTGTAGAGTCCGCCGAAGTACACTACGTCGGCGCCCGAACCCTTGATCTTGGTGACCAAGGGGTTGAAGTCCTTCTCGCCTCGGGTCAGTCCCTCATACAGCACTTCTTTCTTGTCCGCCTTGAGTTCCTTGAGGCGGGCGCGCATGGCGTCCGCAATACCCTGGCCGTAGGTGTCCTTATCATGCACTACAGCGATTTTCTTCGCTTTCAGCTTGTTCACGATGAAATCGGCCGCCATGGGACCTTGCTGGTCGTCGCGCCCGCACATGCGAAACACGGTGGGCAGACCACGCTCGGTGACCTTGGGGTTGGTGGAGCCCGGAGTAATCACCAGGACGCTGGCATCAGCGTAAACCTCGGAAGCTGGGATGGTGGAGGATGAGCAGAAATGGCCAATGACCGCCGTCGCCTTATCCTGATCCAGCAACCGGTTGGCGACCGCGACCGCCTGCTTGGGTTCGCAGGCGTCATCACCCTTGACCAGCTCGATCTGTTTGCCATTGATGCCGCCGGCGGCGTTGATTGCTTCGGCGGCCTGGGTGGCGCCGTTCCAGAATTGCTCGCCAAACGCCGCATTGCCGCCGGTCATCGGACCGGCAACGCCGATCTTGATGGTTTCGGCGGCGCCAGCCAAGCCGCTCAGGCTCAGTCCGCCAGCCAGGACCATGGCCAACAGGCCACGCGGAAAAGAAGGAAAATCCATGAAAGCACTCCTTGGGGATGGGTTAAAAACGGATCGGTGTGATTGACGCGGCCAATTCGAAGTGAGCGGCGCCAAAGGGGTCGACATTAGCTGGCCCCGCTTAATTCTTATTGACATTGCTCGATTTTGCCAGTTTTTGCAAAGCTTGCCGTGCCCACGCGGATCGTCCCCTAACGCCTACGTGTCGGAAACCGGGACGGTCGTTTTAAGTCGTTCTAACCAGCGCCGTCAGGAACCGCTTGGCGACCCTCGGATCAAGGAAACCTGTCTGGAGATCTGGCGCCGATCTGAAAGACAGGCATTGGTGCTCTTAGCTCTTGCCTTTCAAGCGAGTGTCGCTCGGCTTCATGCCAAATCCTTTTCGAGATCGCGCTCCAGCAACGCCTCGTAGATCGGCACGTCCGGCCACCATTCGGCGATGACGTAGGCCGAGAAGCAGGCGGTGAACAACGGCAGGATCAAGGAATAGTTGCCGGTCATTTCGACGATCAGCACGATGCCGGTAAGCGGCGCGCGGACGATGGCGGTGAAATAGGCGGCCATGCCGGCGACCGCGACCGTCAGCGGTTCCGGCGCGACCAGCGGGAACCATTCGCGGCCCAGTTCACCGATCCCCAATCCCAGCAGGGCGCCGAGCACCAGCAGCGGCGCGAAGATGCCACCGGCCGCGCCGGTGCCGTAGCTGCCCATCGTCAGCAGGAAGCGCAAGCCGAACAGCAGGGCCAGCGTCCAAAGATCGATGTATTCCCGCCCGCTCAGAATCCGCTCCACCAGTGGTTGGCCACCGCCGCAAATCTCCGGCATCCACCAGCCGGTCAGACCGATGATCACCCCCCAGGAGATCCATTTGCTGGCCAGCAGTCGCGGGTTTTGGGTATCGCCCAGACGCTGGGTGGCCAACAATGCCCGGTTGAACAGAACGCCGAGAACGCCGGCCAGGATACCCAGAGCCAGAAACAGCGGCAGGCTGGTCAGATCGGGAATGGCGGTGACCGTTACGTGGAACACCGGATGCTGGCCCATGAGTCCACGCGAAAGCACATCGGCGGTCATGGAGGCGATGAGCGCGGCGAAGAACACCAGCGAGGTGAAGTTTCCTTGCAGTTCCTCCAGGACGAAGACCACGCCCGCCAGCGGCGCGTTGAAGATGGCGGACAGCCCGGCGCCGGCGCCGGCGGCGATCAGCGAGCGTTGTTCCAGGGTATCGCTGTGGGAGCGGCTGCCCAGCATCTGGCCCAGTGCTCCGCCCATCTGCACGGTGGGGCCTTCCCGTCCCAGGGTGAGGCCGCCGGTGACGCCGATCACGCCCCCGACGAATTTCACCCAGAGCACTCGATACCAGACCATTGAGCGGTAGCCGAGTAAAACCCCCTTGAGATGGGGAATGCCGCTGCCGGCGGCGGCCGGGGCGAAGAATCGGACCAGCCAAACCGCCAGACTGATGGTGGCGACCGAAAACGCAACGGATAGGGCGACTCCCCATCGATCGAAGCGGCTGGCGGAGTCGAGGAGTGTCAGCCGCAGCGTGTCGCCGGCATCCATGGCTTTCGCGAAGGCCACCGCCATCAAGCCCGACAGCACGCCGAGCAAGAGGGCGCGCGGCAACAGGCGTAGCCGCTGGCGATTCAGTTTCTCCATGCGCCGCCTGGCGCGAAGCAGGTTGCCGCCGGGCTGGGAAAAATTCTGGTCCGTTCGGGAAGTCATCACTTGAGGAGATGTGGGGCGCTGGCGCGTTGGCGGCAGTTTGTCCGCCGCAAAGCCAGTGCGTCGGAACAGTGACCGAGGGCGTTTCAGAGGTAGCCGAACAAATCCAGCGGATAGCGCTTGCCAGCCAGATAATCGTCGATACAGCGCATTACCATCGGACTGCGCAATTTCGGTCCCAGCGCCACGATTTCATTGCGGTTCAACCAGAGCGCCCGTTGGATGCCGTGATCCAGCGGTTGCTCGGGATGATGCTGGAGGGCGGTGCCGACAAAACAGGTGCGAACGAAGGTATGGCCCTTGGGGTGGGTCCAGTAATACAACCCGACGATGGCATCGACCCGGACTTCCCAAGCGGTTTCCTCCAGGGTTTCCCGGATGGCCGCTGCCGCCAGCGTTTCGTGCTCGTCCAGGTGGCCGGCGGGCTGGTTGTAGACCAGTTCCTCGCCATCGGCGTATTCCTCCACCAGCAGAAAGCGTCCGTCGCGCTCGATGATGGTGGCAACGGTCAGGCGCGGGCTCCATTCCTGGTTCATGCGGTCCTCTCTACGGCAATGGCTTGGCGATGGTGAAGGCTCCGCGCAGATCCCCTTCCTTGAAGCCGCGGGCGGTGTCGTTTGGGTATAGCGCTTTCAGTTTGGTGTCCACTTCGGGATCGAGTTTGTCGCCATGACAGGCCAGGCACAGCGCGCCGGTGGGTATCGCCTTCATGTAGCGAAAGGTTTTCTGACCCTGATCGTCCTCGATGACCGCGAAGAATTCCAGTTTGTTAGCCGGTTCGCCCTGCGCCTTGCGGGCCTCGAACTGCTTGAGCACGGCGAGTTCCCAGTTATCGGGTGCGTTGCCGGGGTTGCGGGTCTTGAGGCTGGTGCGGCCGACGATCATGTCCAGTTTCGAGCCAAGATCGGCGGCGATCTGGCCAGCCTGGTCGTGGCAGACCGCGATGCCGTTGGTCGGACCGCCAGTCTTGATCGCCTGTTGCAGCGCTTCCTTCAATGCACCACCGAACTGTCGCGCGGCGGCGCGGCTGGCTTTCACCTCGGCGCTGCTGACGTCCGGTTGCTCGTCGGCGGGCTGCGGTCGGGCGAAGGCGACGCCGACCGTCAGTATTGCGCCAAGGATCAGAGTTGAAGCGTAGCGCATGCGGATTTCTCCATTTCGGTCAATACTTGGCGGTCAGTATAAGTGAAATGCCCCGTTCTGGCGGATTTTTCCAGGTTTCGCCGCTCTAAAACGCCAGATGCGGATTATCGACGAACCAGCAAGCGAGGTGCATGATGGACCTGTCCCGGAAGACCTGCACGCCCTGTCAAGGTGGAGTTTCTCCCCTCACGTTCGGTGAAGCCGAAATTCTGTTGTCGCAAGCGCCTGGCTGGCGGTTATGGGAAAATGGCACCCGGTTGGAACGGCGCTTCGAATTCCAGACCTTCGCCACCGCCCTGGCCTTCGTCAACCGGGTCGGCGACTTGGCCGAGAGCGAAGGGCATCATCCGGACATCCGCTTCGGTTGGGGGTACGCCAACATATTATTTTACACTCACAAGATCGGCGGCCTGCACGAAAACGACTTCATCATGGCCGCCAAGGTCAATGAGTTGTACACGGACGAGTACTCGGCGGTTTGAAGTTTCTCAAGTCAGAGCCGCCGCCACGCCGCGCAGCGCCGGATTGGCGGCGGTGATCACCCAAGTCGGGATCGCCGCCAGGTAAGTGCTGAACCGACCCTTGGCCTCGAAGCGGCTTCGAAACGTCGATCGGTCGAAAAAATCGCCCAGGCGCGGCACGATGCCACCACCGATATACACCCCACCCCGCGCGCCGAGCGTGATCGCCAGATTGCCGGCCGCCGTGCCCAAGGCGCCGCAGAACAGCTCCAGCACCTCTTGACTGTGTGGGCAAGTCCCGGCCAAGGCGCGCTCGGTCAGGTCGGCGGGCGTCAGATCTTCCACCGGCCAGCCCTCCAGTTCCGCCAGCGCGGCATGGAGATTCACCAACCCCGGCCCAGATAGCAGCCGTTCCGGCGAGACATGGCCGAACCGTCGGTGCAGAATTTGGCCGATGGCCCATTCCCGCCCGTCGGTTGGCGAAAAGGTGACGTGGCCGCCTTCGGTCTGCAAGGGTAGCCAGCGATCGCCGGACCACACCAGACCCGACACGCCCAGACCGGTACCAGCGCCGATCAGGCCGATGGGCTCGCTGGCGACCGCCGCGCCGCCACCGACCGCCCGACGTTCGTTCGCGCCCAGCAGCGGCAGCGACAGCGCAAAGGCGGTGAAGTCGTTCAGGATCAACAATTGTTCCAACCCCAGCTCCCGCCGCGCGGTTTCCGTCGAAAACGACCAATGGCTGTTGGTGAATTGGATCCAGTCGCCGGTGATCGGTGTGGCGACCGCGATGGCCGCCCGGGTCGGGCGCGGCCCCCCGGTCGCTTGCAGATACGCCGTGGCGGCGGCGGTCAGGCCGGTAAAGTCGGCGCAAGCCAAGATTTGCTCGGCGTAAATCCGCCGATGGGCGTCGACCCGAGCAAAACGGGCGTTGGTCCCGCCGATATCGGCGATCAGGTCATGGGGTCCAGTCGGAGATTCTTGCATCGCGGTCGTTCCGGGCGGTCGGGGAGAGTTGAGAGTTGAATGTCGATGATCGCTAGATTCTAGCAAGCCGAGGGAACCCGCGCCGCTGCGGTGCTTTTCGTGAGGGACGGACCGCTGGGGCGTTGTAATCCACTTGTAAAATGCTGCATAGCCACATTAGAATAATTGAAATTACTTGTTGTGCGATTGGTTTTGTAATACGAAATTCACATGAAATTATCATGGTTTCGCCGCATCTTGCGGCAAGTCCGAGGCGTTTTTTTGCGGCCGCTTCGCCCGACATCAAACCAAGCCCGTAACCCTCAAAGAGGATCAGCACATGGCGTACCTCAGCGTTGAGCAACTAAAGAATGATTGGGCCGAAAACCCCCGCTGGAAGGGCATCACGCGCGGCTACACCGCCGAAGATGTCGTGCGGCTGCGCGGCAACGTACCGGTTGAGTACAGCTTGGCGCAACGGGGAGCCGAGCAACTGTGGAACCTCATTAACAACGAACCCTACGTCAACTGTCTGGGCGCGCTGACCGGCGGGCAGGCCATGCAGCAGGCCAAGGCCGGCATCAAGGCCATCTATCTGTCCGGCTGGCAGGTCGCGGCCGACAACAACACCTACATGTCCATGTATCCCGATCAGTCGCTGTATCCGGTCAACTCGGTGCCGGCGGTGGTCGAGCGCATCAACAACTCTTTCAAACGCGCCGATGAAATCCAGTGCGCTCGGGGTATCGGTCCGGGCCACAAGGATTTCGTGGACTATTTCCTGCCCATCGTCGGCGATGCCGAAGCCGGGTTTGGCGGCGTGCTGAACGCCCATGAGCTGATGAAATCGATGATCCGCGCCGGCGCGGGCGGTGTCCATTTCGAGGATCAACTGGCCTCGGTCAAGAAGTGCGGCCACATGGGTGGCAAGGTGCTGGTGCCGAGCCAGGAAGCGGTACAGAAATTGATCGCCGCCCGGCTGGCGGCCGATGTGTACGGCGTGCCGACCATCATCCTGGCCCGCACCGACGCCGAAGCCGCGGATCTGTTGACCAGCGACTGCGACGAAAACGACAAGCCGTTCTGCACCGGCGAGCGCACTGTGGAAGGCTTCTACAAGACCCGCAAGGGCTTGGAGCAGGCGATATCCCGCGGTTTGGCCTATGCGCCTTACGCCGACATGGTGTGGTGCGAGACCGGCACGCCGGATCTGAATTTCGCCAAGAAATTCGCCGAGGCGATCCGTGACCGCTTCCCCGGCAAACTGCTGGCCTATAACTGCTCGCCCTCGTTCAACTGGAAGAAGAACCTGGACGACGCCACCATCGCCAAGTTCCAGCGCGAGCTGGGCGCGATGGGTTACAAGTATCAGTTCATCACCCTGGCCGGTATTCACAACATGTGGTACCACATGTTCGATCTGGCGCAGGACTATGTGAAACGCGGCATGTCCGCCTATGTCGAGAAGGTGCAGGAACCCGAATTTGCCGCCCGCGACCGTGGTTACACGTTCGTGTCCCACCAGCAGGAAGTGGGCACCGGCTACTTCGACGACATGACCACCGTGATTCAGGGCGGGGTCTCCTCGGTGACGGCACTGACCGGCTCCACCGAAGAAGAGCAGTTCCACTGATCGACGCCGCGCGTCGCCTCCACAGTTGCCGGCGGCGCTGACCGCATCCACCCGGACGGGGCCTCCCTCCGGGTTTTTTGCGCTGGCCTTGTAACCTGACCTTCCCATCATCATGATCGAATCGCGTCGTCCTCCGATCGCGGCGGACGTTCGCCAGTTTTCCACCGTACAACGATTGTTAAGGAGCAACCCGTGAGCCTGAACCTGCCCGCTGGCGTGCAGATCAACGCCCCGATGCATCCCCGTTTCGATGAGATCCTGACCCACGACGCCCTGGCCCTGGTCGCCAAATTGCACCGCGCCTTCGAGCCACGCCGCCAGCAGTTGCTTGCGGCCCGGGTCGAGCGCCAAGCTCGGATCGACGCTGGTGAGATGCCCGATTTCCTGCCGGAAACCAAGAATGTCCGCGAAGGCGACTGGAAGGTCGCGCCGCTGCCGAAGGCGCTGGAGTGCCGCCGCACCGAAATCACCGGTCCGGTCGAGCGCAAGATGATCATCAACGCCTATAACTCCGGCGCCGATTCCTACATGACCGACTTCGAGGATTCCAACAGCCCCAACTGGTACAACCAGATTCAGGGTCAGGTGAATCTGGTCGATGCGATTCGCCGGAAGCTCAGCTTCGTCAATGAAGTGGGCAAGGAATACAAGCTCAACGACCGGATCGCCACGCTGCAAATCCGGCCGCGCGGTTGGCACTTGGATGAGAAACATGTGACGGTCGATGGCCAGCGTGTTTCCGGCGGCATTTTCGATTTCGGTCTGGTGTTCTTCCACAATGCCAAGGAGCAGATCGCGCGCGGCGCCGGCCCGTTCTATTACCTGCCGAAGATGGAGAGCCACCTCGAAGCGCGGCTGTGGAACGATATCTTCGTGATGGCGCAAAACGAGTTGGGCATTCCGCAAGGAACCATCAAGGCCACCGTATTGGTCGAAACCATTCTTGCCACCTTCGAGATGGAAGAGATTCTCTACGAACTGCGCGAGCATTCCGCTGGCTTGAACGCCGGGCGCTGGGATTATATTTTCTCATGCATCAAGAAGTTCAAGAAAAACAAAAACTTTTGCCTGGCCAATCGCGGCGCGATCACCATGGAAGTGCCGTTCATGCGCTCCTATGCCCTGCAATTGGTCAAGATCTGCCACAAGCGCGGTGCGCCGGCGATGGGTGGCATGTCGGCGCTGATTCCGATCAAGGACGATCCGGTCGCCAACGAGAAAGCACTGGCCGGCATCCGCCACGACAAGACCCGCGACGCCAACGACGGTTTCGACGGTGGTTGGGTGGCGCATCCCGGTCTGGTGCCGATCGCCCACGAGGAGTTCGTCAAGGTGCTGGGTGACCAGCCGAATCAGTGGGAAAAGCAGCGGGACGAGGTGTTCACGGCCAAGAATTTCCTGGACTTCCAACCCGAGCAGCCCATCACCGAAGCCGGTTTGCGCAACAACATCAATGTCGGCATTCACTACCTGGGGTCTTGGTTGGCCGGCAACGGATGCGTGCCGATCCATAACTTGATGGAAGATGCCGCCACCGCTGAAATCTCCCGCTCGCAGGTGTGGCAGTGGGTGGTCAGCCCGAAGGGGATTCTGGACGATGGTCGCAAGGTCACCGCCGACATGGTGCGCGCGCTGATCCCCGAGGAATTGGCTAAAGTGAAAACCACCGTCATCGCCCAGGGCGAAGACACCGCGACCTACGATCAGGCCGCCGGCATCTTCGAGACGATGAGCTTGTCGCCGGATTACCCCGAGTTCCTGACCCTGCCGCTGTACGAGGCGATGGATTGATCTGATTCGGTCGGTGTTTGATATGAAGCGGTGTTCGGGAAACCGGGCACCGTTTTTTGCTGTTCAGTACGCGGTCGATGATTGTGAGACCGCTTCGGTCGTTTATTGAAATCCAGACTGTCAATCTATACTGAAAAAATAAAGTAACTCATTCCAACGTGCTTTAGCTGACTTGACTGACCATGCCCGGCAAGCGGTGGAAGAGGTGTTCACCGCTGGGTTGACGGGTAGCACGCATTGCCAAGTCAGTCGAAATGTCGCCAATGAAACGGCCCTTTCGACCGCTGATTTTACGAGTCTGTTGGAGGTATTCGCCGCGCAACTTGCCAGTGGCGATTTGCCGCGCAGTGCTTGGCAGACGGCTTGTCGGGCGCATAAACGAAAAGGGCGTGTAATTCCTGCTGCGGATTGTCCGGCGACGCTCGGTCGAGCCAAGGGGCTGGATCATCATGCCGCTGCCATTGCAAGGGCTTCCCATGGCGATCTCACGAAGGAACAAGCCAAGAAGTTGCTCCTCAAATACTCGGGTTCGGTCGATCCTGGTGGGTTCGAAACCTTTCTGCGGGAAGCTCTTTTGGGCGATTATTTGGTCTGGGCCACTTTCAACCCAGTCGATACCGGAGAGAATCCGTTTGATCGGTTACCCCGAACGCAGCATGGCATTTGCACGGCGCTCGGTTTGGGACCTTATACGTCGAGCAACACTTTGGTCATCCTCGCCTGGAATCATGCCGATTCCGGTTCGCCGCCGCTGCATCGTCCGACTGTGGCCGATGCCGAGGATTATCCATACTATCGACCGCGACCCGAGGCCGATGCTCCTTGGGGACTGACTGAACCGTTGTTCCCCAATCCCGATAAGCTTGAACCCCAGCCCGAAGTCGTCATGCCTGAAACGACCAGTCGGGGATTGCGGCTGCCTTTCCACGTTATCCAAGCGTAGGCTCTATTGCGATGAATGCACCGGTGTCTGTTGATGATCTGAGGCATGAAGAGATCCGCCGTTGGCTGGAACGGGCGCTACGTGGCCAGGAGCCGTTGCCGCTGCTCACGAGAGACGAGTTTCCTCACTTGGGTATTCTACGGTTGGAAAAGACCCTGAAACCCGCGACCCGCGATTCTTTGAGAGTAGGGGCTCTGCAACTGGTTCGTCGATTCTGTGCGGATGGACAGGGAGAAACCGCCTACTTGGAGGAACTGCTTGCGTTGGTTTCGGCCTTCAGAGATCCCGAAGCGGTACAAATGCTGGCTCGACTGGCTGAGTATTTCCCTGATGTGAGCCAGATTTCCACTGAAATCCGGCTCGCGGTATTGGCGGCGCTGGTCGATATGTCACCGCCTCAGCCAGTGGAGTTTTGGGCGCGTATTTTCAGGCAGGACCCCGAACAATATGCGGGTTTGGTTCTGTCCGGCATGCTCGCGATCAATCCCGCATGCGCCATTGAAGTATTGCCGAAAATGCCCAATACCGAGCGTGCCGGGCAGGCCGCCGCGCTCAAGCTCGATCTTGCTTGGGACGATCTCCCACCGAAGCAGCGCCACCGATTCGTCCAGGATATTCAGGCCGTCTTGGTACGGTGCGGTTCGCGTTTTGTGGGTCCCGTGCGGGCATGGGCGAACTCCAAGATAGCGCCTCGTGGTCCTGAGGCTAATAACCTAGGGCTTTTGGCTGCCTTGGGCGTTGTTGCATAAATCGGGACAGGCCCCATATCTGAGGCATGAGCAAGCAAAA
>DAOTGT010000002.1:0-3632 GCA_035447285.1 Candidatus Competibacter sp.
GGGAGATTGAGGAAATGTTCGAGCTTCACGGGGCGGATACTGTAGCATGCCGCCGCTCCAGCCGCCCCACTCCCCACATCAGGAAACCGTAGATCAGACCCCAGGCCATCGCCAAGCTGATTTGTCCAACGGGCGGCAACCGAACCGCCAGCAGAGCAGAACCGGCGCAGGCCAGCATCAGCGCGTATTCAGCCAGTACGGTGCGGCGGTGTCCCCAGCCGAGCAATACCAATCGCTGGTAATAATGGCTCCGGTGTGCCTCCCAGACCTTTTCTCCACGCAGCAGGCGCAGCAGCAAAGTCACGGTGGCATCCATGATGAACGGCGAAAACACCAGCAGCGTCACCCAGAATGGGAACAGACTAGCCCTAGCTCCCCACAGACCACACGCCGCCGCCAGAAAACCCAGTGTAATGGAACCGGTGTCGCCGAGAAAAATTTTGGCGGGCGGGAAATTATGTACTAGAAACCCGGCGCTGGCCGCTGCGATGGTCAGACAGAACGTTGCGAATCCGGCGTCGCTCCAACTCAACCCAGCCAACGTGGAGAAACCGATCACCGCCATGCCGCTAGCGAAACCATCCATGCCGTCCATGAAGTTGTAAAGGTTAATCATCCAGACGACAAACAACAGAGTCAGCGGAACGGCGATCCATCCAGGTAGCGACAAGATCCAGCCGGGCAAGCTAAGCCGCTCCGGTGTCAGACCCGCAGCCAAAAGGCTGACACCGGCCAGCAGATGGATTAAGATGCGCCACCGTGCGGCAACGCCGGTGCGATCATCCTGGAATGACACTAATGCCAGTGGAATCAGGCCGATGGAAATGAACCCAAGAGTATGGACCGGTAAGCCAGTGTTTTTGAACATTATGAGCAATATGCCGATCATAATCCCCGCCAGCACTGCCAATCCTCCTGTTCTCGGAGTGGGCTGCTCGTGCAGGGAGCGGGCATTGGGATGATCGATGGGACCACGGGATAAAGCAGTGCGCCCGAGCCAAACGAAGCTTGAACCCCATGCGACCATGAAGGCCAGCAAGCTGCCTGTAATCAATGATTGAAGTAAAACAGACATTATTTAATTTCCGTTGGACAAGGCACAACCTCCATGAGTTTAGGCTAAGTCTGGCTTTCATCCTTTAGTTTTGGCTTAGATGATTTTACCTCAATGGGTACTGACGCGCCAAACAAGCAGCCGGCTTTGGCTGGTGGTGGTTTGAGTAAATTATGATATTAAGCACGCGTTATCGTGATCTCATTTTATACAAAGCTCTTGCGGACTTAAGAGCCGAGGCAGCGAAAACCTATATCGGTTTTTTATGGTGGGTACTCGATCCATTGATCTTCATGATGATATTTTATGTAGTGTTTGGGCTTCTACTGAAGCGTGGTACCCCAGACTTTGTATCATTCCTGCTGGTTGGACTGGTATCTTGGCGTTGGCTTCAGAATACGATCATTCACAGCGCAACCTCTATTCTCGGCGGACGAGGATTGATGCAGCAGGTATACGTGCCTAAAATTATATTTCCGTTAGTGGTCATTTTGACGGACTTGGTCAAATTTGGGGTGGTGCTGGGATTATTATTGATTTACCTATGGCTGGCGGGTTTCAATATCGGGTGGGCTTACTTGGCATTGCCGGTTTTGTTACTGACTCAATTTCTGTTGATTGTAGGATTAACTCTTTTCGTGGCGGCGCTCGTTCCATTCGCGCCTGATTTAAAATATTTGGTCGAGCATTCTCTGCAAATCCTATTTTATTTTTCAGGTATTTTCTTTTCCAGTTCCACGATTTCTGAGAACTATAAAACTTATTTTTATCTTAACCCAATGGCCAGTATCATTGAGGCTTATCGCGATATTCTGATGCATCAAAAGTGGCCAAACTGGTTGGCATTAGCCTTGGTCGCGGCATTGGGTTTAATAATTAGCCTGTTGATGTATCGATGGATCATGCGTAACGACCATTTATACCCGAAACTGGTGCAGAGATAGCTGCTCATGTCGAAGCAACTTGCCTTATCTTTAAATAATGTAGGAACTTTTTACTGGCGGCAGGCGGGATATTTGCGTAAGGAACGGTTTTGGGCGCTTAAAAACGTCTCTTTCGATCTGCATCATGGCGAATCATTGGGTGTCATCGGGCGTAATGGTGCTGGTAAAAGTACTCTTTTACAGGTTCTTGCAGGAATTCTGCGCCCTGATCGGGGAAAAATGATCAACCATGGTGTACAAGCAGCTCTGCTGTCACTACAAATTGGTTTTGTACCGTATTTAACCGGACGGCAGAATGCCTTGCTGAGTGGAATGCTGATCGGTCTACATCGAAAGAATGTTATCGAAAGAATGGAGGATATACAGAATTTTTCTGAATTGGGAGAGTTTTTTGACCAGCCGATAAGTACCTACTCCAGTGGTATGAAAGCGCGATTGGGGTTTTCCGTAGCATTTCAATTGGATCCCGATGTGTTGTTAATCGATGAAGTGCTGGGAGTTGGAGATTCAGATTTTCAGCGCAAATCTTCGGCTATAATGCATGAAAAAATTCGTTCTGACAAAACTATTGTACTTGTATCCCATAGCGTGGAAACGATCAGAAAGTTATGTGACCGGGCAGTCTGGATTGAGGATGGAATAAGCCATGCCTATGGTGATACTTTCGATGTATTAAGCGTATATGAGAAACAGCAATCGATAAAATCTTGATCAAATCCTTAAGGTGCGAAAAATGCAATTTTTTGTTATTGGTATGCATCGCTCTGGAACGTCCATAACCGCGCGCCTACTCAATTTAATGGGTGCTTACTTTGGGCCTGAGGGCATCAGTACAGGCGCAAATGAGGAAAATCCAAAAGGTTTTTGGGAACGGAGAGATGTGCGTGTCTTAAACGACATGATTATTCACTCCACCCAAGCGGAATGGCATCAGATCAATGATTTTTCACTGGATAAAGTTCCCGAAGATACACGCATTGAATTCGACAAAAAAGCAAGTCGCCTCATTTTAGAATTGGACGCACATCGTCCATGGTTTCTTAAGGAACCACGATTCTGTTTGACCTTCCCTTTATGGTCTAAACACTTGGATTTTCCAGTTTTTATTCATATCTATCGCTCACCTATTCAAATTGCACAATCGTTAAAAACTCGTAATGGGTTTCCTTTGCAATTTGGGGTTTCTTTATGGGAAAAATATAGTATAGAGGCGCTCAAAGTTACAAAAAATTATCCTAAGGTATTAGTTTTTCATTCGGCGCTTTTGGCTAAACCTATTCAAGCGGTAGCTAATTTATATGAGCAACTAACCGCTCTGGGTTGTCAAGGTTTAAGAATTCCTCATGATAAGGAAATCCTTGCTTTCATCGCGCCGGACTTGCATCGACAGAAAGGATCTCCCACTTTCGAAGCGGGCTTTATCAATAGACAGCAAGCCACCTTGATTGATGCTTTTGAGTCTGGTCAAATTCTGGATATGGCGGATACAACTGATTTTGAGCTTTCTCCAGGTGCCCAGGAGATCCTGGAATTTTATGAAAAAGATTTTGTGCTTAAAAATGAGCACCAGCAGCTTAAGGGTATAATGGAGAATTTAGAGGCCAGCGAGGCCGCCCTCCAGCAGGAACGCGCGC
>DAOTGT010000002.1:3732-64886 GCA_035447285.1 Candidatus Competibacter sp.
AGCTTAAAACCTCCGTTCAATCCCTCGAAGGTTCTCTGCGCGCCAAAGAAGCCAGTGAGGCCGCCCTCCAGCAGGAACGCGCGCAGCTTAAAACCTCCGTTCAATCCCTCGAAGGTTCTCTGCGCGCCAAAGAAGCCAGCGAGGCCGCCCTCCAGCAGGAACGCGCGCAGCTTAAAACCTCCATTCAATCCCTTGAAGGTTCTCTGCGCGCCAAAGAAGCCAGCGAGGTCGCCCTCCAGCAGGAAAACCAGCAGAATAAGATATTATTTCAAGACCGTGAAAAAGCTTTCAAACAGGAGATTGATCAGCTAAAAAGTTCTTCTGAAGCCCAGCAAAAAGCACTGCGTCAAGAATTTAGTAAATTGACAGAACAAAAAGATAATAACACCGAACAACGATACAACACTTGGATCCAACAACTAGAGTATGACGCCGAAGCACTATTCGCATCATGGCGCTGGCGAGTTGGATGCTTTATCGTCCAGATTGCTGAGCTTGCCTTGTTGCGTGGAAACGTCCACCTAACTGCGGATCATATGCGTAAGGTATTTAATGATATTCGCTCGTATGAGACAAAAAAAAAACAAAATAGCAACGAGAGTTTAGCGCTAAAATACACTCCCAATGACTTCAATACGCTGATTGAATGGATACAGCTATTAAAAGCTGACTTTAAGGCATTGTTATACTCTAAAAGATGGCAAGTAGGAAATACGTTTGTATGCTTTCCGAAAGTTATTTTTTCATGGAAAATAAGAGCCCCTTATACAGACAACTTGCAAGTAATCTTTGAGGAATTTGAAAATTGGCTTCCGAACCAGAAAGATCATGAAAAAGATATTTATATTTTGGTAAATTGGCTCAATCAAATAGATATCAACTTCAACAAGCTGCTTGCTTCTTATCGGTGGAGACTGGGTAATTTTGTTATATCTTTTATCGAGAAATCCATTGGGCGTGGTAGACCTTACTTAGCTACCGATCACATTAAAAAAATAATACTGGATTATCATAATCTGCAAAAAAATAATCTACAACCTCTAATCCCCCCAGCTTCTTTTCAAATATCTCCCGTGACGAAAAAGCAACTATCCAAGAACTCAACGGAATTCATCATCGAAAAACGCAAAAGTAAGGATTATAAAAAATCCTCTACGGTCAATATTATTATTTACACTAAAGGAAAGCGCTCTTCTCTAAGAAGGTCTTTATTGAGTCTCAGCAAACATACGGATAGGAATCACAATAGTTTTTACCTCATCGACGACTCTGAATATTCCATCCCGACTGAGAAAATAGCCGAGTGGTCGGATCACTTACCTATTAAGGTTATTCGACCTCAAACACGTGACTATTTTCTAACTTCACTGTGTGAAGTTATTCAGGAAATTGGTCTTGGTGATTTTTGCATTATTCAAGACCATGTAATTCTAACGCCAGATTGGTTACCCGGACTTAGTGAGGCTGCGTACTCTTCCAAGAGTATTGGTATTGTTAGCCCTGTTACGCCGACCCATCCTATATACTCGTTTAAAATGAAGCCTGGCGACAACGCCATGACTTGCGCCAAAAAGTTGCGTTTGGTTACTCAATCGGAATTTCCGCAAATACTGATGGCGGACCCTGCCATTTTTTATATTAAATATTCGGTAACAAAAGATTTTATTTCTATTGCAAAGTCGATAAAAAATAGTCCAATACTCGTTTCTTTGATATCTATAAGTCTTGCGCTTCTGAAAAAGAATTTTATAACCGTTTTGGCTGATAATACTTATATACATGTGAGCAAAAACCCAGAAGAAGATCATTCTATAAATATAGAGCAGCTTTCCAAGCATTTTTATGGAAAAGAATTGGAATTAATAATGGATACACTGCATTTCACTAATACGCAAGGCATGGTCAGTCAAAATAATTACTATATGTCAGATATTAAATTAGTGAACCCAAAAACCTTGGTAATATTTTTTTCGACCATACAAATCGCGGGTGGGATCATAATACTAGTCGAACTGGCAAACGATTTGATTTTATCTGGCGTTGATGTAATCAGTATATTAATGCATCCTCACTGGAAAAATACACCAGAAATGTTCGAAGTCCTCCTTTTTGAACCAATAAAAAATCCAGATATCAATCAACTAGCACATGCCTTGCCTGAATACAGCATGCTACTGGCAACCATGTGGATTACTGCCCGACCAGTTGCTGATCTGGCAAAACTCAACCAAACTTTCAAACCTTATTACTTTGTTCAAGATTATGAACCACTCTTTTATAATCCGGAATACCCAGATCAAAAACTCTATTATCAAGAAGCTCTAGAAAGCTATCACCTCAATCTTTCACTTCTATCGACATCAGATTGGATAATAAAACAGATCTGTAATCAACTACAATTTCTTGAGCATGGCATAAAGAAAATAGCTATTGGAATAGACCAAGAAGTGTTTTATGACCACTTAAAATCGCAACTTAAAAAAGAACCACCACGCTTGATTGCCATGACCCGGTTCTGTACACCAAGGCGTGGGTTTGAAAACCTGATGAAAACCTTATCTATCGTTCATAAGGCTAATCCAAGTATACAATTTGTTTTTTTCGGTGATGATGATTTGAGCATTCATGAAATCTCATTCCCGTACAAAAACTTGGGCATTATCAAACAGAGTCGATTAAGAGAAGAATACCTGGTTTCTCATATTTTTGTTGATCTCTCTCTTTTTCAGGGATTTGGATTACCCGCATTGGAAGCCATGACCTGCGGTTGCGCTTGTGTGCTAACAGATAGCGGCGGGATCTCCGAATATGCTCGCCATGATGTCAACGCAATTTTGGTTCCGGTCGGCGACAATGATGCAGCCGCCCGGGCTATTCTAAAATTGGCGTCCGACGAAAAATTCCGACAACAAATCGCCGATCAAGGTCAACAAACCGCAAACCAATTCTCGCTGCACAATACTGCTCGTGATATTGGCGGCATACTTGACGAGATATATGCTCGACGCTCCTCAGAAGTAGAAATTCGTTGTTCCGACCCAACACGCAACATTATCGTACCTATCTATAATGAAATACACGTTGTAAAATCATGTTTGGAAAGCATTGTTAAATATACGGAATTACCTTACCGTGTTTTTTTGGTTGATGACTGTTCCGATGAATACACCGCGCAATATTTAAAAAAATTTACTCATGAACATGAATATTTTAATTATCTTCGCAACGAACAAAACCTTGGATTCGTTGGAAGCGTTAACGTCGGTATGCGTGCTACACCGAGCGGCGATATTATCTTGCTTAATAGTGATACTATCGTTACGCCCGGCTGGCTGAATAAGCTTACGCGCTGCGCCCAAAGCGATGATAAAATCGGGATTATTTCTCCTCTCAGCACTCGTTCCTCGCACTTATGGGTGAAGATAAACCCCGGCGATTCTATTTTTGATACGGCATCTGCTATCGAAAAAATTTCTAACTGTGATTATCCAGATATCGTCACACCGGAAGGCTGGTGTTTTTATATCAAGCGCAATGTTTATGAGCATCTTGGAGGTTTTGATCCTGTTTTTGGTAGGGGATATTGCGAAGAATCTGATTATTGTATGCGGGCTTTTGCTAATGGATATAGAATGGTTTGTTGCGATGATACCTTCATCTTTCACGAAGGAATGGTAACTTTCAAAGAAGAGCGTGGTCCTCGATATGAGAAAAATAGAGCTGTCTTTGATCACAGATGGAAGCCTTTATATCAAAAGATCTATCCATCATTCCTAGCTGATAATCCCCTGGGATATCTCAGAAATAAGTATGGATTGTTAAAGCCAAGCGCTTACAGAAATGTTCATGAAGTCAAACAAGCTAAAAACTTTAATGCCATGAAGATTCTCGATGATCCTACCACACTTGATATGGTTGATCATTACATTAGCAACTTTGAAACCCTCAAGAGTGATGCCAAGTTAAAGTCAGTCGTATTTTTAATCCATGAACTTTGTGAATTTGGTGGGGTTATTTCGATTATACAGCTTGCCAACGACATGATCTTTTCTGGTATCAATGTTAAAATCGTTGTGATGAGCACTAAAGGATATAAGGATGATATGGGTTCCTTGACGAAACCTATTTTTTACTCCAACCTTGAGACATTGATTAAATACTTCCCAAAAGCTGATGTTTTGGTGGGAACATTATGGATCACCATGTATTATTTGGTAAAAATTTTAAGTCAAGATCCACGCCCAAGATTGGCTTATTTCATTCAAGATTACGAACCGGACTTTTATAAGAAAACGGAAACTCGAATTAGGGATACAATTAAAAAAACTTATATTATGACCCCATACAGCTTTGCTAAAACTCCTTGGATTTGTGAAAAAGTTAAGCAGGATGGAGGAAAAATTACTCTAATTTCTCCGGCTTTGGAACTGGATTTATTTTATCCACGAGATATTGATCAAAAAAGTCTTAACCAGACCAAATCAAAAAAGCTTATTGTCACAATTCTCCGCCCATCAACTCCCCAACGCGGCTTTGACACGGCGCTAAAAACCTTAAATTTGCTTTCTAAAAAGCGGGATGATTTTGAAGTGCACAGTTTTGGGTGTACGAACGAAGAATTGAAAAAATATTCAATTACTTTCCCCTTGGTAAATCATGGGATTATTCCTAATAATAGACTCCCTTCGTTATATTCGAAAGCCTATATTTTTGCCGAGTTTTCCGACTTTCATGGTTTTGGACGAACCATCGCCGAAGCTATGGCCTGCCAAACAGCGTGCGTTATTACCGATAGCGGTGGTATTTCCTTATTCACTCGGCACGATGTTAATGCACTGATAGCATCTCCAAAGGACACTGAGGCGCTCGTCCGTCATATTTCCAGATTGCTGGATGACCAAGAACTCCGAAATAGGCTGGCTAATAACGCCCGTGACTCGGTTCTCTATTTTGATCGAATGGAGTCATGTCGGCAAACTATCAAATTTTTAGATTTTTCTACTCTCGATGATTTATATTGAAAGTTCCTTTTGTTAAATAGGTTGATACAATGGTCGAGAAGAATTTGCAGCAATCGACCGAGTTTTTCACACCTAAACTCGGGTTCGATGTACATCCCTATATCCTCGTAAACAATAAGCAGGGGATACACCATATCGGGCGCTACCAGTGGGCTTGTCTAGCGCTGAAAGGAAAATCGCCAAAAGTCATTATTGATATTGCCTGCGGTTCCGGCTACGGCAGCTTCATGTTAGCGACCGCCCTGCCTGATTCCCATATTATTGGCGTAGACTACGATGCACGCGGAGTTACTCAGGCATCGCGATGCTATACCCAAAAAAATCTGGAATACCAAGTCGGTGATATCACGACTTGGCAGGGCGCTCAAGGCAGCCTGCCACGCTGCGATGCAATCGTTTCATTTGACACCATTGAGCATCTTTTACACCGCGACATCACCCTGATGAGAATCGCGGATTCCCTGAATGATGATGGCTGGCTCCTTCTCTCCACACCATGCGGACATCCATTAACGAGGCTTAATCCTGCCTGGGAACATCATAAATGCGAATATAGCGATAAGGACTTGCATGATTATCTATGGCGATTTTTCGCGCGAATCGTGCAACCGCAGGATGCTGATTTTCCAGCATACGATTTTTGGTCCGGCATCATGAATCGTGATGAAATTCGGTATCTTAACCGGATGAATCCTGTTATTTGTCAGAATCCGAAACGGCCTCCATTGTACGAGAGACGGGTCTGACTGCGGTGAATAGATGGGATTGCTCACGCCGAGCAGCGGTGTTGTGCGTCCCAAGGTTTTTCTAGAGAAATAGGCTTGAGTAGTTATGAAACTTACTGTGATCGTTCCTTGCTACAACGAAAAAGAATCTATTCAATCAATTATAAATGCAATAATAAAATCACCTTATCCTAGTAAAGAAATTATTGTGATTGATGACTGCTCCACTGATGGTACTCGTGATGTCCTGCACAGTGACATTTCGCCATTAGTGGATAGAATTATTTATCATGAAAAAAACCAGGGAAAGGGCGCTGCTTTAAGAACCGGATTTAAAGCTGCTACAGGCGATATTATAATTGTTCAGGATGCCGACCTTGAATATGATCCCCAAGAATACCCACGATTAGTTGAGCCGATCTTGGATGATAAAGCCGACGTGGTCTTCGGTTCCCGATTCATGGGCGGGCATCCCCATCGCGTACTTTATTTTTGGCATCGAGTAGGCAACGGGTTTTTAACGCTACTTTCCAATATGTTAACCAACCTTAATCTGACAGACATGGAGACTTGTTATAAAGTCTTTCGAAAGGAAATTATTCAATCGATTGAAATCAAAGAAAATCGTTTTGGATTTGAGCCAGAGATCACTGCCAAAATTGCTAAAAAACATTGTCGCATTTATGAAATTGGTATTTCTTATTATGGCAGAACTTATGAAGAAGGCAAGAAAATTGGCTGGAAAGACGGTTTTCGAGCTATTTACTGTATTTTTAGATATAATTTGTTCCAATGAAAGCCATTAAATATTTTTTTGTTGGCGGAACGGCTGCAATAGTTGATTTTCTTCTCTTTGCGATAGGAGTAAAAGTATTTAATTTTCCTTGGTTTCCAGTCTCTTTTTTTGGATTTATTGTGGCTACTGCTGTTAATTATATACTTTCCATCAGGCATGTTTTTACCAGTGGAGTGCGCTTTAAGATTTACCATGAAATAATATTGACTTTTTTGGCCAGCGCTGTTGGCTTGGCAGTCAATCAGACTGGTTTATATTTAATGATTGAATTGTTTAAAATTGATAGCTTGCTGGTCGCAAAATTAGTAGCAACCGGCGTCGTTTTCTTATGGAACTATAGTGTACGACATTATTATATTTTTGGAGAGACAAGATAGAAATTTATCACTTCAACTTAATTTTTGGTTCTTTAGTCTGTTAATAGTTATCTACACATAAGCCTATCTGATATCGGGTTTGAGGCGATCGCATTGATTATCTGCGAGTTGAAAGAACGGCTAAACTTTTTCTTTAAATGCTTGTAGCTTTAGCAAAACAGCTTACGGGCGACGCTCAAAATCGGTTGGGTTCTTGATCGGTTTTTTATTTAACTGACGATGTTTAATCTCATTCCAACCCTCCCTCCAACCACCTCCCGCACAGGGAGGGGGAGCCGAACAAGCCCTGGTTTCGTAAGACTCCCTGCCCCCTTGTGAGGGAGTGCTTGGGGTCGGGGGTCTGAACGGTTACTTTCATCACAGGCTTTGATTTCAGGGGGTTGGCCTACTAAACCCCATGTCTGTCCCGAATGATTGCCACATCCGATACACGATTCATCCTCAAACGCGATATCAGCATTCAATTCCTGTGCAAGTTTTTGAAAATATTTAAACTCTATCTCAACGAACCGTTTGATTTTCGCCGGACCACGACCGAAAGCGCGATAACACGATTGTTGGTCACTCAACCCTAACGCACGAAGATGGAGATCAACGGTGGCCTCCGAAACCCAGACCCCGAATCATTCCAAAATACTTGAATATTTAAATAAATATTATTTAAATATTTTATCGGGTTTACTGATTTTCTGTATAACACTCTACTTCAGATGGCCCACGAAACCCTCCCCAGCTTTATGGCTGGATGAGGCTTGGCGCGTAGTAAATATTTTAAAAGTTCAATCTATTAATGATCTAATCCCTTATATGGTTAAAGGGTATCAGCTGCTGGCCTCTGAATGGATACTTGCCAAGATTAGTATTTTTTTTCTTGGAGTTAGCGAGCTTAGCTTCAGAATAATTCCATGCATGCTATCAGGATTTACCGCTATATTTATTTTTATTTTCTCCTACAGATTTACAAATATTTGGTTCGGCATATTAGCTGGATTATTATATGCCATTGGCCCTGGATTTGTGACTCTTACCAGAGAGTTTAAACCGTATGCTCTCGATGGTTTTCTTATGCTGTCGGCATATATATTAGCTTCTTACTACCAGAGAAAAACTAGATTAACTGATATTTTTTTTATATGCCTGCTAATTATTTATTCAGTATTCTCATGGACCGCAATAGTCATTCTTCCGGGAATTTTTCTATATCTATTGATAGATAATAAAAGGATTGATCTGAAAATTTTTGTGATTTATCTTTTATGTGGGTCATTATATTACTATTATTTTGTCAGTGTTTCCGTAGGCTCTTCTTCCGCAAATGATCTCTTGCGTTTTTGGGGTCCTTTTATTATTAACAGTTGGGCAAGTGTTAATTTTCAATTTAACAATGGATTTGATTATGAAAAATATATAATAATCCCATGGTATTTCTCAATTATATCCATACTATTTCTAGCGCCCATAATTTCCTTACTCAAAAAAGATAATTTGTGGCCTCTTTTAACAATTCCTTTGACTTTAAATATCATACTTTCCGTACTCGGCAAACAAGCGATATTTACTCGATTAACTTATTACCTTTATATATTAACGATTATAGCAATCATCTATTGTATCGATAATATGTGCGCTCTACTGGCAAATCGTTCCACAAAATTATGGTTACGCGGTTTCGCCAATAAACCATGGCTTTTAATAGATACGGCATTAATTAAAAATTTTTATATCGCTATATGTCTAACATTTTTAATAATTCTTAACATTGATAAATTTAATTCGATTTTAAATTCAAGAAATTATCCAGTTGATCAAGGGTATGCCGCGCTGGAAATACTGAATAAAGAATTTCAAGATGGAGATATACTGACTCTTGATACAGCCTTATCAACTTGGACTTACTTCGCATTGACTAATCAAGTAAAAAACCGTTTTCTTTCCGACAAATCAAAAACCATATATACCCCTGATACAGGTAGAGGAGACCCAACCACTTTGTGTAATTCGATGAAAAAAAATTTAGCTGGAAGAAACTATAAAAGACTCTGGTTTTTTGCCGCGCATAATTGGCCGCGCGAATACTTAATTGCTGTTTTTAATCGGTTTGGAAAAGCGAAAATCGTGCTAAATATAAATTCACAAGCGCTGATAATGATTGCTCAGACGAAAAATAAAAATATTGATTGTAATTTCTAAACCGATGGAATTAAGTGAACGAATGGATCATTCCCGCATCTCTTCTTTGTGCGACCTCATCGTCCCTGTCTACAATGGTCTCAGCTATGTCCAGGAATGCCTGCACTCCATTCTAGACTATACCGAATCCGGCACGTACCGACTCATTATCGTGGACGACGCCAGTGATTCCCGCACCCAAGAGTATTTACGCCGCATCGCCGCCGACCATCCCCAGCAGATCACGCTCCACCGCAATCTGGAAAATCTCGGCTTTGTAAAATCCTGTAATCTCGGCATCGTGCTCGGCAACGCACCCTTCGTCGTGCTAGTCAACAGTGATGTCATCGTGACGCCAGGCTGGCTGGAGCGCTTGGTCGCCTGTGCCGAACGCGATCCATCCATTGCCGCCGTCAACCCCTTCACCAACCATGCCTCCCAAATCAACTTGCCGTTGGCTCCCGGCGCTAATTTTTTCGGCATGGACGAGTACCTCCAGCGTCACGGACTCACCGCCGCCGCCGCCGATGTGGTGACCGGCGTCGGGTTCTGCCTGCTGTTGCGGCGTTCGGCGCTGGAGCAGGTCGGCGTTTTCGATGAGGTTTACGGGCGCGGCTACTGCGAGGAATCTGATCTGTGCATGCGGTTGACCACCCACGGTTACCGCACCGTAGTCGCGGGCGACATGTACGTCTATCACAAAGGTCGAGGCACCTTCACCGACCGGGGCGAGCGGTACCGGCACAATCGCGCTCTGTTCGATAGCCGCTGGCTCGGGGAATATCAGCGGCAGTTTCGCGCCTTTCGCCGCGCCGATCCCCTGGGTCCAACACGCGCCCTGTTCGCTACCCGCCAGCGCTGGAATCCGATGCCAGTCGTCTGGGAAACAGCGAGGGCGATGCTAGCCGCCTGGCGACGGCGCGACAGGTTGGATATTATGCTCCGCTGCGCCTTGCGCGGTGTCCTGCGTCTATCGGGCGCCCGCCGACCGCTGGCTACTCCGGAATACGTGCGGCAGTTCACCCGCCCCGGACGGCTGCGGGTGACGTATCTACTGCATAATCTGGTCGTCGCCGGTGGGGTGCTGTCGGTGATTCAACTGGTCAACGAGTTGATCCTGCTCGGCGTGGAAGCGCGCATCGTGGCGCTGTTCGAAGATCCGGCGATTTACGACTGGACCCCGCTTTATACCCAACCGCTCGTATTTCGCAACGAACGCGAATTATTGCGAAACTTCCCCGACAGCGATATCACGGTGGCCACCCTGTGGAGCACCGCTCCTTGGGTCGCCGAACTGATCCGACGCGGGCGCACCCGCACCGCGGCCTATTTCCTGCAAGATTACGAACCCTGGTTTTTTCCCGAAGCAAAAGCGGCCGCCCGCAAGCGGGTTCAGGCTACCTACGCCCTGATCTCCCATCGGATCGTCAAATCCGACTGGCTGCAAGGGATGCTAACCAGCGATGGGTATTCCACCCATAAAATCCTGCTCGGTATGAACTTGGCGCGGTTTTATCCCCGCGATACCGTCCGCAACCATCCTATCGTCCTAGCCATGGCCCGCCCGCACACGCCCCGACGCGGCTTCGAACCGATAATCGCCGCCTTGGCTCACGTCAAAGCCGCCCGACCCGAAGTCGAAATCGTGCTGTTTGGCGACCGGTTTTTGCGTAAGCAACCCATTCCTTTTCCGTTCCGCGACGAGGGTGTGGTGGCCGACCAGAACCGGCTGGCGGAACTGTATTCGGAAGCCACGGTTTTTATCGACGGCTCCGACTTTCAGGGTTTCGGGCGCTGCGGGCTGGAAGCGATGGCCTGCGGCGCAGCCTGCGTGCTCACCCATGTCGGCGGGGTCGGCGAGTACGCCCAAGATCAGAGCAATGCTCTGCTCGTCGCCCCGCAGCGGCCAGATCGGTTCGCCGAGGCGATCCTGCGATTGCTGGACGACACCGCGTTGCGGGAACGCTTGATCAAGGCCGGACTGGAGACCGTACAGCGGTTTTGCCACAAGCGCGAAGGCCGGGAAACGCTGGAGTATTTCAGGAGCCTTTTGTGAATCTGGAATCGCCCCAACAGGCTGAAGAGCTTCACAATGCGGCCACGGCGACCGCGATCTTGATCGTCAACTATCGCCGCGCTGCCGATACCCTGGAATGCCTGAACTCTCTGACGCAGGTGAACGATCCACCTTTTCAGGTCTTCCTGGCCGACAACGGTTCTGGTTTGGAAGAAGTAGCGACACTGGCCGGATACGCTGCCCAATATCCCGACTGGCTCCACTTCATCGCTTATTCGGACAATACCGGCTTTACCGGCGCTCACAATCGGTTGCTGGCAGATATCGTCCAGGACGGTCGCTACCCCTATATCCTGTTACTCAATAACGATACCGTGGTCGAGCCGGACTTTCTGGCGCGGATGTTGGCGCGACTGGACTCTGAGCGCCGGATCGGGATGGTGGCGGCGCGAGTGATGCGATACGCTGATCACACGCAGGTCGACAATCTGGGGATTACCTTTTACCGGTGTGGATTGGCTTCCAACCGCAAGTCAGTGGATGACCCTCTGCTCGGTCCTAGTGGCAATTGCGCACTGTACGCCACCGAAATGTTACGTCAGGTTTACCAAATCACCGGTGAATACTTCGATGAGCACTTTTTTTGCTACGCCGAAGATACGGACCTCGCTTGGCGGGCCGTGCTACTGGGCTACCGAGCAGCCTATGCCGAGAATGCCCGGGTATACCACAAAGGGTCGGTGGCCAGCGGCGGTCCTAATAGTGATTTCGTGTTGTACCACGGCATCCGCAACTCGCTGTTCGTCCTGATCAAGAATGTGCCCGCCCGCCTGTTGGGGCGCAATCTGTTCTGGATGCTGGTCCTGCACGCGGCCATTCTGTTGCGCTATACGGTGAAAGGTAAATTGAGGATCGTTTACCGCCTGTACCGCGATTTTTTGCGTGATCTGCCAGTAATGTGCCGTAAGCGTCGTCTGCTTCAGCAGCAACGGCGGGTTCAGCTTGGCGAGATCGCTGGTATGGTTAGTCGGCAATTTTACGAGCGGGATTACGTGCGGGACGCGCTACGGGATTTGTTCGAAACATCGATGACCACGACCCAGCAACGTCCCTGAAGTCAGTTAAATGCGCCAAGTGGATTTTCTGATCGCGGGCACTCAAAAAGGCGGCACGACAGCGCTGGATCTATATTTGCGCGCTCATCCCGAATTGTGCATGGCCAGCCGCAAGGAGGTGCATTTTTTCGACCGGGATGAACTGTTCAATGGGGATACAGTGGATTATTCGGTCTACCACTCGTACTTCAGCCCCACCGCAGCCCAGCGCTGGCTGGGAGAAGCGACGCCGATTTACCTGTACTGGCACAGCGCGCCGCGACGGATTTGGGAATATAACCCCCGAATGAAGATCATCGTAATATTGCGTAATCCCATTGAGCGCGCCTACTCCCACTGGAACATGGAGCGGGACCGCGCCCGGGATTCACTCTCGTTCTGGGAAGCGATCCAGCGCGAGCGGGACCGCTGTCGGGAGGCCCTGCCTGGGCAGCACCGGGTTTATTCTTACGTTGATCGCGGTTTTTACACCGAACAGTTGAGAAGGCTATGGTGTTATTTTCCGTCGGAACAAACGCTGATTCTCCGGCATGAGGCCTTGCGGGAAACACCTCAACTGGTTCTGGACCAGATTTGCGATTTTCTCGGCGTGGCTTGCTTGTCGGTCGCGACAACCATCAATGCCCATTCGCGTCCCTATGTGACGACCATGGCCGAACGAGAAATGGCGTATTTACGGTGGATATTTGAATACGACATTAGAGCACTGGAACGGATGCTGGGATGGGATTGCAGCGCGTGGCTGGCGGATCATTGGGTTTAACCTGCACAAAAGCTCCCCTCTCCCACTATGGGAGAGGAGATTGAAATCGGCGGAACTTATCGGGTGTGAGGGGGCGGAGGGGGCGGGGATGCATTGAGCGCACCAGGAGCCGCACCGGCTCCTCCGGTCAGTGCGTTGATCATCCCCAGATTGAAGGCTTCCGGCTTTGGATAGAAGCGCGTAACGTACTCTTTATGGTTGATGTCTTGGAAATCCTTGGCCAGTTTCTCGATGATCCGGGCCTTAACTTGTTCGAAAGGCGGCACGGTTTCAGGCTGGCGCGAAATCAGCTTAATGATGTGGTAGCCGTATTGGGTCTCAACCACACCACTTAGCTCACCGGGTTGCAAGGCGAATGCGGCGTCTTCAAACGGTTTGACCAGCGTGCCCCGCGTCACCAGTTTTGGGAGTATGCCGCCCTGCTGAGCTGATGCTTTGTCATCCGAATTTTTCCGCGCCAATTCGCCAAAGTCGGCGCCGCCGCGCAGCTCCGCTAATAGCGCCTCAGCCCGTTTGCGCTTTTCACCATTAGGATCCTCACAGCCACACAGGGGCGCATTGATGAGGATATGCGCCACCTCAAGTTGTTCAGGCCGAGTAAATTCCTCGCGGTGGGTTTGGTAGTACTCCTGGGCCAACTCGGTGAAGTCGGGTTGCTTGAGACCAGCCTTGAACTGGTCGATGACCGCGTTCACCAACACCTTGCGCTGGACCATCTGCAATTGAGCCTGGACATCGGGCTGCTCGGGTATTTTCAGACGCTCCGCCTCCTGGGCCAACCGCTTCTCGGTATACAGCTCCAGTAGAAACTCCTGCAGGGTGGTAAGGTCGTGTTCGATGCCGGAACGCTGTTTTGATGGCAACCCCAACAACGCCTTTTGGTAATCCGCGACGGTAATGGTTAGTTCAGAATCCTTGATTAAGGGGGTTTCGGGTGGGAGCAACCCGCCAAGCGCCGTTTGCTCGGCCCGGACAGTCATTGCGGCAATAATCAGAATAGCGACGCTTATGAACCGAATCAGCACATTCATCATAAAAAATGACACCAGTAACGATTTGACGGATATTATGAAACCGCTCGCGCACTTCGCGGCGTTCACCAAGAAGAACGCCGATGCTGAGTCAAGACCGGCATCGGCGTCCAATGGAGAAACGCCCCCTCACGGGAGCGTTTGGGCAGACAATTAATACTGGCAGGTTTCGTCCCCGTCCGCTTTGCTGCAAGGAATACCACGCCCCAAGTAGGCATGATCAGCCAAGTAAGCATAGTTCTTGAGCGTATCGAAGCCGATATCCAAGGCACGCTGCTTGATCATGAACCCGATCGCCGGCAAGCCGTTGCCCGGCAACTGATTGATGGCGGTTCCCGTGCTGTAGCCAGACTTCGCCTGCAGCGGCTTGGCCAAATTCATATCTAGCCAGCCAAACTGCTGGGGCAAAGTCATCACCGAAGAGCTCAGATCCAGCCCCAACCGAGACTCAAAGATATGATCATTGTTGGAGAACCGGATGATGTTGGTCTCGAAGCACAGTGACAACGCATCGGTGCGCGGCGCTGGCGATTCGATCACGCCAACATCACCGAGGGGCAGTGCCGTTTCGCTACGATCATAGGCGATGGCGCCCACCTGATTGCAGGATTGGCCATCGGTCACGCCCGAGAACGCTTCCTGGAACGGCGGGATCGGAACCTGCAGCATACGCTGCTGCCAGTCGGGGTTGAAACCGGCCGGGAACCGCCGTGCATTGTTCGCCGCTAGCAAGCTCGGCCCCTTATCCACGAAGAAGTTCTTGGTGGGGTGGGTAATCACCCACTCGGTGGTCACACCCAGAGCGGTGTTGTAGCTCCACTCGTTAACCAACCGTGCCGCCCGCAGGACTTCGCTCACCGCCAGATAGCCGTATCCATACGGCCCAAGCTCCGTGGTCGTCCCCAAGCCCAAGTCGTCGTTGACGGTATACGAGGCGTTGGGATATGCATCGGCCAAGGTCGGCTCAAGGCTATCGAATCCAGGCTGGTTGGATTGCGCCGCGATCAGGTTGGGACAGTCGTTCGTATTACCTGGATCCCAGTCCGGATTCCGGGCTCCCGAGATCGGGTTAAAAAACATATTGGTGGTGGACGGTTGGCCCACACCCGCCGGTGGGTTGGCGACGCAGTTTCTTGGCCCAACGACTTTACCCAGCTCTGGATGGTAGTGGCCGATCCGGACGAAGTTAGCCAGATGGGTCGCCGCACCGCCCGCCGCAATGCCCCGATCGACATTGAGGAAGTTGTAATTACCTTTCAGCGCATTGATCGGTTCGCCGTACTTACTGGCGGTTGCGGCGATATTCTGCCCGTTCGTTCCTTGTGCGAATTCGGCGACGCAATCACCCGGTTCACCGTCCTTATGGCCCATGACGATGGCGACAACGTAACCTTCATAGCCGCGGTCGTTCGTGGAGAGACCACCGGCCAGATAGGAAGTGGGTCCAACGTAGGGCACCGGATAAAAGCCATCGTTTTGAGCGGAGTGATCGCTATTGCCCGCCGAATAACTGAAATTGCTGAAGGGAAACTCAGTTTTATTCGGTACGGTGCAAGTGGTTTCACCACTCGACTTAACAAACTTGGCCGGAACGTCGCTGACGGGCGGAGTCCCGTAGATCGGCGGGACATAGCCATCGCCCTGCGTGACATACCCGGCAAACACGTCTTTCGGCGACAGCACGACCGTGAAATCCAGAACTTCGCGGGAGTTGTAGCCTTCGAAGAAGCGGAGCTTGACGGCTAGGCTCTTGTCGCTGGTATTGGTCAGGTTGAGCAGGGTCTGCCAACAATCATCGACGCTGCAACGGGCACTGTAGTACGGAAAGATGACTACATCGCCCACACCCTGAGCTGAGATATTGACGGCACCCGCGGATGGTGCAAACAACGCGCCCCCGACCAGACCGCCCATAGCGGTTGCCAGCGTTAGCGCCATGGAGAGCTTGCTGCGTTTCATGCCTTTCTCCTTACATTTCAAATCGTTAGCCCTAAACAGAGCCGAAATCTATAGCTAGAAACCCTTAAACCGAGAGAGGGAGTACTTTGTGGAGGCGATCAGGTCAATTCCTCGCTGCCGCCAGCGCCATCCTTGGCGCGAACTGACTCCTTAATGCGGCAGGGAACCTCTCGTTCAAATTTTCGCCGCCATCCCTACCCTGCGTGTTTCACGGGGTCTGGATCTCGCGGCCCTCGTAGGGAACGCGGCCCTCGTAGGGAACCTTGCGGGAATGATCGACCAAGTAGGCGAAGTTCTTGAAGTAATCCCCCGATAAGGCGCGCTGTTTGATCATGAAACCAATCGCTGGCAGACCCGAGCCCAGCAGCGGACCCGTATTCGATAAAAACCCGCCGGGCTTCACTGCACCCCATTGCGCGGCTGGCGACGTGGTCAAGTTCAGATCCATCCAACCAGCGGGGATGGGCTCGCCCCCAAAGGCGTCGCCAACCCCTTTGGTTAGATCCAGCGTCAGCTTCGAATCCAGAACGGAGCGCCCAGAGGAAAACTGGATCACGTTGGTCTCGAAGCACAGCGACAGGTCATCGTTGCGCGGCAGCGGCGATTGGATGACGCTACCCTCGGTGAGAGTAGTGCCTAATTCGTTACGATTGTAAACCACAGGCGTGACCTGATTGCAGGATTGGCCCTCGGTGATGGTCGAGAACCCCTCGGCAAACGGCGGCAACGGAATGATATAGCCGTACGGAACCGGGAAACGCCGCTCGTTGAACGCCGCCATGGGCCCCCAGTACTTCCAGCTATCCACATAGAAGTTCTTGGTCGGATGCGTGACCACCCATTCGGTGCTCACACCCAGCCCGGGATTGAAGCTCCATTCGTTGATCAGCTCGGCTGCCCGCAATACTTCGCCCACCGCCAGGAAGCCAAACCCGTTGGGCCACACCCCTATCACCGGTATGGAGGTGGAATCGATGAGGCCGATCGAACCAGGCCCAGTCGCATAGGAATCGTAGGAATCCGCCAAACTCGGTTCGAGGTGATCATAACCGGGCTGGTCCGATTGCGCCGTAATCAGGTTGGGACACCAGGTGCTTTTTTTCACACTGCTAGCCAGGCCCGGCGCCCAAAGCAAGTTCCGCAGATCATAAACCGGATCGAAGCGCATATTACCCGGAACCTGCGCGGTGCTCGCAAAGCAGCCGCCGCTCAAACCGGGTTGTGGATCATTGTCATCCGGGCTGATCCGAATGAAGTTTGCCAAGGTCGTGGCCGAACCGCCCGCCGCGACGCCGCGCTTGACATTCAGAAGGTTGTAGTTGCCCTTCAGCGCATTGATCGGCTCGCCGAACTCGTTGGCGGTCGCGACGATATTCGCCTTGGTGAAGGAGGTCCGGACAGCGTCGCAATTCCCGCCAGGCACTGTCTCGCCATCATCGGCGTTACCCGTGACATGGGCGCTGACCCAACTATCGTTATAGTCGCCAATAGTACCGGGCAGGGTAGCAGCAGGAGCGTGTCCCTCGACGATGGCGACGACATACCCCTCGTAGGTGCGGTCGTTCGAGGACAGGACGTTGTCAACCGAGGCGTCGTGATCCCGGTTGGTCGATGAGTAGCCAAACTTGCTGAACGGCAAACCCGTCGTCTGCGAGATGTAGGGCACGGTGCAGGTGGTGTCGCCGTGCGCCTTGACGAAACGTGCCGGAGTGTCCTGAGCGGGATAGTTGGCGCCCTTGTCGACGTAACCGGCAAACACGTCGTGCGGCGACAGCACCACCGTGAAGTCCAGGGCATCGCGGGAGTTGTAACCCTCCAGGAACTTGAGCTTGACGACCAAGGTCTGATCGCTGGTGTTGGTGATATTGAACAGCGTCTGCCAGCAATCCTCAACAATGCCCAGTTCGTTTTTGTGGCACCGGGCCGTGTAATACGGGAAAATCAACACATCGCCCAGCTTCTGGGCCGCGATGCTTATAGCACCCGCAGATGGTGCATACGCAGCTCCGGCCAGACCGCCCATCGCGGTCGCCAGCGCCAGCGCCGTGGAAAGCTTGTTACGTTTCATGCCTATCTCCTTAAGTGAGTAACCCCTGCAATGGGTTAGGTAGTAGTCAAGGACGCAAATCCAGAGATGTAAAGTGGCGATTGCCACACCGAAAAGTATAGAGAACGCATCAACTTTGCTGATGCCACCATTGGCCGTCTTTACGCAACCAAATTTCCCTAACTGTCTGTTTCATATCGAAAGGTTGGCCTCCACTCCCCGGATCGGCATAACGATATGCAACTTCTAGCTGGATTCTCGCCACATCGGAGCCATCATAGTCAATTTTCTTTACAGTTACCATACGCCACTCGAGTTGGCCACTGTTTTGAGATCGGACCTGACTTGGCGTATAGATCGCCCGATAGGCAGGAGTTTCAAACTGATAGATCGCATCAAATTTGCGGTCGATGAGCGCCTGCCAGCGCGCCAGAACCCGCTCCTTCAATAAGGCTTCGTCAGCAGTGGACCCTACGACCTTTGGCGATGGAGCTTGGCTGGATGCGGCGGGCACGGGTATCTGGTCAGCCGCCCAAACACCATGACCGGCCAAGGCCAGCACTACCCCCCAAATCACCCTGTGCGTTATAGCCATCGCCCCCCCTGATTTGGCTTTTCGAAACTCTATCACCCGTCAGAGCATCAGTTGTTTTGTTGTATTGTTGCGCCGAAGCAACCAAAAGTTGCTTTATTGCCGTTAATCCTAACAAGCCACCAGCCAAGTGTCAACGACTTCGGGAATTTTGTTGTAAATCAGCCCGCTTTTGTATCAGTCTGATGCTTTTTAAGTCGCTTCTCATAATTAATCAATTGTTTTTCAGTATAATTTATATTATCTAAAACACAACAATCGGTTCGTTCCGTCTTCTAGGCACAGAAATGCAAACCGGCTACATCCCTCCTGTCAAGGCTGCCTCGACAAAACCTTCAAATTCCCGAACGGCTCGCTGGTCCTCGAACAGTTCCGCGCTAGCCTCGCGCAGCCGGTGACCGAACTCGACCCGATAGTCCGGTTCGGTGGCAAACCGCAGTGCCCGCTCGATGTAGTCCTCGGGGTCGGCGGCGATGCCGTCATCCAGGCCCATCTGCCGGTAGGCGGCGTAGGTCAAACGTCCCCGGCTAAATTCCCCCGGTAGGGTCACCACCGGTTTACCCACCGAGAATGCTTCGTAGGCCGTAACGCCCCCTCCAAAATGCACGGTATCCAATATGACCTCCGCCAAGGAAAGCAGATTTAAATACTCCCCGTGCGGCAACCGGGCTAGAAAGCATATCCGGTCGATCACTTCGGGCAGATTGGCTTGCAGGCGCCGGCGCAGCTGTGCCGTTACCAGTGGTTGTGTATCCTCGATCAGTACTACCAATCCGCGCGGGTCTCGCCGCAGGATACCGTCCATCAAGCCATCAAAGTCAGGATGTAGTTTGCGCAAGTTTTGCACACACAAATAGATGTGTTGGTCAGTGCTCAGGCCGAAGTGCTCCCGTCCCATCATCGCTCCCGATGGCTCAGGACGGTAAAAGCAAGCTGGCAATCGCTGAAACCGCACCAGCCGCTCGCGATAGCACGTATCGCCTTCCGGAGTCTCCAAGTGCTGGCTGGACAAAAAGTAATCCATCTCCGCGATACCGCTGGTCACCGGCCAACCCCAACCGGTGCATTGAATCGGCGCTAAGCGGAAAAACGGCAGGAAGTAGTTGACGCTATCCGTACCCACCTCCCAGTAATATAGAATGTCGAAGCGGGCTTGGCGGATCGCTTCCAGACTCCGATCAAACCGCACGGGCAGTGGCAAATAGCGGACGTCGGGGTTGGCGATGGCTGCTCGCAAAATTTGCTCCCCACCCTGCTGGCCGCACACCACAGTCAACTCGAAGCGCCGCGCGGGTAAACCGTTCAAGATGCCGCGCATGCATTTGGCAAATATCCCCTCGTGCCCCCGCGTTACCACAAAACCCACTCGCGGTTTTCCACCGACCGTCGGCGGCAGGGCGGCCACCTCCGGTAGCAGAGACTGAAACAACGCGGCCCATGCTTCCTTCAGCGGTCGGTCGTCGCGACCCTGATAAGCCAAATATAAAGGAGGTTCAAAACCACTGGCGTGCAACTGCCGCGGATCCAGCCGCAGGCCAGGTTGGGCACACAGTTGTCCCAACCGAGCCATCAGACCGGCTCGATACTTATCGATTTCCGGGTTACCGACGGGGATAGCCGGACACAGACTATCGACCCGCAGGCGCAATAGAGGGTCGGCCGGCTCTCGCGCCAGAATAGCCTGATAGCAGGTTCTCGCGTCTTCGCTCAAACCCTGCCGTTCAAGCACTGTCCCCAGATTGCGCCGTGCCTCCACTAGATCAGGCTTGTAGCGCAGGGCCTGACGAAACGCTTCAGCGGCCTCGTCCAACCGATTCGTCGCATCCAGTGCCTGCCCGAGATTGTTGTACGCTTCGGCGAAATCCGGGCGCAATTGCAGTACTCGCTGGTAACAGTCGGCGGCTCCGGCATAATTTCCCTGCTCCAGTAGAGCATTGCCCAAACTGTGGTAGGCAAGCGCATAATCCGGCTTGAGTTGCAGCGCTCGCTGATAACACGCGAATGCCTCGTCCAGCCGGCCTTGCTCCCTGAGCACATTGGCCAGGCTGACATGGGTTTCCGCCAGTTGTGGAGCCAGCCGCAGGGCCTGCCGATAACTGCGCTCGGCCGCTACCGGGTCGCCCTGCCGGAACAGGGCGCCTCCCAGGTTGTGATGGTAGGTCGGCTGCTTGTCGTTCAATTCGATAGCCCGGCGGATGGCCTGCACCGCACCGGCCTGATCGCCCTGCCGGTCGAGGATTACACCCAGCAGATGGTGGACATCCGGATGCCGGGGGAGATGCGTCAAAAGCATCTGGCAGATTTCCAGTGCGGTCTCGAAATAGCCCAGACGCGAAGCTCGGGAAGCACCTTCGAATAATTGGGGAATGAACAGTGGAACGCAGTTTCTTTTAAAATAAGGCAAGAGATTTTTTTGATAGTCTTCCATGAGTCTTTTATCTTTATCAGAATCGAGGTTTCTCGTTTGACTTTCATAATGATAGGCGACGGCGTGACCTATATTATAGTTCTTTCTTCCTAGTCTTAGCATTTCAAGATTTAATTCGACATCCTCATAACATTCTTCATAATCCTCATTAAAGTAGAATTTTTCAAATACAGATCGTTCTATCATTAGAAACGCTGCGGTGTTACCTATAACTTCAATTGTTTCGGAATCATATGTATGATAACTCTGAAGATTTCGATGAGAAAAACTAAGCGTTTTCCCAAAACCAACTAGCATTTCTATGCCATTATGTTGAATCGAATTATCAGCATAGTGTAATCGAATCCCCACTGTTCCAATATTATTTTTACCTTGTTTAAAAAATGACAAGCATCGATCAACCGCATCATTTAACAGCTTTATATCATTATTACAAAAAAGAATGTGACTACTCTTTTTCAGAAGATGATTTTTTACTACATCATTATTGATTTTAGCAAAGCTATAATAATCGTATTCAATAATTTTTATATCAAGAAGGTTATTTCCCTTATCTAAATTCTTTATCCAAGCTAGTAATTTATCTTTATTTTCTGCAGTAGACCCTGTATCAGCAATCAAAATTTCATATCGCGCAACGCGGGTATGACAAACGATTGATTGGATACAATCCATTATTAAATTGATTTTATTTTTTGTAGGGATAATAATCGAGATTATAGATTTACCTAGATCAAACTTCCTAACCATTGAAACATCATATTCGATTTTCTCTGGCTTGACCCCACAAGGCAAAAAATCTCTATAGCATTCTGAAAATAATAACCTATTCTGATGCCATTCTGAATTAATTTTTCCAGATGATTTATGTATTAAATCGATTTCAAAAGTTACTCCAACCTTAACACCAGCCAAGTGGTTTGCAAAAGAAAATGAAATGTCATAATAATGAAACCCTTTAAATCTTTCATCAAATGGCCTTTGAAGCTTTCTTTTGTCGACAGCCAAAAAAACCCCATCCAAGCAGACAACTTGTATAGGGAGCTTATAACTATTTGAGAAAATATCATCCCACGATTTATTGTTAATATTGTACTTAATTTTTCCAACCTTTCTATGATGTAAAAACCACCAACTCCCAACGATATCCTTCTCTTCAAAAACCAAATCACTTGTACCTGCGACACCTAGTATCCCATAATCACTATCCCAAAATTGTCTAACAAGCGCATATCCCCAACCACTATTATTAAAAATCACATCATCATGAATGAAAACAACAATATCATATTTTGATTCTTGTAATCCTTTGTTGTAAAGCTCGGCGAGGGAAAATTGTTTTTTATTGACGTAATGAATTATTTCGATCTCACTCACCCCAACTGTATTCTTAATATGATCGATAAATCTTTGATCAATTTCTCTAGTACTGAAAATGATAGATAGAGAAGCTCTTTTAGGTTCTGTTGACATTTCATCGAGTCCAAATAAGGAAGGCGACCAAGTGCAGGAAGGCCATGAAATGGTGAGCGGTTTTCTCGAAACGCGAAAAGATGCGGCGATAATGCTTGATCTTGTTGAAAAAGCATTCGACAAGATGGCGTTCCTTGTAAAGATGCCGGTCGTAGACCCTGAGGGTCAGGCGGTTGGAACGGGGCGGGATGACGGCTTGGGTGCGCTTGGGATCACGCAAATGTTCTCCAGGACATCAGCGAAAATGATATAGTCATACTGTCCATCTGGGAATAAGTCTGGTAGATAGGTCTGCTCCAAGTCAGCCACTGCCAAGTAACGATACCAAGGAGCAGCTATCTGTGCGGATGTAGGGTTATACTCCACACCATCTACCTGGCAACCTAGGGTTTCCGTGAGGTAACGCCCCAAAACACCCGGGCCGCTGCCTATATCCAATACCATACTGCCCGGACGCACCCAACGAACAATCAGCGTCAAGGAATCCTGCTTGTTCAAATCGAAAGTACGGTGATAGAGATTCATATGAATATAACCAGTCAAACACTCAGTTTGAGACTCAAATTATTTTCGCCAAACACGCGAGAATGCCAACAATCAGCGTCCGTTGCAGGATACTCGCGCCGACCACCCACGGATCAACATCACCGCTTTCGTTTCGGCGCTATCCTTCCTAAGATCAGCTTACAGCACCTCGATATCGCGCCGCAGATTCGCCTCGTGGTTGTCCATATCACGCTTGGTGGCCAGTGGCTTCTCGACGACCTCGGCCAAGGCTCGCGCTTGGGCCTCGTTCTGCTGCTCGGTAAATCCGCCAATCTTGAGCTTGTTGACGTAATTCATGGCATCCAGGACGATCATGCTTATTATTGACGTTCCTTCTCTCTCGTCTCACGGAAGGCTTTGATGATCTGCTTGGAAGGAGCCAAGCTTCATGCTTGTCGTGAAAAATGCTGGATACCGTCTTGATTGTCAATGTACGCTAATTTTACTTGGATGCATGTAGACTGAATCCACCGCCCTGAATCGGGGACGGCGAAAACGTGACCATGACCGATCTTAAGACGCAACTGCAAACCGAACTTCCCGAACTACTGAGGCATGACAGCGGCTTCCGGCAATGGCTGGAACAACTGATCCGGCAAACGGCAGTCACGCCAAAAAGTTTCGACACCCTGTTGCTAGAGGAAATCAAGCGCTCCCGCCCCTGTCGGGAACAGAATGTCGGCGCGCCGGGCGCACGCTGGGGCATCACGCCCAAACACGATTTTTGCGCCGTACTAAAGAGAATTCTGGAAAATAACCTCGGCATCAAGGTGCTAAACGTTAATGAATTCGACGATGGAGACACAGTCTTCGATACACCCGACTAGGTCAAAATCGATATCACCACCAAGAATAACGCACTGATCTTACACTAACTCCAATCTCGATATCCAAGTCCAACATGTACAGTTTCGACCGCAAAGCACGCTACTACGAGTGGCGCCATCAGTGTCCGGCCCAGCGCAAAATCGCGGTCTCGCCGATGGTGCCCCAAGCCGCCCGCGCCGTCACTGACAAGCTGGGAATCGAAGTGTTCGGCCATGCCGAGGACGTCACCAGCACGTGAAAAATCCAATCCTGCTCCCACCGGCTTCATTGAGGTCGGCCGATGGCTGAACCCGACTGCCCCATCGTCCTGATTCCCGCCCATAATGAAGAGGCCACTGTCGGTACCATCGTCGCCCAAGTCCGGCTGTTGTGGAGCTGTCCGGTAGTGGTCATCGACGATTGTAGCAGCGACACCACCGCCCAAGTTGCCCGAAACGCTGGCGCCACCGTGTTGCCGCTGACCCTACAACTCGGGGCCTGGGGCGCGATTCAGACCGGCTTGCGCTACGCGCTGCGCCAAGGCTATCGCACCGCCATCACCCTCGACGCCGATGGCCAACACGAACCCCAAGACATCAGCCTCCTACTGCAACCGCTGATCGACGGCCAAGCCGCAGTCGCCATCGGTGCCTTTCCAGAGCGCGCCAGCCGCGCTCGGCGGATCGCCTGGAACTATTTCCGCTGGCTGACCGGCCTGAAGTTGGAAGACATTACCTCCGGCTTCCGGGCTTACAACCACACGGCAATGACCGTGCTCGCCTCCCGCGAAGCCAGCCTGCTCGACTATCAGGATGTCGGTGTGTTGCTAATCCTGCGCCGCAAGGGCCTGCATACCATAGAGGTGCCGGTGGCGATGCAGCCACGCGTGCTGGGCGCCTCCCGGGTGTTCCGCTCTTGGTGGGTTGTGGGAAAATACATGCTGCAAACCAGCCTGCTTTGCCTCGCCCGGGTCGGCTACAATCACCTGCCACCCGCAGCCGACGACTGATACCTACCCTTGATGATCACCTACCAACTTACCTCGATGGCGATCGGGATCGGTCTTGCCGCCATCATTCTGTTCTTGGTCCGCCGTGATCACCTGCACGGCCCCTATGCTATCTGGTGGATCGGAACCGCCGCAACGGTCGCCCTGCTCGGCCTGTTCCCGCGCCTGTTCGACGTTCTGGCCAGCAAGATGGGGGTTAGCTATCCGCCAGTCCTCGCCATTGTGCTGGGTTTCAGCCTGCTGCTGCTCAAGATGCTGACCATGGATCTGGATCGCTCCCGGCAGGAACGGCTGATCCGCCGGCTGGCACAGCGGCTGGCCATGTTGGAAGCACAGGAAATCTCTTCCTCTACCCAACCTCCCTCCCCTTCAAGGACAAAAGGAGGAGAGCGCAACCCGGAAACCACGGAACCGGAACTCGCGGCAGCCTCTCCTCCTCTTCCTCAAGGGGAGAGAGATCGGGAGTAAGCGAGCATGCGCGTTCTCCACATCGGCAAATACTACCCACCGTTTGCCGGCGGCATCGAGCATTTCCTGGCCGATCTACTGCCGGCGCTGGGAACGCACGACGTCGCGACGGCGGCGCTGGTACACGATGAGCAACCACGTCGCTGGGGCGGCCAGTGGCCCTCCACTCCAGGCTCTTCCCTTCCCAAGGAACAGGAAGAAACGCCGATCTACCGCGCGCCGTGTTTCGGCCGGCTACTGTATACCCCGATCAGTCCCGCATTCCCGGTCTGGCTGAATCGAACCATTCGCACGTTCCATCCTGACCTACTGCACCTGCACCTCCCCAACACCTCCGCCTTCTGGGCGATGGCAATTCCCGCCGCGCGCCGCCTGCCATGGATCGTCCATTGGCACGCCGACGTGGTGGCCTCCGCCATCGACCAGCGGCTGGCACTGGCCTATCGCTTGTACCGACCGTTCGAGCAACGTCTGCTGGCCACCAGTCGGGCGGTGATCGCCACCTCACCGCCGTATCTGGAGGCCAGCACCGCGCTCGCCTCTTGGCGTGAGCGCTGCCACATCGTGCCATTAGGCCTGAACCCAAACCGCATCACCGACCCCGATCCTGCGGCGCGGACGCGAGCAGAACTGCTGTGGGGAACAACGGGATTCCGGGTGCTGGCCATCGGTCGCCTGACCTACTATAAGGGCCACGACGTGCTGATCCGAGCCGCCGCCAACCTGGAAAACAGCCGGGTGCTGATCGTGGGTACCGGCGAACATCGGGAGCGACTGACCGCATTGATCCAATCGGCGGGACTCGGCGAGCGGGTGCGCCTGCCCGGCTTTCAGCCCGAGGCCGATCTCAATGCACTGCTGGCCAGTTGCGACGTGCTGTGCCTGCCATCGCTGGAGCGCACCGAGGCTTTTGGGCTGGTGTTGCTGGAGGCGATGCGGTTTGGCAAGCCCGTCGTGGTAAGCGACATCCCTGGCTCCGGCGCGGGCTGGGTGACGCGGCAGGCCGGTCACGGTCTGCTCGTCCCACCGGGCGACGCGGCGGCGCTGGCGGCGGCGCTACGCGCGCTCCAGCACGATCCCGACCGGCGACGAACCCTGGGTCGGGCGGGCGCGGCGGCGTTGCGGGAACAATTCGGCATCGAACCGGTTGCCGCGGCCGTGGCGGCGTTATACCGATGGGTACTCGCTCCCGCGCCGCTGTCCACTCCCCTCCCCTTTTGAGAGAGGAGAGTGAGAGGCGAAGGGCGAGGAATGAAATACTGTCAGCACCCAGAATAGGAACGCGGGTACAAACTCCAGAAATACCCGGTTGATGCTGGTGTACTGCTCGGCCCAACGCTGGGCATCGGTCAGGAAAAACAGCACGAACAGGGCCAGCAGGCTGGTGACGACAAAAACCAATCCCGCCCGCTGCCAGTGTGCCGCGCCGTGCTTGAACACCGACACCACCGACACCACCGCCGCCAACAGCATCAGATATCCGAACAGATGCCAGTTCGCCAGCACCAGAAAATTCATCATCACCGGGTCCCAGCTACCCCGATATCCCAACGCGAACCGACCCAGATAGGGTACCTGGATCAACGCCGGCATCAGCCGAAATTCCCCCAGCCCTGGAATGCTGAACATTACACCGCCCGCCAGCCACCAGCCCAATGCCAGAACCAGCGCCAACCCCATCAGCCCAAGCAACCACCAGCCCCTCAGGCGAGCGGCCAGCAGGGCTGGTATAAACAACAGCAACCAGACCGCCCCTTCCAGTTTGATCGAGGGGCAGGCCAACGCCAGCAGCAGCGCCAGCCACCCTTGCCGACGGTCGCCATCCCGCGCCCATTGGAAGAGGGCGATCACCGCCAAACCGAACACTGTCGCCAGCCAGAGATCAGCGTAACCCGCCAAGGCGACATGAGTGTCCAGCAGCGGCAGCGACAAGAGCAACCAGGTAAAAACCAGTGCCGTCAACGGCGCCACACCCCACAACCGCGCCTGCCCGTAGAACCCGAAGCCCAAGGCCAGCGCCGCGCCCAACCACGGCAGATTGGCGGCAGTCTCGTTCCAAGCGCCATAAGCCAAGGTCGGCCACAACGCCAGCAACGGCGCCGTGTACGGATAGGTCCAGGCATAAATGGTGTAAACCGAGCCGGTGGTATCGGCCAACCAACGCTGCGGGTCCACGAACGGCAGCAATTGCCGCAATTCCGACCACACTCGCGGCCGAACCGTCCAAGTGGTCCAGGCATCCCAAGGGTACAGGGGTTGCCACCAAATCTCCTGCGCCAGATTGACCAACCGCCACCCCAGCCAGAGCAGCAACACCACGAATAATGCCAGCCGCCAAAGTTCCCGCCCGCGCCAATGGATTCCGTTGGAACTCGCGTCCGGGTCGCGCCACAGCCGCCGCCACGCCAGCCAACCGCCCGCCAGGACCAACAGCGTCAATACCGTGATTGGACCGGCAAAGTTCAGCGGCAACCCCACCGCCGCCTGCGCGCGCAGCAGCAAAGTCACCATCAGCAAACCTACTACTCCGCCATACCCCAGCGCCATGGGCCAAATGCCCGCCGGCGCATCGCGCCAAAGCGCCCGCAACCAAAGCGTACCCGCCAACCACGGCAGACCCAACGCCAAACCAACCCGCCACCATTCCATCGCCGTTCAGCCTCCACTCACCCGAAACAGCGCGCCCGCCGCCGCGACATACAGCATCTCCGCCGGTAGCCGCCCACCTTGCCATTCCAGCGCCCGCGAACCGCGGTTATAACCCACGCCGCTCAGAGGCGACAGAATCAACACATAATCGCCAGCGCGCGCCTCGCCGACATGCGGTACTCGGGAGAAACCGGCATAGCCGTTGTGCGGCAGCAAATGATAGCGGGCACGACCGGCCTGGAATCCATGAGGATCGGCGCTGACGATGAACAATCGGACCGGTCGTTCCGGCAAGTGCTGGCGCACCTCCAGCAGGAATCGATACAGGTCGCCATCCAGCGCCGCCAGCCGCCGATCTTCCTCGTTCTTGCCGGCGAAACGTTCCACGGTTTGTTCGAGCCGCAGGCGCAAATCCCACTGCCAGCGCAGATCCAGCACCAGCCAACCGAGCAGAAACAACGCGGCGTAGGGCGTCAATTTCCAGTGGCGCGGAGGATCGAGCAGCGCGTACAACACGCCGCCGAAACCGACCCACAGCGCCACCATTAGTACTGGTGGAAACAAGGCATCCAGCGGCGCGCCCGCCGTGTAATTGATGGATCGCTGGCTCCAGTCCTCGAACGAGGTCCACTCCTCCCAGGCCCAGCGCAGCAAATCGCCAAGGGTGAGCGACGCCGGGCGCAACTCCAGCCGGTCCAGCAGCAATGGCTGCGAGAACGGCCCAGGCACGATCAAACCGAGGGCGGCGATCCGGCCTTGCCAGTGCGGTTCCACGCGCAAATCCAACTCGCCGACTCCATCCGGCCCGGCTGGCGGCAAGGTCAATTCCTGGCTCTTTTGCGGTTCGGCCAGCGTCACCCAGGCCAAATGCAGCCGGCGATCCGGTTCCAAGCCCCGCACCCGCCAAGACAGATGGCGATACAACGCTGCCCGAACCATGCGCTGTACCGGAGCTTGCACCACCGCCACGCCTTGCGGACCCGGTTGGCGGATTTCCAATCCAGCGGGAGTAGGTTGGCCCTGACCGACCACCACCTGTAGCTCACCATCCAGCACCACCGGCGGCGCCACGACCGACAAACCGCCCAAGCGGTAAAACAGCAGCAGAACCAACACGCTGGCCAAAGCACTGCCAGCAACCGCAAACAACCACCATCCATACGGCCGCAGCCGACGCAACCCACTCCAGCTTTCCGTCATTGGATCAATTCCCGTGACTTGCTGTTGAAGTACCGCTCTAGCGTCCAGACCGGCCGAAAGTCCAACTCCCGTTCGATTCGAGCGGAACTGTAGCAGGCCCAACCCAGCAGTTTGTCCAGCGTGGTCCGCGCCCAGCGATCGCGGCGACCGACCAGCCACAACAGAGCGTCCGCAAGATCGGTCGCGCCATAAAGCACACTGGCCGGTACCGCCCAGGCCAGTACAGATCGCCCCGACACCCGGCGAACCATCGCATACAATTCCCGGCCGGAATAGGTTTGTCCGTCACTGACCAGATAGGTCCGGCCGGCGGCGGCGGGCCGCGCGGCGGCCAACAGCATGGCTTGCGCCACATCGTCCACATGGACCAGCGAGCGGCGGTTGCCGGTTTCCGGCAGCGGCGGCAACCAGCCGCGCCGCGCGGCGGCGAGCAACCGCGCCAGATTACCTTTCATCCCTGGGCCATAGACCAGAACCGGCCGCAAATTGACCGCATGCCAGCCATGCTCGCGACCCATCGCCAGCACTCGCTGCTCGGCGGTGCGTTTGGCCCGGCCATAAGGCGTATCCGCCGCCGCATCCCAGCTTTCGTCCACGCAGCGCGGACCGGGATCGCCCACCGCCTTGCAACTGCTCAGGAACACGAAGCGCCCGATTCCGGCCATCGCCGCCGCGTCGAGCAACCGGAAGGTACCCTCGGCGTTCACCGTCCAGTGCCGCGCCGCGAAATCCGGCGTATCCGCCGCGTCGGCATGGGCGAAACCGGCGACATGCATTACGGTGTCCACTCCGACGCAGGCTCGCGCCAGACTGGCGGTGTCATCCAGATCACCGAGCACCTTTTCCACGGCATCCTCATGCCACTCCTGGGGCCTGTTTCCCACCTCCCGACTTCTGACCAACACTCGCACCCGCGCACCCCGTTCGCGCAGCGCGGCGACCAACCGACCACCAATGAACCCGGTTCCACCGGTCACCAGCACCGGCCTTTCCCGGAAAAAATCCGCCGCTACCACCAGCGCCAACCATGCCGGTTGAAGAACCGCACCGCCGCCCGTAGAAAAAGACCGACATGACGGCTCCCCTTGCGGGCGGCATGGCCACCGAGATGGACGACGCGCACCGCCGGCACGCACACCAGTCGGGCCACCGTCGCCAAGCGTAGGCTCAAATCGAAATCCTCGAAATAGAGAAAATATTCTGGGCGGAATCCTCCCAACTGCTCCAGCGCCGCCCGCCGACACAGCATGAAACAACCGCTGGCGATGGGCGGGTCCCACAGCACGGTATCGCCGATCCGATCACGCAGTTCGTAACGATCCAGCCGATTCCGAAAACCCCGCCGCAACCAGGCCGGGGCAAATCCGCGCAACGCCAGATCCAGCACGGTCGGATAGCGCTTGCACAGATACTGCCGCCGGCCGTCTCCGTCCCAGGCCGCCGGCGCCACCAACCCCGCCTCGGGATGGATGGCCAGAAACATCAAGCCCTCGCTCAGGGCATCTTCCTCCAACAGCACGTCGGGATTGAGAATCAGGTGAAATGCGCTGATGCCCTGATGAAATGCCAGATTGTGTGCAGCGCCATAACCGACATTGCCCTGCCCGCTCAGCAATTCGACCGTTGCCGGTAAATCCATCGTGTCCAGCAACTGCCGCAAGGATTCGCGCCAACCAGAACCGGGGCCGTTATCGACCAGGATCAATTGCGCCCGATCCAGCAGTTTTCGTTCGCTCGCATGCCGTAACGCCCGCCCCAAGCTTTCCAGCACCGCAGTCAGCACGGACAGATCGGGCGCATGGGTGACAACGGCTACGGTCAGCGTGGTGGTCACGGCCGGCATCCGCGTGGCCAACCGCGCCGTCAGCATTGCCTGGGCCACCGCCGCCGCCTCGGCGGGGACGGAAACCACCGTCTCGCCCATGTCATCCGTTGGAACGGCAGTCACGATGAACTGATAAACCAGCGCCTCGGGCCGATCCAGCAGGGCGCGGATTACCTCGACCGGCAGCGTCTCGGCCCAACCGCCATCAATCCACTGGTCGGCGAATTCGGACCGGTTCAGATCCATGATCGTCGTTTCCAGCGCGATCGCTCGCAGGCCCTGCGCCTCCAACAGTCGGTGCAAAGAATCGTGGGTGAAGAAACGCAGATGGGTTTCGTCGAGCAGTCCCTCTGGCCGGTAGCGGAAATCGCCGGCCAGCAGTTCGGCGATCAGCCCGGCATAGGCCGCGTTCGGTACCGACAGCAGCACCCGTCCGTTCGGGGCCAGCAGGTCGGGCAGTTGCGCGAGAAGCGCGCCGGGCTGGCGCAGATGCTCCAAGATATCGGCGCAGAGGATGAAGTCGTAGCGCTGGCCGGTGAAACGCTCGGTCAGCGTGATGCTTTCGAGGTCGGCGCATTCCAACCGGCGGTACCAGGACGCTGCCTCGGCCACCGCTACCGGATTGTGTTCGACCCCGTCCACCGCGCACCCGAGCGCTTCGGTCAGATAGCGGCCCAGCACGCCCGGACCGGCGCCCAGATCCAGTACCCGGCTACCGGGTCGGATCTGGCGAGCGAGTCTGGCCAACGAGTCCTGGCTGTTGGGGTCGAGGATACGATGATAAACGTGTGCGGTGGAAACGCCGGACATGGATTTCGATCCTGCTTCAGCCGCCGCCGCGCCGGTAGAGCGCCAACAAACCGCGGCTCATGGTCTGACGCAAGCGCCAAGCCGAGACCCGGCGGCGGGACTGGATGACACGCCGCTGCCGCCAGCAGCGCGAAAGCCCACCCAAGGCATCCTGCTTGGCCCGTAGCAGAGGGGCGGCCTGACCACGCAACGCATACCAGAGCACCGCACCCAGATTCAGCAGCAGATGCTGCGGCAGATAGAACCAGAACAGGAGACCGGGCATGTTCTTCACATAGGTCCAGACCAGATTACGATGACCGTGATAGAGCGAAAACGGGCTGCGCCGGCCGGTCACCGCCGAACCGACATGCCGAACCACGGCATCCGGGACATAGCGACTGCGATAGCCGAGCAAGCGCAATCGAAACCCCAAATCGATATCCTCGAAATAACAGAAAAAATCCTCGTCGAAACCGCCCGCTTCGAGAAAAGCGCTACGACGGTACAGGGCCGCCGCCGCGCAGGGCGCGAAGATATCTCCATTGACACTCGTACCGGCGGCCGTGAGCCGGCCGTGATCGCGCCGCCAAGCCAAACCACTGACATGATAGACATCGCCAGTGCCATCAAGCCGGCCAGGATCGTTGGCATCCACCAACTGGGCACCGAAACTGGCGTATTCAGGATGCTTGTTCGCCGCCGCCAGCAATCGTTCCAGCCAATCCGGTTGTGGAAAGGCGTCGGGATTGAGCAGCGCCAGCCATTTCACTTCGCCCGCCCACCGTACCGCCAAGTTGTTGGCGGCGGCGAAACCCAGGTTGCGATCCGCACGGATGCATTTCACATCGGGGTATTCGGACTCCAGTCGATCGGCGGAAGCGTCGTTGCTGGCGTTGTCCACCACAATCACCTGCTCCGGGCGTCGAGTCTGGGTGCGCAGGTGACGCAAGCACTCCCCGAGCAGGGTTCCGCTGTTGAAGTTGACGACAATCACCGCCACTTCTCCGATCGTCAAATCCTGCCCCCTAGTCCTGTCGCTCGCCTGCGCACTGCCCGGTTAATTTCCCAGCGGGCGGTAATACCGTAAAATATCGGTTTAATGGAATCCGGCGGTATACCCCGCTTACTGGCGATGCAAGCCTACGGGGCACCCACCATAGCGGTTTCATCCAACCGAAATCAATCACCGCCCACAACGACCCGCCACCTTACATGCTCAGCAGAATCTGGATCCTGGCAGGAAAAAGCGCTCGCTTTCTCTACCGTCGGCTACCGCTGCCGCTGCCGATTCGGTGGCGCATTAAGTCTTTTCTCTACCGACATCTTGGCCTGCTTCTCAAAAATAGCCCCAACTACCGGCAATGGTTGATACAAACCGGCGCCATTCGACCGAACTCGGCGAAAACCCCCGGTTCGGCAACAGCCCAGTCGCCACCGACACTGGAAATCGGCCCGGAAAATCTGGCCACACCCAAAAATCCGTCAGACCCGGCCGCCGATCCGGTGCACCTGATCGCTTTCTACCTGCCACAATACCATCCGATCCCGGAAAACGACCGCTGGTGGGGCAAAGGCTTCACCGAATGGACTAACGTTACCAAAGCCACACCCAATTTCATCGGCCATTATCAGCCGCGTTTGCCGGCCGATCTGGGATTCTATGATCTGCGTGTACCCGAGGTTCGCGACGAACAGGCCACCCTGGCCCGACAATACGGGATTCATGGCTTTTGTTACTACTACTATTGGTTCGCCGGCCAGCGGTTGCTGAACCGGCCTCTAGACGAAGTGGTGCGCTCCGGTCATCCCGACTTCCCGTTCTGCGTTTGTTGGGCCAACGAAAACTGGAGCCGGCGCTGGGACGGTCTTCATGCCGACATTCTGATCGCCCAGCAACACTCCGACGAGGACGATCTGAATTTCATCCAATCCCTGGAACCCGCCCTGCGTGACCCACGCTACATCCGGGTCAACGACCGGCCGCTGCTGCTGGTCTACCGCATCGGCCTACTGCCGGATGCGGGTCGTACCGCCGCGATCTGGCGTCGGCATAGCCGCGAGGCGGGTTTGGGCGAGCTGTATCTCTCAGCGGTACAAAGCTTCGGTACCACCGAGGATCCGCGTGATTTCGGTTTTGACGCCGCCGTTGAGTTCCCACCGCACGCCATGGCGGTGCTAGCCGAACGACCGGTGCGAATGCTGAACCTAGCCTTCCAGGGCATGTTCTACGACTATGCCGCCACCGCCGAGGTCTTCATGAACCGATTACCGGCACCCTATCCTCTTTTCCGCACCGCCATGCCGTCTTGGGACAACACCGCCCGCCGACAGGATGCCAGCGAGATCTTTTTGAACGCCACGCCGGAATATTACGAACGCTGGTTGCGGCGACTGGTGGAACTGACTCACAGGTCTCGTGCTGGCTCTGAACGTTTGGTGTTTATCAACGCCTGGAACGAATGGGCCGAAGGCAACTATTTGGAACCCGACCGGAAATTCGGCCACCGCTATCTGGAAGCGACCCGCAATGCCATCAAGCGGTGATCATGGCGAGGATACGCCGTCACCCACTGACCCCAAGAATTGCCCCGGCACGGTGGAAACGTCGTCGAGTAGCTTGCTCAGCCGTTCCAGCCCTCGGGCATAGGAAAAATTCTGCCTCATGAATTCCAGGCCGTTTTCGGAGAGGCTATTCCACAGCACTTCGCTCTGGTGAGCCTCAAGGACCGCATTGGCAAAATGCTTGGCATCGGAGCCAATCATCACGTTAGCACGGTCCGTAAGCCCCATGCCTTCGGCGGCGATCGGGGTGGCCACGCAAGGAACGCCGTAACTCAGGCTGGTACCGATCTTGCCCTTGATACCCGCGCCGTAGCGCAGCGGCGCCACCGACAGGCGGCAACGGGCGAAGATGGGGGCCAAATGCTCGACGAAGCCGACGATATCCACGCCCGGTTCGCGCCCCAATCTGGCAACCTCAGCCGGCATGTTGCTGCCGACGATCAGGAACCGCATGTCAGGGACTGCTCGCCGGATTCGCGGCCAGATCTCGGCCGTAAAGTAGTTGACAGCATCAATGTTCGGATCAAACAGGAAACCACCGATAAACACGATGTCACGGCGCTGCTGGAAAGGTGCGGCCGAACCGTGAATCTCCCGCGCGTAGGGAATCGCCGCCACCCGGATACCTGGCCATTCGCGCTGCACGATTTCCCGTTCGGATTCGCTGATCACGATCGTCGCGTCGGACCGCCGCATCACTGCGTATTCCAACGCCTTGGTCCGGCGGGCCTGTTTGGCAAGCTCGGCCGATTGCTCGACCTGAGCCTGCCGCTCTTCGCGGATAAAATGTAGATCGACCGTGTTGAAAATCACCCGGGCGTTCCGACAGAAGCGTCGGACCGCTCCCATATGCTGCATCGCATGATGCGCACGCTCCAGCATGACCAGATCGTAATAGGTGCCACACGTTTCCAGATGGGCGCTTAGCGAGGGCGTGTAAGGCTGGTAAAGGCACTCGACCCCGATGCGCTGGAGCGCTTCGGTATAACGGCCGGCATGGCGCAAGTCGTGCGGGCAGAACACCACCTTAAAGCCAAGCGCCTGCATCATCCGAATATATTGCAGGGTATCGATGGAACCGGAATCCTTGTCCGGCATTGGAGTCGTCACATCGACGATCAGTGCCCACCGACGGGCGGCACGCTCCCGCGCGAGCCAAGGGTCATTTTCGCGGGTCCCGTACGCAGCCAGAACCTCTCGCCATTTAGCCAAAAACTTGGCTTGATTCACGCGCTGATAGGATTTGACTCCTTGGCGGACATCGGTACCAGAAGTCACACCCTCGAAATGGATCACCCTGGAAAAAGGTTGCAGCAATACCCGATAACCCGCCTGCCGGACGGCGAAGGCGAGATCCGTATCCTCGTAGTAAGCGGGCGCAAAACGTTCGTCGAACCCGCCCAAACACTCGAACAAGACCCGAGGAATCATAAAGCTAGCTCCAGAGCAATAGTCCACCTCCCGCAGGAAGGCGTACTCCGGCTTATTAGCGTCGTCGTTGCGCCCGTAGTTCAAACCCGACCCATCGCTCCAGATCAGCCCACCCGCTTCTTGCAGACGTCCGTCTGGATAAACCAGCTTCGATCCGACCAAACCCACATCGGCATGAGCGGTAAAGGTATCTAGCAATTCATCCAGCCAGCCAGGCAACACTTCGGTATCATTGTTGAGAAACAGAAGGTAATCGCCATGGGCGCGGGTAGCTGCCTTATTGCAACTGTGCAGAAAACCCAGATTGGTTTCGTTGCGGATCGTGGTTACCCCACGCACGAGTCTGAGTAATTCGGGCGTGTGGTCCGTGGAGCAGTCGTCCAGGATAATTACTTCGTAGGATGCGCGGGATTGACTATGTTGGATCGAACTCAAGCAGTGCAGCGTATACGCGATTTTGCCGTGAACCGGAACGATAATCGATACTTGTGGGGCATTGACCTTGGGGAAAATGACGGCCCGAGCAGCCTCGGGTGTTTCTTCCGGTACAGGCGTGGCCAATGCGGCATGGAAGACCGGAGCCGTCAATTCCTGGATTTCCCACCAGCGCCGGTAAGCTGCCGTATTCTGGAATAGCCTGGGAAACCGCTCGAAAATGCGGTGCGCCAGTTCGATTTTTCTGGTGCGGGCCAGCGGCAGACGCTGGTATAGCCAACGGATTAATTGCTGGGTCAAAAGGATTTAGATCTCCGCCGCGACAACCTGATCAAGATCGGTTGACAGATCCGACCACGCCACCATCAGCTTATGTTTCAACAACTGATTGCCATGATCGAATGGGTATCAGGCTTTCAATCGCCCTGTCATTCCCCGCACAGCATGAGACAGCACACGCATGGGGCCCATTAACTCCCAAGAGGTCGAGTCGCGGATCATGGTGATCACTTGCAGGGCCTCCTGAGCACTAGATATTCGCGGCCGGCTCTCGGCCGGCAGACCGCGCGAACGCAGTATGGCGGATCGTAACGGCCTGAGCAGCCGCCATGAAGTTGAATCCCAATACTCATCGACCAGAGCCTGCCAAGTTTCGATGTCTCCACCGTGACCTCCTGCGGGTCGTTCCACCTGTTGATTCGGATAGGCAAAGGCATGAAAGAAAAGACCATAGGCAAAATGAATAAGATCACGCATAACCACGGGCACGGTTTCCAGATAGGGTCGCAGCGGGCGTATATGATTCTCGTACCGGGGAGTGGTATTGACCATGCTATCCTCCGCCATCCGGTACCAGAATAAGGGCTCTGGAACCACTTGTAGGCGATAACCTTTCAGCACGGCGCGGGCGAAAAATTCCCAGTCTTCATGCCCGACTCCATAATCCTCGGTAAACCCTCCCAGAGCTTCAAACACATTACGGCGGATCAGGGCATTAGCATCCCCAAAACAGTTCCTAAACATACCCACGGCCGATGCCCCACCGATCGGCAACGACCGGGCACCCGGAACCTGATAACTACCCGGCTCTCCCTTACCCCGGAATGCGTCAATAAAGCAAGTCAGAATATCAGCACCTGATACCTGGGCTGCTTTAACGAACGTGCTTAGTTCATGAGGCTTAGCCACATTATCGTCGTCCATAAAAACCAAAAACTCGCCACGAGCATGGTGGGCAGCAGTATTACGGGCTGCGCCCAAATAACGGTTTTGTTGGCGTATCAATCTCCAACCACGCGTGGCGAAATCGGACTCAAGGGTTTCGAGGTAGTTTAACGCCTCTTGATCAGTACTGCCGTCATCGACTAAAATAATCTCAAGGTTTTGATAATCCTGGGCTTTTATTGACTTTATCGCATAACTTAAATATAGGGGCCGGTTAAAGTGAGTCATGCATACACTAACGAGAGGAGGCGCTGATATATGATCATCATGATCATCCACCATCGCAAGGGATTTTGGAACACAAATAGTATTATGCCAGTTCAACCAGTCATATACGTTATCTTCCAATGAAATTGCCGGCCGTGCTGGATTTATGCCTTCACGTAAGGCTTTCTGAAGTTTGTCTGCTATTTGATCCGCACGGATGGCAAATAAAGCATGCGGCCTATCCTCTGGAAAAATCAACTCCGAAGTACCGCCTACATTACTGGCCAGAAAAGGCACTCCTGCATACAGGCAATTTTGTACCGCATGTGGTGAATTTTCCAACAGCGATGGAATAACAGCCATCCGTAAGCCACTACTTAAATATCGAATAGCACCATGCTGATCCATATCCGTGATAAATCGCACTGGCCAAGACCAATTGCTCGTTCGTTTGCGGAGATAACTCTCGCTATCTTGCCCGTTAATTGTTGCTGTCTTACCAAGAAAAGTCACTTTAAAATCACATAATCCGGTTTCTTCCAATTTATCAACCGCATCGCAAAAAAGTATTACTCCTTTACGCCATTCCAATTGCCCAAAGAAAACTAGCTCATTTACCGCCAGTAGCTTAACTGAATCGACTTTGGAGGTTTGTTCATCCATGTTACTCAGATTTGGATGAATCCAAATCTGTTCTGGCAAGCGCCAGCCCTCGCCCCTTATCCAATCGAGCAAGTAAAAGTTCGAGCTTACAACAATATCTGCCATCGCTACACTTTCTCGCTCCAAAAAATCTAACTCAACATTTTCAAGCGACTCTGTATATGCTTTGATACCTACTCTATGCCAACTACTAGGATTATGTATACTAATACACATTATCGTATCTTTGAAATACAGCCCTTGTTGCTTAGCTAAAAAACTAAAAAAACCATAGCCTTTGCTCTCCGAAAAGTGGATTATCTCAAAACTTTCCATCCTTAGCCATTGATAGATATTGTACGACTGTTGTACTATTGAAGAAGCGTAATATGAAATTGAATTATCTTGATGCGCAAGAACGAAACGAATCTTTTTCTGCTGGTAATAATGACACCAGAAACTTATATCTATCTGATTTAATTGATCGCTAGGCGCGTATAGTATAGTAATATCGTGACCGCTCTGCGCCAAAACCAAGGCTAGCGAATGATAGATAACTCCAATATCATTATCCTGATGGGACTCCATAAGAGCAGGGGTAACAATGCAGATGCGCATCTTACATCCTCGCTCCAAGCTTCGTACCTGTATAGTCATATGGTTAATCAGCCTAGAAGTTTACAAAAACAAAGGGGGTTATTTGTTCGAAATTGCCCTTTCGTCTGAAAGCCGAGAAAGTTCTTATCTTCCTGATTATGGAATATAGATTTTGTTAAAATCCCATGTCTAAAAATGCGGAGCATGAAAATTATGTATCCTATAGTTAATCCAGCCATATCGATTATTCTCTTGACAAAAAATGGAGGGGATCTATTTAAAAAATGTCTGCACTCTATTTTCTCACAAGATATCAACTTACCCTACGAAGTTATTATGGTTGACTCTGGTTCCACAGACGACACATTGGCATCCGTTAATCAATACCCGATTCAGTTATACAAAATAGCTCCAGAAAGTTTTAGTTTCGGCCCCACACGGGATTATGCTTTTTCTCAAGCTAAAGGCCAATATCTTGTGACATTATCGCAAGATGTAGTTCCCGCGAATCGTGACTGGTTGGCAAAGATAGTAGCTCCATTAGTTACTGACACAGCTGACGTTGTTCAAGGTTTAACGGTTATCCCCGATCAAGGTGATAACTATGGAAGAGATATCTTTTTTTGGGAAAAAAAAGGCTTGTTTTACTTTACCAGTGAGGGACAGGACTTTATTAAAAAGTATGGAAATATTCCTCTTTCCTGTTGTAGCTTAGCGATTAAACAGCAAGTTTGGGCAGAAACTGGCTTTGGCGATGTGCTAATGAATGAAGACAAAGCAATTCAGAAAAAACTGATTGAAAAAAATCGCAGAATAGTCTTTGCATATGATTCAATTGCTTTTCATGGGCATAATTATACTGTAAAGTCTCTAATAAGTAGATGCGAAAATGAGGGGCTCGGTTGGAAGTGCATAGGAGTATCATATCCATTTTCTCACATGATCAGCGATCTTATTCAGGAGAAGAGAATTTATGATTTTTTCCTTGAAAACCTAAGAAATAAAGAGATAAAAAGCTTGGCTGAATTTCTATTTTTAATCATCAGGCCTATATGCATTTATAAAGGAAATCGATTCGGAAAATATTATAATAAACATCAATAAAAATCGATTTTATATATTTGAGTGAAGACTTTTATGGTTCTAAAATCGTTGGCACCATCGACCTAACCAGCGTACTGGACGGGTCAGCCGCCAAGAAGTCGATGAGTAGATTTCCTTAATAATTTTCTCAAACCCCTCCACTTCTTGCTGTAGCATTTCGACATATTGCCGCCCATGCTCGAGTTCCTGTTGCTGCTTCACAAGGCGCTGATTCAACTGAACCAGCGCCTGCTCCTTATCAGCCAGCGCCTGCTCCTTATCAGCCAGCGCCTGCTCCTTATCAGCCAGTATCCGCTTTTTGTCAGCTAATTGAGCAAGCAGTGTTTCCTGTCTAGCCAAGTGGGCATTCCACCATGCCTCTATCTCTAATTTAGTTAAAATACCCCCAACAGGTAAACCAACCAAGTTTTTAATAATATCAATCAGCTGGCTACGTCCCAAATTATCAACAACTGATCCGGCCCATTCTTGATAGACATACTCAGCTTTCAACTCATTAGGGGTTAACTGGCTGAGCATATTAACTGATATAGATCTGTTCATGAAATCCGCGTACCGTTCCAAGTATATATCGCAGTTCACGGCCCCAAAACCCAGCTTGGATCCCTCTGCTATAGACTGCTGCCTTCCTGCCATAATATCAAGCAGCAAATCATTCACAGCTTGAGGAGAAACATCCCATTCGACCAAGTAAGCGTCTGGGTAATCTCTTAAACGTTCGACAAAGGCACCTAGCTTGGGCGCTACTATCGGCAGCTTGGAACGCAATGCAGCGCTTAGAGTATAAGAATAGGTCTCAGGCCACTGTGCTGGGAAGTAGATTATATCCGCATGCTCGGAAACAACAAGCGCCAAGAGATCACTATCCGTATAAGGCCCACTAAATGAGATTGGCATATTATTATTGCTACTATTTATTACATCAATAGGCAATTTTTCATAATAAGCAAAACCCAATACCCTGAAAAAAAGTGGCAAACTTCGCTTTTTAGCATCTCGCACACATGATTCTAGCTGAAATGCACCTTTCGCAGGCGACATCATCCCCAAAACCAATATTTTGGCCGTACAAATCTCTGGATGAGGCAAATATTTATAGTTTGCTTCAGGTATATACTTTTTAATGCGATTGATCACATCCCAAGAAGGACCGATAATCCGTTCCGCATCCACTAGGAATTTATAGAAATAGTCGCGCCAAGCAATAATATCAAGTCGCCAATGAGGAGGACGTTCCTCCAAACACACGTTACAACCATCTACATTCGGTTCACCGCAATAACGCCCATCAGGCAATGTCAGATTGAATTGAGGACAAATTGGAAAATAATCATGTAATGTATAGTCATAGGGTATTCCTAGTTTATGGGGCAACGTGGCGATCAAGGGATGATGGCCAATTAAATGATGGAAATGAATACGTATTATGGCCGCTTTTTGAAGCAGTCCAACCAAATCCTCAAACGCCATCGGCATTGGAAAATATAATCTAAACTCTTCTCCTCTCCTGGCCCACTCTAAAGTTATTTTATCTCCAGCATTCGGCTTTATAATCAACACTTCAAATTGAGATTCAAGCATGTATGCCAAATCTCGGACATGCTTTTCCGTGCCACCACCAAGTTGGTGAGTAACAAACAATAAACGAGATCTACCAACTCTTGTGATCCGTGCCCAATCAATACGCCTGCGCAGTAGCCTCGCTGGATCCATCGCAACATGGGATGCAATTAACTGATCGTAGGAAGGATAGAGAACATTAAGCTGTTCCACAGCGTGGCGGGCTAAAAACGGATGCTCTGGCCCAAAGGATACCGCGCCGCGGTGATAGACAAAAACATCACCACAGAGCAGATGTTTGAATCCAATCTCGTTACCACGCAGACAAAAATCGTTTTCCTCGCCATAACCACGACCGAAGCGTTGTGCATCAAAGTAACCAACACACTCAATACAATGCCGCGTGATATACATGCAGAAACCCACTGCTGTAGGAATCTCTACATGAAGCCCAGCATTGATTTCCGCAAATAAAATATCCAGTTCCGCCAGTCTATTTTCAGCAGGAAAAAATAAATTATCTTCGCAAAAATGTGGGTAGCTGCAAATAGTAGCATTATTGGAAAAGGGTGTCGCCGTACCAATTTGTGGATCGCTATAGGCACAACGGCGCAATCGATCCAACCAATCGCCATGGACTTGGGTATCGCTATTGAGCAGCACTACATCGCGGTCAGGATGCAGCATCATGCCACGGTTGACGGTGTTGACGAAACCGGTATTGGTAGGGTTTTCCAGCAAGGTCAAGGCGCCAGTTTCAGCCTGTTGTCGCAAAAAATCTGTTAGATCAGGCTCCGGGCTATAATCATTAATTATCACAACTTCGCAAGCGGTTTGCTGCTGAAATGCCAGCACGCTCTCCAGGCAGCGCCTGGTTTCATCGAGTCCGCGATAAACCGGGATAATGATATCTACCACGGAAGGCTCAAGGCTAGTGGTCATGTGGACCGTTCCTGAACCAGTCCAGAAATCTCATGTTGGGTAATTTTCATCTCGATATTCAGCATCGGAATACCCACTAATCCTTGATGAACACTACTGGCATGGGACTTGAAAACCAACACATCATTACACCAACAATGAGTGATATGCTCCTGCTGGGTACCAGAAGCCGCTGCGATGTCCACAGCGTAATCACCGACCGGCAATATCGGCATATGAAAGGTAAAACATGTACTGAGATACTGGCCGGCTAATACCGGTAGAGGATTGGTAGCATAAGCCAGATAAGTATTATCCCCGAATAGGTTTTGGCCAAGCCGGTCTTTGATAAAAAAACCGATGATGGGAGCATCCAGATTAACTAGAACCCGGACATGTACAACCAAGGCAATTCGCTCGCCACCGACGGTCCAGCGCAGAACTCGACCCTGCTCGTCTTCAAAATGAACGTCTTCGATCTGGATTGCCCCAGTGCCGTAACCCTCCACGTCACGGTGGAACTCGAATAATTCCAGATCGTTACGAAATTGGGTCTGATTCAGAAACGCTAACCGCCGATCCACTCGCTCCAACGGAATCTGTAAAGCTGCTTCGGCGGCAGACTGTCGCGACGCTCGCGCCATCGAAATATCCACGCCCTGGGATTCGCGCAAAGTCGCCAAGTAGTGCTCGCAAATCTCCTTGGCCGGACCCAACTCGCGCATTTGACCATGTTCCAGCCACAGTACATGATCGCAGAGGTTAACCACCGCCGCAGTGTCGTGGCTGACAAAAAACAGCGTGCCACGCTTCTGAAACTTGCGGAGAAAGCGCATACATTTTTGCACGAAAAACATATCGCCAACCGCTAACGCCTCGTCAATAACCAAGATATCGGCGCGGACATGAGCAGCAACGGCAAAGGCCAACCGTACCGCCATACCGCTAGAATAGGTCTTCACTGGCTGATCGATAAACTCGCCAATATCGGCAAAGGCCAGAATCTCGGGTAGGTAGCGTTCGATTTCCGCATCATTGAGGCCGAGAATTGCAGCGTTTAGATAAACGTTCTCGCGACCGGTAAACTCTGGATTGAAACCGGTTCCCAACTCCAGCAGCGCCGCCACCCGACCCCGCACCTCCAATGCTCCTGTGGTCGGAGCCAAGGTACCGCAGAGCATTTTGAGCAAAGTCGATTTGCCGGATCCATTCCGACCAATCACTCCAAATGTCTGACCGTGCTGGACCGTAAACGACACGTTCCGCAATGCCCAAAATTCGTGGTAGTAGCGGCGCCAGCCACGCCACAGCATCTGCTTCAAGCGATCCTGCGGCCGCTCGTAGATCTGATAGCACTTTCCCACCTCGCTCACTTCGATCACGGCCTGCTCTGCAGTCAAGCGGTCGATGGCAGACTTAGAGGACATCGGCAAATCCCTTACGTGTCCGAGCAAACCAATAGGCACCCAGCAGCGCCACCAGAAATCCCATGCCCAGACACAATAGATAGTGTCCCCAAACCGGTGGTTGGCCAAAAAGAATAATTCCCCGAGTTTGCTCGATCACCAGCGCCAATGGGTTAAATTGGAACCAGTATCGGGCAGATGCTGGCAAGGCGCTGATTGGATAAAACACTGGAGTCATAAACATCAGCAATTGCACCAGTGGCACGATCAGTTGCTGGATATCGCGGATGTAAACCCCCAAAGCAGCCAGAAACCAGCTCAGACCCAGCGTAAGCAGCAACAGTGGCAGCATCATGACCGGCAATAGCAATGCCGTCCACGTTAAGCCACTACCCAAAATCTCTTGCAGCGATAGAATCACAAACAGGGTGACGGCTAGCATCAACAGAGCGGAGGTAACCATCACCGCCGGCAGCATCTCCAGTGGAAAAATAACGTTTTTGACGTAATTCTGGTGCGCCAAAATAAGACTGGGGGCGCGGCTGAGGCATTCAGCCAAAAAGTTGTAAAGTGCCATACCGACGAACAGAATCAACGCTAATTCGCTCAACGAGCTGCCGCCACGATCACCCCAACGGAGCTTAAAGATCACGCCGAAAAAAAAGGTAAACACCAGCAGCGACAATAGTGGCAGCAGCAGCGACCAGAGTAGCCCCAGATAGGAACCTTGGTAACGCTCGGCAAAATCCCGCTTCAGCAGTTTCAAGAACAATTGACGCTGCAACCAGGACTCATGTAGAACCCGGTAAAGCAGCCAACCCTGACCAAGTCTAGGTTCTAAATTTGCTGGGGAGATCAAATTAAAAATCGACACGTCTTCAGCCAACCGCGAGTCAAGAACCACACGCCCGGAATCATGCGCTTCCACGATTCACAGCGGGCAACGCCGGCACATGCAGCGGAGCAGGCGACAGTCCTCGCACATGGCGGTCCCACACCAATTCATAGGCTCGCTCAAGATGCCGGACAAAGCGTTCGGTATCGAACAGCGAGGTTCGCAAGCGATTGTACGTCAGCTTGTCCCGAAGCAGCGTCAGATCCGCCGGTCGGGTCGCTAATTGCACTGCCTGTTCCTCGTATTCTTCCAGCGAGTGGGTGATCAGTTCCGGTATTTCCATCGCCTGCAACAGGCTAGCAGCCACCCGCGCCGGGAATGTCTCACCCATACAGGTCAGTACCGGTAATCCGGCCCACAGGGCATCGCTAGCCGTGGTGTGAGCACCATAAATACGCGTATCCAGGAATAAATCAGCCAGCCGGTGGCGTTCGAGATGACGATCCTTGGACAAACGCTTGGCAAACACTAGTCGCTCGCCAGCAACCCCGCAGGCAGTAGCGGTCGCCCGCAGATTATCCCGAGCCTCCTCGTTTTCGGAGTACAGCCACAGCACCGAGTCGGGCACGCGATGAAGGATACGCATCCAGATCGAGAATAGGATCGGTTCGAGTTTCTGAATCTGGTTGAAACAGCAGAAAACGAAACCTTGTTCCGGCAGGTCCTGGTCCACCCGCCGGATACCGGTCTCAGCGATCTCCTGCCAGCGGTCGTTAACTTGGTAGCATTCGGGCAGATAAATCGGATTTTCACTGAAACAGCACCGTAATTCCTCTGGCAGCACAATGGGGTCGGCGATGATGTAGGGCATGAAGGGTGCGCCCATGGTACCGGGATATCCCAGATAGCTAACTTGCACGGGAGCCGGTTGCAAGGCGAAGACTTCCGAACGAGCGTAAGCCGTATACCCCATCAAATCGATCAGAATATGAATGCCATCGACATGGATACGCGCCGCGATATCGGCATTGCTCGCACCGGCCAAGTCCACGAACCGATCCGCATCCGCCTTGATGCGCTGGTAGTAATCACTCCCGTCATCACCGCAGAGAGCATAAATGCAAGTTTCAAAACGCTCCCGGTCGTGCAACCGGAACAGACCGCGCATCAGATGGGCGGTGGGATGGTTGCGAAAATCCGCCGATACGTAGCCGATCCTGAGTCGCTCGGCAGCCACCACCGGATGGAAAAACGCCAGTTGCTGGCGCGCGGCTGCCATGCCTTCGGCTAGAAATTCGCCACGGCTGCGGGCGATAGCTGTTGTCAGCCCGGGCGAAAAAGGCAATAGCAATGACTTAAACGGTGGGATCGGGGTGGGTTGCCCCGCAGCAAGCATTTGCGCGATCAGATCCTGTGCCCGCTCGACGGTCGCTTCATATTCCCGCCAATCACCCCGCTCCAGACGCTTCAACTTAAAGGCCAGATATTCAGCGCACGGCTCCGGATCGGGCACCAATGCATCCGGCGGCATGCCATAAACCTCATGGCATCCCCGAAAGGCCCGGAAAGCGTCTTTATCCAGCTCGCGGGCAGTCGCAAAAGCTTGCCGCGCCTCTTCAAACCGCTCCAATCCTGCCAAGGCCCCCGCCTGATTGGCATAGATCTGCCAATCGCGCACACCTTGCTCCAGCAATTCCCACGCAGCCGCCAGCGCTTCGGCAAAGCGGTGCAAGCCGTTCAAGGCCGCGATTCGATTGATGGCGGCCTGGCTTTGATTCGGCTCCAGCGCCAAGGCGTGCTCAATCGCAACCAATGCCTCGGTGTAATGCTCGGTTGCCAGCAGAATGACCGATTTTGCCACCCAAAGTAAGGCATCCGCCGGGTGTTCAATAAGCGCCTGCTCAATCAAAGTCCGGCCAGCATCCCACTCGTTACGGCCGAACAGAATCTCAGCCTTAAGCGATACCGCCTCGGGCTGGTGAGTCGTGGTCGCCAGCACAGTATCCAGACAGGACTCCGCCTCGGCAACACGCTGCAAACCCATCAGGGCTTTTGCCGTGGCCAACTTCAGCACCGAACGATCGGGGTATCGGGACAGCGCCTTATTCCCTTCCGCCAGCGCTTCCGCAAAGCGCCCCAAACCCAACAGCGCCTGTACCTTGATTTCCAGGGCATCAGGATTGAAGGTATCGAAGGTCAATACGGTCAGCAGGGTCGTCAGACAGGGCTCATAATTCCGTAGCGCCAACAAGGCAACGGCCTTATTGATCAAACCCTTGATATGACGTGGCTTCAGTTGCAGCAAGCGATCCACAGCCGCCAACGCTTCTCGAGGCTTGCGCAGACTCAACAACGCCGCAGTTCGGTTAAGCAGGGCAATGATTGCATCCGGCTGAATCCGCAAGGCGGCATCGGCCGCCTGGATGGCTTCCTCGGGGCGCTCCAGCGCAATCAACACCGAACTGCGGTTCATCAGTGCATTGGCATGATCGGGCTTAGATACCAACAACTGGTCAAATACCTCCAACGCCGCCAGCGACTGCCCCATGCCGTGCAACGCTACTCCGCGGTTCAACTGCGCGGTGGTATTGGCCGGATCGTTCCGCAGAGCCCGTTCCATCAGCGGCAGGACTTCAGCGTAACGCTGCTGGCTAAGCAGCGCACCCGCCTTGCTGTTGAGCGCCTGAAGGTGATCCGGCGCGAAGGTCAGCGCGGCATCGACTGCTTGAATGGCTTCCGCGTGGCGTCCCATCTGACTTGCCGCCGCCGCTCCAATCAGGTACGGTTGCACTTGCAATGAATTCAAGCTTAGAGCCTTGGTGACAGCCTGCCTGCATTCTGGAAAACGCCGCAACCGCAGACAAGCCACCGCCAAACCGGACCATGCTCCAGCATCCTCGGGATTTTCTTGACAAATCTGGGTGTAGAGTCCGTGCGCCTCTTCATAGCGGTGCTGGTCCAGCAACTCGCTTGCCTGATCGAGCGTAACCTGAATTTTTCTCTGTTTATCCATCATCACTCTTGATCGCACCACGAACGCTCAAGGATTTTTTCCTTCCTGAGCGCGAGGCTTAAGGGTTTGATGGTACCACTCGCCATCAATCAAGACCCATTCCTCGGTAAGAGTCTGCTGGGTCCAGCCGAATGCCCCAACTTCGATTTTACCCTGGAGCTTGACTGAGGCCCGCTCACCCTCCACTTTTATTTCTAGAGTCTGGACCTCGCGAACCGGCAGTCCGCCGATCTGTCGGTACTGATCGGGCGTCAGCCAGCCACCAGGTTGGGCCGCTGCCTCCAGACTGTACACAGTCTGGAGGTCATTAACTGAACGAGCAGTCCAGTAACGCTGAACTCTGTGCTCCAGCCGCTCGCCCGCCTGAACCTGAGCTGGATTCGCTCGTTCCAACGTCTTCTCGTTCACGACGACCCCAAATTCCTGAGCCAGTGTTCTTAGATAGCGATCCCGCACCTGACGTTGTTGTCCTACCTGCCATTGCGCCGCGACCTTGGCGCGCACTGTTTCAAAAGCGGCGATCAAAGGCGCCCGCCAGTCGGTCATCAACAACAGTTCATAACCCACCGGCGACTGCACGATACCGGTACGCTGGCCGGGTTGCAGACCGCGCACGGCATCCCGCAACCAAGGCTCAGCGTTGCGGGCGACAAACCCCCGTTCCGGTCCGGTATTGCGGGCACGTGGGTTTTCGGTCAATTCTGCCGCAACCTTGGCAAAATCTTCCCCTGCTTCAAGCCGCCGCATAGCCTGTTCGGCCCGTTGTCGAGCTGTGGGGCCTCCCAGTTGATCGCGGTCGTTGCGGAACTGGATTTGTACCAGCCGAACTAGCTCGGGGATACCGAACTGCTCCCGGTTCGCATCGTAATAAGCTCGCAGCACGGTCTCGTCCGGCTGCGGCGGCACCGGAAAATACCGATCACCAAGCAGCCGCAAGCCAGTGGCATATCCTTCCTGTGACATCGACTTTGAAGTCAGATTTTCCCGTTCAATCGCCTTCTTAAGCAACTCCTCCTCAATCAAGAGTCGTAGAACCCGGATCTGACCCGCTTGACTTTGCAACTCCTGACCCAATCCACCTTGTAAGCCGAATTCTCGCAGGTCTTTAATAGTGATCGCATGATCGCCCACACGGGCCAAAACACGGCTAGGATCAACAGTCAGCGCGATATTACGTTTGATGGCTGAAGTCGGATCCACACGATCATCTTCTCGTTCTGCTATCTGACCAGGCACAACCTCGGCGGCGGATTTTGTATTCTCCAAATTTATTGCTTTCTGCCAGAGTGGCCCATATAGAATTTGTAGCGAGTCCTTAAGCTTGCTGAGCACCACGATCAAGTCAACCTCACCGTCGCCGTCCACATCCTGAAGCCTCAGTTGGCTGACGCCGCCATCCAACGGTATTTCAATCGTTTTATATTGATAGGGACTACCGGTTTCAATTCGGTAGAACACCAGTGACCGCTCGGTGTCGGTCACCAACAACCAGCTTCCCTCGACCTTGGCTATCGCCAAAAAGGCAGGCCCCCAAGCTTGGCCGGGAACCAGCAGTTCCGGCCCTGGCGTGAAATGGCCCTTACCATCGTTTAAAAGCACCGCAATCCGGCGCTCCGATTCCAAAGGCAACAGGATATCGAGCGCACCATCACCATTCAAATCCGCCACCACCACATGACGAGGCGTGCCGACCGGCGCCGTCCAGACCGCCACCGGCTCGGGAAGCTGGCCATCCTTGGGGTAATCAACCCGCCATAAGGTCCGCGAATTCCGGGTGGTATACAGCAGTTCCACAATGCCATCACCATCGATATCAGCAGCGGTTACCACGCCGGGAACACTGTGCCGCGGTACCCCCAAGGTATATTCCGCATCTACGTCCGCGGTGTCAGCCTGAAAATTTTTTAGCAGGGTCCAGCTAGGGCCTTGGTAGGGCATCACGGCCAGCGATGTACCCCAATTCGGCCAGGAAAACGCCGTGGTCGTAAACGATCCGCCTTGCGACCGGTTCGCGATTTCCCGCAATCCCGCCTTGCTGTCCGGCGCCAGCACTTTCAACTGTCCTTCGCCTTCGGCGTTCAGCACATAGCGATGTTCGTTCCCGGGTAGACGAGTCAACTCGTTGGCATGAAACCCCAGCACCTTCGCGACCGGCCCAGCTTCGAACTGGCGTGGCGCTTTCTGGTAAAGCACCTGTACCGTTTCCGCATCGCGATTGGTCACAATCAAATCGCTGCGACCATCCATATCCACATCGTCCACAACTACGGCAAATGCTCCCCCGGTAAAGGGTAAAGGTTGGAATATTGGAGAGGGTGGCGTCGGTTCCGCCCGTGAGGGTAGCGCCATCAACAAGAACGTACCTACCAGCAGAACGGGGGACAGGAATCGTATAAAACCGAGCATTTTCCGCATGACCTTGTCCTCAGACTTCATGCAAATACTATGTACTGACAACACGTAGAAGTTCTGCCACTCTCAAAAAGAAACGGTGCCTTTTACAAGGCACCGTTCTGAAAAAACCGGATGGCTCAAGGATCAGAACTGATATTCCGAACCTTCGGTGGCCATCTCGGTCTGGAGTTGCGACGCATTGTCACCAGCGCCCAAGCCCAGCATATTGAACACCACGCCGGAAGAGCTCCACTCTATGCCGCTCTGAACCTCGGGGATCCCGAAGCGGATGATTCCGGTATTCTTGACGACGAAACCGTCATCATCTTCCTCATGAATCATGCCTGGGAATTTCGGCGCGGCAGGCGTGCTGAGAAGAAGATTCAACTCGTCCGGGAGAACCTGAGTGAACGAGCGCTGGTAAACCTGCTGGCTGTTATAAGTCTCGCCAGCCGTAGGACGGCCCGTGCCGGCGGACGCGTTGGTGTTGAACCAAAACACCATCAAGTTCGCCGTCGCCAAGGCCGGGTCCAGGAAGTAACGGAGGTAGACATCCCGCACCTCCCGAGCCGCGCTATTGGTATAGTCGATACCGCTCACCAAACGACTGGTATGTGGATAACCCGTGGTCCGATCCTTGACAACATTGATCCAGAAGCCACCGGGTTGGCCCTCCACGCCCGAACACGTGTAATCCGACGGCGGGGTATTGGGAGTTACATCAAAGGTACATACCGGATTCGACACCACGGGAACGAACGCCTGCGATGCCCAGTTACCCTGAACCTGGTACGCATGACCATACAGCGCGAATTCGGGCATGCCAACGACGCTGTTGTGACCCGACAACTGCGCGGAGTCAAACGTATTGTCGACGAACAGCATATAGCCCGGGTGCTTCCCATCACCCAGATACACCGTCGCCGGATCGTCCTTGATGGTGCTGCACCAGTCAAACCGAACGAAATCGTTATCGGTCACATCAATAACACCATCCAGCTCATGCTCGCTCCTGGTGTTATAAAAATACCAATGCACTTGACCTTTCCCGGAAGGCGTGCGAGACGGCGTTGTGGGGACACCATGCGGCCTCACATTGGCCAGTCCGGCCGGCGCCGGCAGAAGTTCGCCGTTCCTATCAACCAGCCCCAGCCGCGTTTTCCAAAACGTGATCAAGCCGATCAGGGTGTTTTTTTGCTTCGAGAGGTCGGCATTGAGGTCGCAGGTCACATACGGCACCAGCAAGATATCGCCGGCCGCGGACAACTGAACCGTCGCGTAGCTGGCGGATGAGGCCAGCAGGGCACCGGCGACTGCCGCAGCGGCACCAATCTTTTTAAATTCACGCACCATTTTGAGGCTCCTTAACAAGTAGCAAGGGAGAAGCATCATTCAAGAGAAGTCTCAACGACAGGCTAAACTGTACGTTGAAAACATGGATAAGTCAACCAAACAACACGTGCTGGCAAAAAAACAACAATCCTTTGTTCATGCCACCACAAAACCCTATTGGTTATAGACTATAAGTGTAGCACACAGCCATGTCAACCATACAACAAGCTATACCAAAAAAACAACAAAACTTTCAGACTGTCCCCGCATCCCATCACAAGAACCTTCATGGTAGCAGGACTCAGCCTGCGGGTTGCTGAATCAAGGGCGCAAGCTCCTGCATCTTGCGCTTGATCTCATCAGTCACTTGATCGGCTTCTTCGCTATTCTCGACCACCCGTGGGGTGATCAGCACGATCAACTCAGTACGATCCACCTGTTCTTCGGTGTTGCCGAATAGCGCTCCTAGCACCGGAATTTTGTACAGTATCGGAAAGCCGCTCTGTCCTTCGGAACGATTGTCGCGGATCAACCCCCCCAGCACCAGCGTCTGGCCACTTTTGACCACTACCTTGCTGGTCACGCTACGCTGCAAGAACGAGCGTGACGAGATGGATTGGCTGCTACTTTGGGTGGTTTCCACCAACGGCCCCAAATCGATCACTTCCTGCTTGATTTCCATATTCACCATGCCGCCCGAATTGACCCGAGGTAACACCTCCAACAGCACACCAGTGTCCTTATATTCCACGCCACCCGAAGTGGTCACGTTATTCGTGGTGGTCGTGCCGGATGGAATCGGTTGCTGGGTACCCACCCGAATCACCGCCTGCTGGTTGTCCACCACCATCACATGAGGTGATGACAGGACCTTGACCTTGGAATCGCTGGCCAAAGTATTCAGCAGAGCGCGCACCATCCCGGCGCTGTCGGTAATCGCATAGGAAAAAGCGCCGGTTGCTCGATCCGCAAGCACGTCGTTGACCGTCAGGTCGTTCGCGTTGATTCCGAGCGAGCCCGTACCCGTGTGACTGCTGCCCACATCATTGGTAAAAAACCATTGCAAGCCGTACTGCAATTTACCGGTCAGGGTCACTTCGGCGATGGTGGCCTCGATCAGAACCTGGCGGGGCGTGACATCCAGCTTTTGCAGCGTACCGAGGATCCGCTCGTAATTCTGATTGGTGGCCCAGATCAATAGTGAGTTGTTTTCGACATCAGCGACGATGCGGACCTCCTCCATGCCCGCGCTGGGTCCACCCGAACCAATGGCGCTACTCCCAGCGCCAGCGCTAGCCGTGCCACCGGAACGTCCACCCGCGCGACCGCCCCCAATCGATGGTGTGGAACCCCCAAGCCCGGATGTTCCCGTACTCGACGTACCCGAACCGCCAAGCCCGGAGGAGGACGAACTGGACAGCGTCGACTTGTTGCTTCCTCCACTCAAACTGGAACTCGAACCACCCGTCAGGCCCGATCCGCTCGATAGCTGCGATGATTTCAAACCTGGCGCCAGATCCCCTCCCCGGCTTGCGCTACCGCCGCCGCCAAGGTTGAATAGCCCGTTGAGCAATTCGGCCACATAGTCCGCCCGGCTGTTCTGCACCTGATAGACATACAACCGTTCACCGCCGATATTATCCAGGCGTTCGATCCAGATAGCCGCCTCCTTGAGATATTCCAATTGTGGCGTAATCACCAGCACTGCATTCAGCTTACTGAGCGGTACGAACTTAAGCATCCCCGCGATTGGGGTTCCGGAACCCTCGCCCAAAAATTGATTCAATTCCCCGGCCAATGCCTGACTATCCACATTGCGCAGCCGGAACATGCCGATGGACATGCCCTTGAGCCAGTTCACATCGAAAGTATCAATGGTGCTTTGCACATTAGCCAATTCTTGCGGGGTTCCAGCCAAGATCAGCAGGTTACGAATAGGATCTGCTCGGAGAACGCCACCTTCGGGCAGGAACGGCGTAATGATCGTTTGCATCTCGGTGGCGCTCACATAGCGTAAGGGCACGATCCGCACGCCATACCCCAAGCCACCCCGCCCCAACCGTGGCACCACAATTCCTCTTTGCACGGCGCCCGCAGCCGGAATGATCCGGTATACCTCGCCTTCGCGAACCAAAACCGCGTTGCTAGCGCGCAGCAGCGTCTCCAAGGTCGGCAACAGCTGATCCCGCGCGAGCGGTCGGCCGGTTTGCACGGTCACTTCACCCTGCACCTGCGGGTCGACCGTATAGTTTGCCTTGAGGGTATCGAAAACGACTTTAACGACGTCACGAATATCGGCCCCCTCGAAATTGAGCGTGACTTCACCGGCCGTGGTACGGGTTACCGGTGTCGGCTTGGAGGCTGTCTTCCTGTCGATGAAGTTACCCGTCCCTGGCAGGATCATCGTGGTGCCGGCAGTCATCGCGGCGCTGTCCCGGTCGGCGAGCGGCGACCGAGCGGCGGATGGCAATGGCGCTGAAGTCAGGCGAAGCGCTTCGCCAGCGGTGGGCGCGGCCGGCTCCGCCGAATCTTGAGCACTATTCTGGTCAGCAGGCATCGTCGTGCACGCGCCGAGCAGCAACGCCAATAACACGCAAGCCAGCGTGAAACATACTTTTTTCATGGAAGTAGAGCCCTTATCCATTATTTTGTGGCGGCGGAGAAACCACTGGCGGTTGGGGTGCTCCGGGTTTTGGCGCCATCGCAGGTTGGCTGACAGGTCGCGCATTCCGGCCGCGCCGCGCACCAGACCGGTATCCATGTAGATCCACCGGTTTTTGCGGGCGCATCAACGGCAATTCCTGGGTTGATTGGCCCTTGCGCAACACGACCCGATCGGAGAAAACCGCCTCTAGCCGCCACTCGCCTACTTTTTCCCCTAGGCCAATCCGTGCCGTTTTTGCATTGGGCTCTTCGGGTCGCAATAAGGCCTTCTTTGCACTGGATGTGATCATCACCCCCAGCAACGTCAGCTTCTGTTCCGGCCCCGGGGGAGCAGATGGTCTTTCTGGCGGCGCTTCCTCGGGAGGCGGAGGAGGTTCCGGCTGGCGGGTGGCAATAAACAACGGATGCAAGACAATCTCGCCATACTGATCCAACGGTGGTAGTTGAAAGAGCCGCATGGGCTCCACTAACGGCAGTTCCGGGGGCCGACTCACAGTAGATGTCGCGGGCGGGCGCGGCGGGTGCGCGAGTTGCCAGTACACGGCGGCGGCGGCACCCGCACCAACCAGCAACCACAGCAATAAGCCGATGTTTCTGGCTGTCATTTAGCCATCCTCCTTGCGCAGGTATCCCGAGATTTCAAATTGAATATTCAGTTGCACTCGGGTATAGCCAGCCAACCGACCGTTGGGTAGACGTTGACGAACCTCTCGCGCCGATACATCCAGATTGTCGACGAACAATAGCGGCGTCTGCGATTCAAGGTCGTGCAGAATTTTCTGCAAGCTGTCGGTATCTCCACTCACGGTCGCGTTGACAGCCACCTTCACGGCACTTCCTTCCTCGACCGGCGGCAGCGCCTGCGTACTACGCAGGGTCCCACCGGCCGCCTCGACGACGGCCTTGACGCGCTGCTGCAGCTCGGCGGCGGCCAGCGGTGGCGCGGATTGCGGCAGATACTGCGCGGTTATATTGCGATCCTGCTGGATTCTGGTGATCAACTGTTGGATCGGCTCGCGGTTGGCGGCCATACGTTCGAGCTGCTCCAATCGACCCTGCTGCTGTTCCAGACGTTCTTCATAAAAACGGTAGCTGACGGCCAAACCCCGCTCCACCATCAAGTAGAGACTACCAACCACCACCAGCAACAGCAGCGCCAACGCCCCCAGGCGTTGCCCCCAACCCGGCGCCGTCGTGACGGTCATCGCGACTCCCTGCCGATGTGGGCACCCAACAGGAAACGCTCTTTGTTGGTTCTCGGATCCGTGGTGACCGGCGACAAAAATCTAGCGCTGTCCAGCATATCGGACGCTTCGAGAATACCGATCAGCGCCGATGCCTTGGTGGACTGACCGTTGATCTGCAAGCTATCTCCCTTGATCTGCAATCGTTCCACCCAGGTGTCCACCGGCAGGATCAGGGTCAATTCCCGCAGCAGATCCACCCGAGTTGGAATCGCCTGTTTTTTCTCCGCCAGCATCCGGGAGGTTTGCAGGGTCCGATCCAACTGATCACGTAGGGTCATGGCTTGATTCGCCGCCGCCTGGAGCCGACCGCTCTTGGCGTTCGCTTGGAGCAACAGCGCGCGTTGCTGCCAAATCGGCAACACCGAAGCCACCGCAACCAGCAGCAGACTGGCGACGATCACCATCGCCCGCATCCGCTGTTCCCAAAGACCCCGACGCACCCGCTGCTCCGGCGGCAACAGATTAAGATCGGAATCGGCACCCACCACGTCCAGCACGTCTGGCAACAGCCCTTGTTGTCGCAACTGAAGCAGCATCGGATCCACCGCAACCCGCGGCAACGCGGTCAACTCGACCCGCAAACGGCGCTGTTCGGGCTGACGCTGCAACACACGGGCATGGTAGTACACCTGATCGGCGGCAAACGGCGTCAGGCGGTCCATCTCGAACCCCGCCACTTGGCGCAAGTTCTTCTCGGCGGCCAAAGGCAGCGACAGGGTCCGCGCTAACGCCTGATCGGCTGGAAAACGCAACACCAGTTGTCTGGCTTTCTCTGCTTTAAACCACTTCGCCACCAGCCGATCATCGGGCAACGCCCGATCCAGCCGCTCCAGTACCTGGTTTTGTCCGGCTTCCTCGCGCGACAACACATATCCATTTTCATCCACCGCGATCACCAAGCGCCGCGACGAACCGGTCAACCAGCGGCGGACACTGGCCGGCAACCAAGCCAGTAAGCCATCCCGCCACCAGCACCAGAATGCATTCCAGATCCAGCGGGGGTTGATCGTCAAAGCCTGCAAACGTGATGAATCCAGCGACAAAACCATATGTGAATGCCTGTTCTCCGAACTAAAAGGCCATATAAAAACCGATTTTATGTTGCATGAGGATCAATCCAAAGGGTAAGGGGAGCTTTTGTTTGGCCTTCCGAAAGCAATTTCTCAGCCCCCAGCGCGCCACGCCAGCACCCGCAGGTTCTGCTCGGTATCCACGCTCCGCCCGTCGATAACGGCCTTTATGGTCACGGACATCCCGCTCTCCGTCTCGGCCATGGCAGTAATATGATAAACGTTCGCACGGCTCGGGGAGAAAAAGGATTGACCGTCACCGGATTGCAGCGGTGGCGGTGGCGATCCGTCGGCGGCGGCGCTGGCACGTGCTTCCAGATAGTCGGCCACGGTCCGCTCGTCCAAACCCAGGGCTTGCAGCAAGCGGGCGGGTGCCAGTTCCGGATTCACGCCGGAGTGGTAGGAAAACACCGTCTCCACATCGGCGATCCGCTCGTAGAGCGCTTGGGTCATTCCCAACACCTCCCCTAATTCCTCGACGCTCTCGAATGGCGCGTTCTTGGGTCCGGGCCGGCCAGCGGCGCGATAGTCGCCGCTTTCGGCGCCGTTCGGCAGTGGCTGATCGTCCGGATCGCGCCAGTCCTGGATGGCGTCCGCCAAACGGTCCTGATCCTGGGGATCGACACCGGCCGCGGATAACAGTATCTTGAGCAATTCAGAGTTGGCAGTGTTGAGGTTCACCAAGCCGCCGGCGTCCACCACCTGGATTCGCAACCGACCGCCCCCAAAGGACCATTCGTGCCAGTCACCGTTTGGTGGCCACTGCTTTTGCGCTTCCGGATCCAATTGCCAAGCCAAGGCATAGGCTATGCCGGCTTCGGCCAGAGCCCGGGCTTGCGCCCGCTCGACCGTGCCGGTCGCCAAACGAGTTTCGATCCGCATGGAATAGGCGAAACTGCCGGCCATCACCGCCAATAGGGTCATGATCCACAACACGATGACCAGCACCATGCCGTTTTCGCGAGCATCGAAGCGCCCGCCCCACCCTTCGCGATTAGTGATCATCAGCGTGGACCCTCGACCAGCGCAACGACCAAGTCGGGCCAGGATTCACCCCGTAGCGTCAGGTTCAACCGCACCAACAGTGGCCGCCGCTCGGTACTGGTCCAGTCGGCGCGCCAGCGCGGCGATTCCTGATCGTTGTCCCGTTCCGGACCAAAATACGCCCATTCCATAGCGGACACCCCCTCCAGCAAAACGTTTATCCGCTCTTCGCCCGCGGCCGGATCGCCCGGTAAATACGGCCGCTGGCGCAGTCGCAACTGACCATCCGCCATTTCGATCCACATCCGGTACAGCCCGCCTTGACCCAGGCGAGCCGGCATCGGCGCCACAAACTCGATCCCTTCCGATCGGCCGGCGAAGACCACGAACCTTTCCCGTCGGTCGTTATTGGTCTCGTAAACGGTCATCGACTGCGCCAATTGACGACGCAGGAACTCCTGCACCGACCGCAATCGATTGCTTGCCTCGGCACGCTGCTCACCGCGGTCCCAACCGCCCAAGCCCAACCGCAAACCACTGTACAGCACTACCAACACCAAACCCATCAGGGTGATGGCAACCACCAACTCCAGCAAGGTAAATCCCTGCTGCCAGCGTTCCGCGCCACGCGGCGCCGCCTTCATCGGCGTCCGCCCGGTGGTTCAAGCGGCGCCAGCCGCAAGGTCTCCAGCACCACCGAACGTGTTTGCAGCAGACTCGGCCAGAATACCTCGACCCGAACCCGGTAGGCCCGAACCCGGGTTTTCTCGGAGTCCGGCATATTCTCGGTGTAGGCGTCGACCGTGCCGCGCCAGGAGAACTGGTCGTCGATCGGTCCGTTGCGCGTACCCTCGGTCAAGGGCGTTTCCCGGCCGATCGCGGCCAGGATCGATTCGGCGTACAGGGTCGCCCGAGTGTAGTCGTCGGCAACGCCGGCGTTGCGCAACCCGGTAGCGAATATTTGTAACAACACGCCCAGCGAAATCGAGAGAATTGCAAAGGCGACCAGCACCTCCAGCAACGAAAAACCGCCCTGCCGTCGACTCCGGCTCACGGCCGCGCGTCCTGCTCGACGATGGCGACAGCGCCGGTCAGCCAGTCCACGTTCACGCGATACGCCAGTTTCGGACCGCTGACGGTGATGGAACCGCCGGTGGAACTCCCGTCGGGAAAAAAGCGGATGCCGCCGATGGTACCGTCAAGCAACTCCGACTGAGCGGTATACAGCTTGAGTGCCACGCTCTCTGGCAGGGCGATCTCGCGTGGGTCGCCAGTCACACCGAAGCGGCGCCGCTCCAGATCAAGGGTCAATACCGCTTCCTGTTGGCGAGCGACCGCTTCGTTACGGGCATTGCGCAGACCGGCGGCCAGTTGCCGCGCCGCGCCGCGCAGTTCGGTGGCACCGCTCATACCCGAAAGCAGCGGCGGCACCAGCGCCACCAACAGCACGCCGATCACCAACACGATCAGAATTTCCAGCAGGGTGAAACCGTGTTGCCCAACCCGCGCCGTCATATCATCGCCGTGCCCAAGCCGCCGCTCACTGCCAGCTCACCACATCCTGATCTTCGCCGTCGCCACCTTCGGCGTTGTCGGCCCCCAACGCATACAAATCGAAAGCCCCACCATGCTGGCCGGGCGAACGATATTGATAGTCGTTACCCCATGGGTCCTTGGGAACGAGGTTCTTGCGCAGATAGGGACCGTTCCATCGGGTCGCGCCCGCTGGTTGCACGACCAGCGCCTGCAAGCCTTCGGCAGTGGTGGGATAGCGCCCCATATCCAAGCGGAAGGCATCCAGCGCGGTGCTGAAATCCTCGATTTGCAACTTGGCGGTCTTGGTATTGGCGCCACCCAGATATTTCATGACCTGCGGCCCGACCAGCCCAGCCAACAAACCGAGGATCACCAGCACCACCAACAACTCGATCAGGGTAAAACCGCGCGCGCGGCAAAGATTAGTTCGTTTCATCGATTCGGTCTCATAAAAAGCAGGAGGCGGAGCGCGGAAGACAAGGGGCGGGAACGGCAAGAACAGCCGTTCCCACCCCTTGATTCCCATACTCTTCTAAAAAGCCAGATCGTTCAAACTGAGGATCGCGACCAGGATAGACATGATGATGCCGGCAATGATCACGCCCAAGCCAAGAATCAAAGCCGGCTCCAACAAAGTCAGCAATCGCTTGACAGCGGTCTGTACCTCGCCATCGTAGGTATCGGCCACCTGCAGCAGCATCTCCTGCAACTGACCGGTTTCCTCGCCAACCCGGATCATCTGCACCGCCAGCTTGGGGAAACGACCGGCTTCCAGCAGCGGATCGGCCAGCCCTCGACCGGTCTTGACGTGCTCGGCCACTTCGCCCAACGCACCCGCCAGCACCTGGTTGCTCAAGGTCTCGCGAACGATGGTCAGGGCGTTCAACATCGACACGCCGTTACCGAGCAGGGTTCCCAAGGTCCGCGACAGCCGCGCGGTCTCCACCTTGGCGATCAGATCGCCAAACAACGGCAGCCGCAGAAACCGGTCATCCCAGCGAGCACGGCTTTCCGGCTGACTCAACTGTCGGCGCGCGATCGCCGACAGCAGCACGAACAAAATCGCCCCCACCCACCAGTAGTAGCGAAATCCATCGCCGACGGCGATCACGATCTGAGTCGCCAGCGGCAGCGCCTTGCCGGCGTCGGCGAACAAACGCTGAAACTGCGGCACCACGAACGTGAGCAGGATAATGACCGACAGCGCCGATACCGACAGCAGGATGATCGGGTAGATCAGCGCCGATGTCACCGTTTCCCGCAGCGCCTGTGACCGCTCCAGGAATTCGGTCAAGCGCTTCAACACCACGTCCAAAGCCCCACCCGCTTCGCCGGCACGGACCATGTTCAGATAAAAACGAGAAAACACGCCCTGCACCTCCAGGGCATCGGCCAGGGACGAGCCGCCGCGCACTTTTTCCTGCACTCGCTCCAGCACGGGCTTGGCCTGCTCGTCCTCGGTCACACCGATCAGAATGGTCAGTGCCCGATCCAGCGGCATGCCAGCGTGCAGTAGACTGGCCAGTTGCTGAGTGAGCAAGGCGATGGTCTTGCGCGATAATGCCCGCCGTTTGCTGAACAACGGCTGACCGAAACCGCCGCTCAGGAACCCACTCTTGGCTTCGTTCACCGTCAGCGGCAACAAACCCTGATCGCGCAGCCGCGCAACCGCCGCGTCCAAAGTCGCTGCGTCCAACTCATCGCGCACCACCTCACCCGCGGCATCCACCGCCTCGTAGCGATAACGAGGCATGCGCTACGCCTCCTGCTCTTGCTGGCTGGTCACCCGCAGCACTTCCTCGATGGTGGTCAAACCAGCCACCGCCTTGCGCAACCCGTCTTCGTACATGGTGTCCATGCCCTCTTTCTGCGCCGTCGCCTGCAACTCGCCAGCATCGGCGTGCTTGAGCACCATTCGACGTAGCGGATCGCTCATCATCAGGAATTCCATGATCGCCGCCCGCCCACGATAGCCGGTACCACCGCATTGCTCGCAGCCGATTGGCTTGTACAAGGTGATGTCACGGCCATCGGAAAAGCGGTACAGCCGCAATTCATCGGCCAGTTCCGGTAAGGCTGGATAGGGCTGGCGACACTGGGTGCAAAGTAGCCGCACCAGTCGCTGAGCCAGAATGCCATTGATGGTCGAGGTCAGTAAGTAGTCTTCCACTCCCATGTCGA
>DAOTGT010000002.1:64986-68275 GCA_035447285.1 Candidatus Competibacter sp.
GCCAGAATGCCATTGATGGTCGAGGTCAGTAAGTAGTCTTCCACTCCCATGTCGAGCAGTCGGGTGATACTGCCGGCCGCGTCGTTGGTGTGCAGGGTAGACAACACCAAATGGCCGGTCAGCGCCGACTGCACGGCGATTCCGGCAGTTTCCACATCGCGCATTTCACCGATCATGATCACGTCGGGGTCCTGACGGACGATGGCGCGCAAGGCGTTGGCAAACGTCAGGTTGATTTGCGCCTTGACCTGGATCTGGTTGACGCCTTCCAGTTGGTACTCCACCGGATCCTCGACCGTGAGGATCTTGCGTTCCGGGGTATTGATGGTCTGCAGGGCAGTGTAGAGGGTGGTGGTCTTACCGCTGCCGGTGGGACCAGTAACCAGAATAATGCCATGCGGCTGATGCAGCACGTCCAGGAAGCGCTTGAGCGTGCGCGAACTAAAACCCAGCTTGGCAAAATCCAGCACCACGCTGGCTTTGTCGAGGATACGCATCACCACGCTTTCCCCCCACAGGGTCGGCACGGTGGATACGCGCAGGTCGATTTCCTTGCCCTGCGCCCGCAACTGGATCCGCCCGTCCTGTGGCAAACGCCGCTCGGCGATGTTCAGTTTGGCCATGATCTTGATGCGCGAGATCACCGCCGCCGACAACCGTGACGGCGGCGATTCCACCTCGCGCAGCACCCCGTCCACCCGGTAGCGGATCTTGAGCCGGTTCTCGAAGGGCTCAATGTGAATGTCGGAGGCGCGCGACTCCACCGCGCGAGCGGTCATCAAATTGACCAAGCGAATGACCGGCGCTTCGCTGGCCAGATCCTTGAGATGCTGGATCTGCTCTTCATCGGTCAGATTATCGGCCAGACCGATGGAATCGACGATCTGGCCCATGGCCGAGCGGCCACTACCGTACAATCGCTCGAAAGCCGCCTCCCATTCCGACGGCATCGCCACCCGCGGCCAGACAGCCTTACCGGTCGCCAGTCGCAACGCCGCCAGCACATAATCGTCGGTGGGGTTGGCCATCGCCACCGTCAACCCCTGCTCGTCCTCGAACAAGGGGATGGCTCGCGATTCCTTGAGAAAGCGCGCGGAAACGCCACCGTTGGTCACCGGCGTGTCGGGATAGTCGGCGGGCTGCACCAGCGGCAGCTTCAATTGCGTGGACAGCGCTTCGGCCAGATCACGCTCCGACACCAACCCCAGCTTGACCAGCAGCGAATCCAGATTCTCGCCGGTGCCGTCCTGCACGCGCCGGGCGCGCTGCAAATCGGCATCGGCCAGTTTCTGGTGCGCGACCAGCAATTCGCCCAGATCAACTGGCATACAGAGCAAACAACATGGCGGTCAATCCTTCCTGCCACGAACACGGCTGGATACCGAACGCCGCAGTCAACCGGGCGCAACTCAGCACCGAATTGGCGGGTCGGGCGGCGGGGGTCGGATAATCGGTGGTGGCGATGGCGGTCACGGTTTGCACCGGCAATGATTCATAGGTTCGGGCCTTTTCGATGATCGCACTGGCAAAACCGTGCCACGTCGTGGCCGGTTCGCCACAGTAATGGTAGGTTCCCCAACCGGCTCCGGTATCCCACATCGCCTTGGCATCCATCTCGGCGCCGCGCCCAGCCAGGGCCAGCAGCGTGTCGGCAATGTCGCCGGCGTAGGTCGGACAGCCGAATTGATCGGCCACCACCCGCAGTTCCTCGCGCTCCCGCGCCAGCCGCAGAATCGTCTTGACGAAATTGTGGCCCTGAATCCCGAACACCCAGCTCACTCGCAGGATCACATGCCGAGGCAACAACCGGCGCACCGCCTCGTCGCCTTCCCATTTGCTGAGGCCATACACACCCAGGGGCGAGACCGGATCCTCTTCGACATAGGGGCCAGTCTTGCGGCCGTCGAACACGTAATCGGTGGAAATATGCAGCAACGGGATGTTCAGTCGGGCACAAGCGGCGGCCAGATGCGCCGGGCCGTCGCGGTTGACGGCCAACGCCAGCTCCGGTTCCTGCTCAGCCCGGTCCACGGCGGTGTAAGCCGCCGCGTTGATAACCACGGCCGCGCCGCTGGCGGTCAGGGTCTGGTCCACGGCGGTGGCATCGGTGATATCCAACTCATCCTGATCCCAAGCCAGCACCTCATGACCAAACATGGGCGCGCGGCGGGTCAACTCCCAGCCCACCTGCCCTTTGGAACCGACGATCGCAATGCGCACGGCTCAACCCTCGTAAACCGGCAGATCTTCGGGACGCTGCGCGGCCAGCGACAGGTTATGCTGATCCTTGGCCGACAGCGTAATCCCGTCCCGAATGGGCCAAGCAATGCCGATTTCGGGATCGTCCCAGGCAATGCCGCGCTCCGAAGACGGATGGTAGTAATCGGTGCATTTGTAGAAGAAGTCCGCTTCCTCCGACAGCACGCAGAAGCCGTGAGCGAACCCCGGTGGAATATAGAGCTGGCGGTGGTTCAAATCATCCAGCACGCAACCGTACCAGCGGCCGAAGCTCGGCGAGCCGCGACGAATATCCACCCCCACGTCGAACACCGCGCCGCGCGTCACCCAAACCAGTTTGCCCTGTGGCTGGGTCAATTGATAATGCAAACCGCGCAGTACCCCACGGCGCGAACGGGAATGGTTGTCCTGGACGAAACGCTCCGGCATGCCGACCTCGCGGTAGCGCGCCGCCTGCCAAGTTTCCATGAAGAAGCCGCGCGCGTCGCCGAAAACTTGCGGCTCCAGCAGCAATATGCCGGGCAGTTCCGTCGCGATGACCTTCATCGCACGCTCCTCCGTTCCAGCAAGTCCAGCAGATACTGGCCGTAGCCATTCTTGGCCAGCGGCGCCGCCAATTGGGCCAGTTGTCCGTCGTCGATGAATCCCATCCGCCAAGCCACCTCCTCCAGGCAGGCGATCTTCAAGCCCTGGCGCTGCTCGACCACCTGCATGAAATTGGCCGCTGCCAGCAGGGATTCGTGAGTACCGGTATCCAGCCAAGCGTAGCCGCGTCCCAACAGTTCGACGTTCAGTTCGCCTCGTTCCAGATAGACCTTGTTGAGATCGGTGATTTCCAATTCGCCACGCGCAGAGGGGCGAATGCTCTTGGCGATCTCCACTACCTCGTTATCGTAGAAATACAAGCCGGTGACCGCATAATTGGACTTGGGTTGCTTGGGTTTTTCCTGGATATCCATCGCTCGGCCTTGGGCATCGAAACTCACCACACCGTAGCGCTCCGGGTCGCGCACGTAGTAACCGAACACCGTGGCGCCCCGCTCGCGGGCGG
>DAOTGT010000002.1:68375-71309 GCA_035447285.1 Candidatus Competibacter sp.
GCCAGCATCAGCGTGGCGATCGGGTAGTAGATCATCGGCTTGTCGTAAACCGGCATGAGCTGCTTGCTGACCGAAACCGTCAGCGGGTGCAACCGGGTACCAGAACCGCCGGCGAGGATGATGCCCTTGTATGCCATTCGTGTGTTCTTGAGTGGTAGCTGTTAGTGGAAACCTGGGGCAGTCCTACTCGACCGTGACCGACTTGGCCAGATTGCGCGGCTGGTCCACGTCGGTACCCTTGAGCACCGCCGCGTGATAGGCCAGCAGTTGCAGCGGCACGGCGAACACGATGGGAGCGATGGACTCGGGCACCGCGCCCAGCGACAGTACATGCGTGCTGACGCCGCTGAGATGGGTATCCACCTCGCGATCGGCGAACAGAAACAATTCGCCGCCGCGCGCCCGCACCTCTTGTAGGTTGGACAGCACTTTCTCCAGCAGGTCGTCCTTGGGCAGCACGCAGACCACCGGCATGTCGGCGTCCACCAGCGCCAGCGGCCCGTGCTTGAGTTCGCCGGCCGGATAGGCTTCGGCATGGATGTAAGAGATTTCCTTGAGCTTGAGCGCGCCTTCCATGGCGATCGGATACTGCGGGCCGCGCCCCAGGAACAGGGCGTGATGCTTCTCGGCGAAATGCTCGGCCAACCGTTCGATGGCGCCATCCAACTGTAGGGCCTCCTCCAGCGCTCGCGGCAGCAGCTCCAGATCGCGGACCAGCGCCGCCTCGGCCTGCTCGCTCAGGCCGCGCCGCCGACCCAGCATCAAGGCCAGCAGACGTAACGCCACCAGTTGGGTCGTGAATGCCTTGGTGGACGCCACGCCGACTTCTCGCCCGGCCCGGGTCAGCAGGGTCAACGCCGACTCCCGCACCAGTGAACTTTCGGCGACGTTGCAGATGGCGAGGGTGGACAGATAGCCGCGCTCCCGGGCCGCGCGCAACGCCGCCAGGGTATCGGCGGTTTCGCCGGACTGGGAAATACTGACGAACAGGGTACCCGGCGGCGTCACCCCTCGGCGGTAGCGGTACTCGCTGGCCACTTCGACCGCGCAGGGCACGCCCAGATTTTCCAGCCAGTAACGAGCCACCAGACCGGCGTGATAGCTGGTGCCGCAAGCAATGATATGCACGCCTTGCACCTGCTCGAACAAGGTCGGCGCCTCCGGTCCGAAACCGTCCTCCAGCAATCGGCCCTGATGGACACGCCCTTCCAGGGTCTCGGCGACCACCGCCGGCTGCTCGAAAATTTCCTTGAGCATGAAATGGCGGTAACCGCCCTTGCCAACCGCGCCGGCCATTTGCCCGGCATAGGACAGCGGTCGCTCCACGACCTGTCCTTCCCGATCGTAAAGGGTGAAGGATTCCCGTCGCACGTCGGCGAGATCGCCTTCCTCCAGGAATACGAAGGTCTGGGTGACCGGCGCCAGCGCGAATACGTCCGAGGCGATGAAATGTTCCTCGATGCCGATGCCCAGCACCAGCGGGCTGCCGGCCCGCGCCGCGATCAGCCGCTCTGGATCGTCGCGACAGATCACTCCCAGACTGTAGGCGCCGATCAGCCGGGCCACGGCCTGTTGCATGGCCGCCAGCAGATCGCCGGTTTCCCGCATCCGTTGGTCGATCAGGTGGGCAACGACTTCGGTGTCGGTATCGGACTCGAAACGGTAACCGGCGGCGATCAGTTCCTCCTTGAGCTCCCGATAGTTTTCGATGATGCCGTTGTGCACCACCGCCACCGAATCGTTGCTGACGTGCGGGTGGGCGTTGCGTTCGCTGGGCTCACCGTGAGTGGCCCAGCGGGTGTGAGCGATACCCAGCGAGCCACGCACCGGCTCCCGCCGCAGCCGCTCCGCCAGCGCCTGAACCTTGCCGACCGTGCGGGTCCGGTGCAGGCGTTGGTCGCGCTGGTCCAGGGTCACGATCCCCGCCGAGTCGTAGCCACGGTATTCCAGCCGCCGCAAACCTTCGAGCAGGATGGGAGTCACATTGCGTTCGGCGATGGCGCCCACGATTCCGCACATGGATTTCCAATCGGTGAGTTCATGGAGTTAAAAAGGGAATAGACTAACGGCTTGTCTGCCGATGGACAAGCCGCGCGGGATTTAACATTCCAACACCAGCCGTCGGGTATGGCGGGCGATGACCAGTTCCTCGTTGGTGGGTAGCACCCACAACGCCACCCGGCTACCGGGCCGATCGATCCGCCGCCGGTCATGACCGGCATTGGCCGCTGCATCCAATTCGATACCCAACCACGTCGAACGGGCACAGACCTGCTCGCGCACCGCCGCCGCATGCTCGCCGATGCCGCCAGTGAATACCAGCGCGTCCAGTCCGCCCAGCGCCGCCGTCAACGAGCCGAGTTCGCGGGCGATGCGGTAGCTGAAGTAATCCACCGCCAGCTTGGCGTTGGGATCGGCGCTGGCCAGCAACTCGCGCATATCGTTGCTGACACCCGACAATCCCAATAACCCGGACTGCTTGTAGAGCAGGTTGGTCAAATCCCGGACACCCATGCCATGCCGTTCGATCAGGTAGAGCAACACGCCGGGGTCCAGCGATCCGCTGCGGGTGCCCATCGGCAGGCCCTCCACCGCAGTGAAGCCCATGGTGCTGGCCACGCTATTGCCGTCCCGCATCGCGCACATGCTGGCGCCGTTGCCAAGATGCGCCACCACCGCCCGCCCGGTCGCCGCCGTGCCCATGGCCTCGGCCAGCGCCCCGGCGATGTACTCGTAAGACAGCCCGTGGAAACCGTAGCGCCGTACCCCCTCTTCCCGGTAAACGCGCGGCAGGGCAAACAATTGCGCCAGTTCCGGCTGGCTAAAATGGAACGCGGTATCGAAGCAAGCTACTTGCGGTAGATCCGGCTGCACCGCGCCGATGGCGCGGATGCCGGCCAGATTATGCGGCTGATGCAACGGCGCCAGCGGCAC
>DAOTGT010000003.1:0-61270 GCA_035447285.1 Candidatus Competibacter sp.
TGGCGGAAATCAATAATCCCATTTTCTCATAATCAGGGGTTTTTCGAGGTGCCCAATAGAGTGTAAAAGTTGGTGCCCCACGCCCGCTCGGGATCTCCGTTGCTCGGCAAAAAGTAGTTGAACACAGCGGAAAACCTGAAGGTGATCAAGCCCAGCAGATTGATCATCACGATCCACCAACTCAACAGGCGCGGCTGATAGGACCAGAAACAATGGGAAACTTCGACCACGGCCAGATAGCTTGAAAGCAGGAAACAGATACTGCCAACGACATCGGGCATCCAGATCAGGATGTCCTCTTGCAAGCCGCCAAGCGACGTAAGCAGGGCGTCGCCGGTGTTGAGATTGAACAGCAGGGTACCGACAAACTGGATCAAACTGGCGCTATAGCCGGCGTTACGTGGTTTCCAGGCAAACCATCGCCAACGTGGGCGATCCGTGCTCACCAATACGCCAATATCCGCCACATCACCGTTGATGGCCTCCTCAAACTGCATTCCCGCAGCCGTGGTAAAGAAAATGCGGGCCCAGGGCCGCAAGGTCGGCATCATCTCCCACGTCCAGGACATGACCGCACGGATAGGAACGCAGATTCGGGCGCGGCGCCAATCCGGGGACAAAGCCGAATCGAGGTGCGAAGCGTTTAGCGCCCGGCCAACCGTTATCCCGCGAAAAATGCCCGCACCCGCTCCAGCTTCCGTGTTCTCGGCATCGGCGGCAGGCTGTCCAGAAACACGCGCCCGTAGGACTTGGTCAGCAGGCGCGGGTCGCAGAGCACCAGCACGCCGCGATCGCTCACATCGCGAATCAGCCGGCCCACCCCCTGCTTCAGGGTAATCGCCGCATGGGGAAGCTGATAATACAGAAACGGGTCCTCACCGCGCTGGCGCAGAGATTCGATGCGCGCCTGCACTACCGGATCGCCGGGCGCGGCGAACGGCAAGCGGTCGATGATCACGCAGGACAATGCCTCGCCGCGCACGTCCACCCCTTCCCAGAAGCTGGCGGTGCCCAGCAGCACCGCGTTGCCAGCGGTCCGAAATTGGCGCAGCAACACTCCCTTCGGTGCCTCGCCCTGCACCAGCAGTGGATAATCCAAGCGGTCCACCAACCACGCCGCCGCCTCGCGCAAGGCCCGAAAACTGGTGAATAGCAGAAACGCCCGCCCTCGGCTGGCCGTCAGCACCGGCAACACCGCCTCCAGCAGCGCCGCCGTGTAGCGCGGCGAGGTGGGATCGGGCAAGTCCGGCGGGTGATAAAGCAAAGCGTTGTGAGCGAAATCGAAGGGACTGTCCAGGCGCAGCCCCGCATAATCCCGCAACCCCAGCCGCGCCGCGAAGTGCTCGAACGACTGCCCCACCGCCAGCGTCGCCGAGGTAAAAACCCAAGCGCCCGGTTGTGCCGCCAAGCGCTCCTGAAACTTCGGCGCGATGTCGAGCGGGGTCAAGCTCAACGTAAAGCCACGCCCTCGAGTCTCGAACCAGCGCACGTTATCGAGGTTGCTTTCTTCACCAGTCAGCGCCGCCAGCCGCAGCGCCAGATCCTCGCCGCGCCGCTGGCAATTCTCCAGACCCTTGCCACGCGGCGCACCTTCCTTCAGCACCTCGCGCAGACGATCCAGCGCCTCGTGCAATTGCTCGATCGCCTTCACCACCGCCGGCAGTCCGGCAACCTCTCGCCACAGCGCGCGGCGATCCGCCGTTCCCAGTGCCTGCCGCAACGTCAGGATCGCCGGCTCCAGCGCCTCGGCCCGCCGCCGCAAATCGGCGAAATCCGCCGCGTCCCGGGCCTGTTCCACCACGGTATCCCGACCCAGCTCGCTCAACTGCCGACCGCTCAAGGACCGGCCGAGGAAGTGGGTGGCGATGTCGGGCAACTGATGCGCCTCGTCGAGAATGAACGCTTCCGCCCCCGGCAGCAGTTCGGCAAATCCGGTTTCCTTGATCGCCATGTCGGCGCAAAATAGGTGATGGTTGATCACCAGCACGTCCGCCGCCAGTGCCTCGCGTCGCGCCTTGGCCAGAAAGCAGTCGGCCAGTTGCGGGCAATCCTGCCCCAGACAGTTATCCACAGTGGAAGTCACACGCGGCCAGATCAGGGATGTTTCCGGCACATCGGGGATTTCGGCGATGTCACCACGATGGGTACGCCCCGCCCAGACACGGATGCGGCGCAGTTCGGCCACCTGCTCGCGCGAGCTCAGACGTCCGTCCTGCTCGGTCGCTTGCAGGCGATACCGGCAAAGATAGTTGCCGCGCCCCTTCAGCAAGGCCGTCCGCACCGGCGCGTTCAACGCCTGTCGGACCACCGGCAGGTCCTGATGATAAAGCTGGTCTTGCAGGTGGCGGGTACCGGTGGAAATGATGACCCGCGCTCCGGACAACAGCGCGGGAATCAAATAAGCATAGGTTTTACCGGTGCCGGTACCAGCCTCGACCACCAGCGTATCGCCCTCCTCCAGCGCGGCGACCACCGCCTCGGCCATCTGCTGCTGCGGCAGGCGCGGCGCGAACCCCGGCACCTGTCGGGCCAGTGGCCCGTTCGGACCCAGCAGTTCGGCCGCGTCCACGGCAGCCTCTCCGTGCAAGCGGGCTTCAGCGCAATTGTGCCGCTCGCGCTTCGGCTTCCTCGGCGCCGGCGGTGTTGCCGGACGCCTTGCGGGCGACAGCCATCAATTTCCAGTTGCGGGCTTGCAGCGCCCGGTTGCCGCTCGCCAGGTTGTTGGACTTGCTCGCCAGCGATTCGGCTTGCTGGTATTGACCTTGATGCAGGCGAATCTGGGCCAGATCGTGCCAAATCCCGGCGTTGCGTGGCTCAATGCGCAAGGCCCGTTCCAGCGCGGCGCCGGCCTTATCCAACTGGTTGCTTCGAACGTACTTGTCGGCGCTGTCCAGCAGCGCGACCACTGCTTGGTTGCCCTCTCGGGTAATTTCGGCCGGGGGTAGATCGGCCGGCGGAACCGGGCGGGCGGGCGCGGGCGCGGGCTGAGTCGGAGCGGCCGGCGGCGCCACCATGGCGACCGTCGATTCCGCGGCGGGCGGCGCCGGTGCTGCCGGTGCCGCCGGTGCCGCCGGTGCCGCCGGTGCCGCCGGTGCCGGCCGTGCCGGGGTCACCGGCGGCGTCCGCGGCACAACCGGCTGCGGTTCAGGCAACAAACCCGATGACGGTGTCATCTCGTAAAGGTCGTCCGCACCCTGCTGCGAGGACGGATAGGCCGGTTCCGGCAGCGGGGCCGCTCCTCTGCTGTAGTCGTCGGTTCGCGGCGCGGGGTAGGCCGGGTAGGCCGGGGGAGATGCGGCCGCGCCTGGCGGATAGGCCGGTTGCCGATAGGAGCCACCGCCCGATTCCGGTGCATACGGTTGAGCCGGAACGCTGCCGTAATAGGCGTTCTGGTTGGCCGGCGCTACTCCCTGCGGCGCGGCATAAGGATCATCCGCCTCCGGATAGCCGGAGGAGTATTCTCGCGGCAACAGCGGATCCTGTTCGAGCGTCCGTCCCGCGGTCGCTGGCGGCACCGGCTGTGGCTGGGCGTAGGTCTGCGGCGGGCGCGTGCTACGATTCACTACTGGTGCTCTATATGGTTGTTGCGAGTACGGCGATGATGCACAACCGGCGGCCCCCAGCGCCAGCACCAGTACCCCAAGATGAGATTGCAGCCATTTGTTCATCGATTCTCCCCGCAGGTCCGGCGATCCCGATCGGCATCCCCGCACTTCAATTGAATCCATCGTTGCCCTAACTTTAACCGTTCATCATTCTCGCCGCCATGCGTGGCGACCGGCACGACATCGGCGGACACAGGTCGGCATGACCTATGCTTGCCGCGGCGGCTGTTTCATTCCATCAGCCGCCGGAAGAAATCGCTCATCCCACCCGAGCTCCCCGCATCCTCGGACGCAGCCGGAGTCGTCTCGCGGGGCCTGGAACGTCGGGCAGCGGACTGACCGCCGCAGGAGGTCGATCCACGCGGCCCGGAACCGGCTAGGAATGGCACCGGCTGGCCACCTCGGCAACCCTGACTGACCTGCAAACCGCTGCGCGGCTCTACCCGGATTTCCTCGACTCCCGCCGGCAGCGGCGGGTCCAGCGGCTCCAGATTCAAATTCGCCATCAAATCCATCCAAACCCGCAACGCACCACTGGAGCCGCTCAGGCCGGTGGGTTTGTTATCGTCTCGTCCCAGCCAAACCACCGTCAACCGGTTACCGCTAAAACCGGCGAACCAGCTATCGCGATAGTCGTCGGTGGTACCGGTCTTGCCGGCGATATTCAGATCCGGCGACAGCTTGCTCTTCATGGCGCTGGCGGTACCTGCCTTTACTACCTGCTGCATGGCGTTGATCACCAGATAGACCGGCCCCGGCTCGACCACCTTCTCCACCTCCAGCGTGTAGTGCTGCAAGGACTTGCCGGTGGTGTCGGTCACTTCGCGGATAGCGCGCAGCGGCATGCGAAACCCATTGCCGGCGATGGACGCATAAACTTGCGCGACTTCAAAGGGCGATACGTCCAACGCGCCCAGCAGCAGGGACGGATACGGCTTGAGATCGCGTTCCAACCCCAACCGCTGGAACATTTTCACCACGTTGATGACATCCATGTCCAGACCGACTCGTACCACCGGGATGTTATAGGAACGAGCCAGCGCGTCCCGCAGGGTGACCCGGCCGTGGTAACGCTTGTCGTAATTGGCTGGAGTCCAGCGCTGGCCACCCGAGGTGTAGACCAAAGGACTATCGTTCAACAGCGTCATCAGGGTATAGCGCTTGGGCTCCTCCAACGCGGTCAGATACACCACCGGCTTGACCAGCGAACCCGCTGGACGCTTGGCGTCGAACGCCCGGTTGAAACCGACCCTCTTCGGCTCGCGGTCCCCCACCATCGCCAATACCTCGCCAGTCTGGGTATCGATCACGACGGCGGCGCCCTGCAGCGGCCGAGCCTTGCGCTGGCTCTTCTCCAGCACTGGCAAGCTATTGATCAGTGTATTTTCCGCCACGGCCTGCACTCGCGGGTCGAGCGTGGTAAATACTCGCAATCCTTCCGACACCAAATCCTCGGCGTTGTAATACTGCCGCAATTGCCGCCGCACCAGATCCAAAAAGGCCGGATAGGCGGTGATACCACTCGCCACCTTGTCCGTCACCTCCAACGGCATATTCTTGGCGACGCCGGCATCCTCGGCACTGATCAGGTTCTGTTCGACCATGACATCCAGCACTAGGGCACGGCGTTCCTTGGCACGATCCGGGTGGCGGCGCGGATCGTAGTATGAGGGGCCCTTGATCAAACCCACCAACAGGGCGATCTGATGCAGGTCCAGATCCTCCATCGGCTCGCCAAAATAGAATTGGCTGGCAAGCCCGAAACCGTGAATCGCCCGGCTACCGTCCTGCCCCAGATAGATAGCGTTGCTGTAGGCTTCGAGGATGTCGTCCTTGCCATAGCGCGCGTCGATCAAGATCGCCATGAGGATTTCGTTGATCTTGCGCGCGAAGGTCCGTTCGTTGCTTAGAAACAGATTCTTGACCAACTGTTGGGTCAGGGTGCTACCCCCCTGCACCGTTCGCCCGGCGCGCAAGTTGGCCACCATGGCGCGAAAAATGCCCTTGGGATTGATGCCGGAGTGCTCGAAAAACGAGCGATCCTCGACCGCCAGCAGGGTATCCACCAGGGCCGGCGGCAAATCCTTGCCCTTGAGCAGGATGCGATCTTCATAGTGCGCGGGGTAGATGCCGGCGATCTCCGGCGGGTCCAAACGCAATAAGCCCGGCGTTTCCTGCCCGTCCAGACTGGCCAGTTCGACCAGGATGTTGCCAGCGAACACCAAACGAATCTTACGCGATGGCTCAGTGCCGTCCCAGAACGCGAACTCGCGGGTCATGACCTCAAACGTTTCCCCCCGTCGGGCAAAGCTGCCCGCACGGTCCGGCGACGCGCCACCACCAGGCGGCGGCACGCAGCTTGCTGGCGGTGGAGACTTCGACTTGCGTCGCAGCGAGCGCTTGTCACTTGGGGCCGGCGGCGGTGCTTCCGGGCAATTCACATCGCGGTAATTCAGTAGCTTGAGTTCCTGGGCGAAGGCATCGGCACTGAGCGACATGGTTTCGAACAATTCCAACGGCCGGGCGAAAACCTTGGCGGGCATGGCCCAGCGTTTCTGGTCGAATTCGGCGCGGATGACCGCATCCAGATACAGCATGTACAGACTTATTCCAAGCACGCCCAGCAGCAGGCCGCCCAGCAATAGCGAAAAAAATAGCGACGACAAGGAGCGCAATATGTTCGGGCCGGCTCTGCCGGGCCGCCGTCCAGTCTTCGTTTTGGGTGTGCGAGAAGGTTTACCTTTAGCCATGCCTGTTCCAGTTCGAACGCGCCGCGCCTTTCAAGCCACTTAGCGCGATGTAGTATTTCTGCCTTATCCTACGGCCTCATGTTTCCGCTTCGGAGTCCGGCGCGTGCAACCCGCCAACGAAACCCTTGACCAGGCCGCCCTGATCGCGGCGCTCCTGCAACCGGACCGCTACCCACACCCGGTCACCACCGTCGAACACCTGCAGACCCATATTTCGCATGTTCTACTGGCCGGGGACTACGCCTACAAGATCAAAAAATCCCTGAATCTGGGATTTCTGGATTTTACCAGCCTGGCCCGAAGGAAATACTACTGTGAACAGGAACTACGCCTGAACAGCCGGCTAGCGCCGGATTTGTATCTCGATTGCGTGCCGATCGGCGGCAGCGTCAGTCAACCAGTCCTTGGCGCCACCCGGGAAATCATCGAATACGCCGTCCGCATGCGCCGCTTCCCCCAGGAAGCGCTGCTGAACCGGATGCTGGCCGCCGGCCGGCTGGAAAACCGGCACATGGATGCCCTGGCCCGGCGGCTCGCCACTTTTCATCACACGATCGCGGCCGACTCCACTGCGTCGTTCGGCACCCCGGAACGAGTTCGCGGACCGATGCTGGATGATTTCACCCACACTCGCCCGCTGCTGACCGATCCCGCCGACCTCGACATCCTGGCCGCCGTGGAGCGCTGGACTCTGGCGACCACCCAGCGGCTGTGGCCACGACTGGCGGAACGCAAGGCCGGCGGCTGGATCCGCGAATGCCACGGCGACCTGCATCTTGGCAATCTAGTGCTGACCGACACCGACCAGATCACGATCTTCGATTGCATCGAATTCAACGACGATCTCCGCTGGATCGATGTCATCAACGACCTGGCCTTTCTGCTCATGGATCTGCGCTTCCACGGCGCTGGCGGCTTTGCCCAGCGGCTGCTCAATACCTACTTGGAATACGGCGGCGACTTCGCGGGAGTGGCGCTGCTGTCCTATTACCAAGTCTACCGAGCCATGGTGCGCGTCAAGATCAACGCCATCCAAGCTAGCCAAGACCATCATACCCCAGAACCGGATCGCGCTACCGCCCGCGCTCTGTGCCGCGATTATTTGCGGCTGGCGCTGGCGCTGGCCCAGGAACCGACGCCGTTTCTGTTGATCACGCATGGCGTCTCCGGTTCCGGCAAATCGCGTCGGACCGGACAATTGCTGGAAATATTCCCCGGCGCCATCCGCCTCCGCTCCGATGTGGAACGCAAGCGGCTGTTCGGCCTCGGCCCCCTGGATGACAGCAGCTCCACCCTGGGTGGGGGACTCTACACGCCGGACGCCAGCGCTCGCACCTATCAGCGCCTGTACGATCTGGCGGACGGTTTGCTCGCCGCCAGCCATCCGGTCCTGGTGGACGCCACCTTTATGAAGCGGGCACACCGCCAACCCTTCCGCGATCTGGCGGCCCGGCACGGCATCCCGTTCATCCTGCTCGATTGCATCGCCGATTCTGAAACCTTGCGGGCGCGGGTCGCGACCCGGCGGGCGCGCGGCGACGATGCCGCAGAGGCCGATATCGACGTGCTGGAACAGCAGCTCCGCCACGATGAGCCACCGGCGATTGACGAAAACCCGCTGAAAACCGATGGCGACACCGATGTGGAGCGGCTGCGCGCGGCGATAGCAGCGGTGATGTAATATCGGTCTGGGTCGGCAGAGCCCGCCCGTGGGCGACAACTGTCCGAATCGCCGGCCAGCGGCTCCCGCGACCACCCAATCATTGAACGCTCTTAACCATCGAGGATAGAGGCATTATGGCGAAGTATGACGTGTACGGGATCGGCAACGCGCTGGTGGACATGGAGTATGAGATCGAAGTTGCCGACCTGGAAACGCTGGGCATCGACAAGGGCGTGATGACCCTGATGGATGAGCAATGCCAGTTGCGAATGATGGATCATCTGGCCGCATATCCTCACCAGCGCAGTTCGGGTGGATCGGCGGCCAATTCGATGATCGCGGTCCGCCAGTTCGGCGGGACCAGCTTCTATTCCTGCAAGGTCGCGGAGGACGATCTTGGACATTTCTACATGAAGGACCTGCTCGATGGCGGGGTGGATACCAATCACCATACCGAGAAAGAGGCGGGCCACACCGGCCGTTGCGTGGTGCTGGTCACCCCGGATAGCGATCGCACCCTCTGCACTTTCCTGGGGATCAGCGGTGAATTGTCCACCAAGGAGTTGGTCGAGGACGCCCTGCGCGACTCGGCGTACTTCTACATGGAAGGCTATCTGGTCACCTCGGAAACCGCCCGCCAAGCATGCATCGCGGCCAAGCGTGTCGCCGAAGCGGCCGGGGTCAAGATCGCCATTTCCCTGTCCGACCCCAACATGGTCCGGTTTTTCAAGGCGGGACTGCTGGAGATGATCGGCCCGGGCGTGGATCTGCTATTCGCCAATGAGGACGAGGCCAAGGGTGTGGTGGGCGCCGCGGACCTGGATAGCGCCATCGATTACCTGAAGACCCTCAGCCAGGAGTTCGTGATCACCCGGGGTTCCAAAGGCGCGCTGGTTTGGGATGGCCAAACGCTGATCGACATCGACCCGGTCAAAGTGAAAGCCGTGGACACGGTTGGCGCCGGGGACATGTTCGCCGGCGCTTTCCTCTATGGCCGAGGGCGGGGTTGGGACCATCGACGCGCTGGCGCCTTGGCTTCGGCGGCATCGGCCAAACTGGTGACCAGCCTGGGGCCGCGCATGTCGGCGGCGGAAACCCAGGCGGTCCTGCACGGCTCTCCATAGGGCTGTCGCCGCGTCATCGGGCGTTGGGTGAGTTCTCGAATCGCATCACTCTGGCTACGGCTCCCGCTTGGCCCGATACAGTTCCCGCGTCTTCAGCACCCGCCCCCGCAACTGCTCGGCCAAGGCGGCGCGGGTCAGGTGCTTGACCTCCCGCAGCACGGCAGGGTCGACCAGTACCCCGTCGCGCAACGCCAGCAATCCCCGACCGGAAATCGGTACGCCGGACACCCCCGAATCGGCGACCAGCGGACCTCGATCCAGCACGTAGCAGTAACGCTGCTCGGCAACGATCGGCATCCCGCTGACCGCTTCGCGATCCAGGCTCAGCCCGTAGCCCAGTTCTTCCAACAGGCACTTTTCGAACCGCCGCAGCGGCGGCTCCGCATCGGCCGCCGCCGCCAGTTCCGCCAGCAGTACCCGATAGGCGGCGAACAGTCCGGGCAACGAGTCCTGCCGTGACAACAGACGCACCAACAATTCATTGACATAGAGTCCAGCCAACACCCGGCCGGGCGGCAACGGTACGGGTCGCTCCGTTGCCTCGGCCACCGTCAAGGTCGCCAAATCGCCGGTTCCGCTCCAGGACAGCAGCAGCGGCACGAACGGTTGCAACACGCTTTTCAGCCGCGAGCGAGCGGATGCGGCGCCACGCGCCACCAACCCCAAGCGACCATGCTCGTGACTGAACGCTTCCAACAACAGGCTGGTATCGCGATAAGGACGGCGGTGCAGAATGAAGGCGGGTTGCAGCAGCACACGCATGACGCAAAAGAACCCGGCGATCGATGCAGTGGTTCAAAGATTCCGCGAGTCGGCGTATCCCAGGCTACGTAGCGCCCGCTCGTCGTCGGACCAGCCCTCGCGCACCTTGACCCAGGTTTGCAGGAACACCTTACGGTCGAACAGGCGTTCCATGTCTTCGCGAGCCTGGCGGCCAACCTCGCGCAGCGTCGCTCCCTTCTCGCCGATGACGATCCCCTTCTGCGTCTCGCGCTCCACCCAGACCACGGCATGGATGCGTGCCAGCCGGCCTTCGTCGGCAAAACGTTCGATTTCGACGGTCAAGGCGTAGGGCAATTCCTCGCGCAACAGCCGGGTCAGCTTCTCGCGAATCAGCTCGGCCGCCAGGAATCGCTCGCTGGCGGTGGTGATCTGCTCCGTGGGAAACAACAAGTCACCGACGGGCAACAAGCGCGCGATCACCTGTTCCAAAGCCGCCACGTTGTCGCCGTCGATCGCCGCTAACGGCACCACTTCGCTGAACGATCGTTTCGCGGCCAACTCCCGCAAGAACGGCAGCAACCGGCTCTTGTCGGCGATCCGATCCACCTTGTTGACCGCCAGCACCACCGGCCCCGCAAAATCCGTCAACCGTTGCAGGACATCTTCATCCTCCTCGGTCCAGCGCAGCGCCTCGACCAGCCATACCACCACATCCACATAGCCCAACACGCTGGCCGCCGCCCGATTCAGGTGACGATTCAAGGCCCGTTGGCCCCGACGATGCAGACCTGGGGTATCTACATAAACGATCTGGGCATCCGGCAGGGTCTGGATGCCGAGAATGACATGCCGGGTGGTCTGCGGTTTGGGAGCGGTGATGCTGAGCTTCTGGCCAATCAGTCGGTTCAGCAGGGTGGATTTACCGACGTTGGGCCGGCCCAGCAAAGCGGCGTAACCGGCGCGGACAGTGGTCATCACATCTGCTCCAGTAGCCGGCGGGCGGCTTCCTGTTCGGCCTTGCGGCGGCTGCTTCCCGCCGCGACCGCGCGCAACTCGGCGGCCGTGCACTCCACTGTGAAGCTTTGCGCGTGCGGCTCGCCGCCAATCTCCAGCACGTTATAGATCGGTAGCGGCTGCTGTCGGGCTTGCAGGCATTCCTGCAGACGGGTTTTCGGATCTTTCAAATCGCTGGCGTCGGCCAGCCGGGTTAGGCAATCCCGGTAGAGGCGCAACACCAAATCGCGGCAGGCGTCCAAACCGCTGTCCAGATAAACCGCGCCGAAAATCGCTTCCAGCGCGTCCGACAGAATCGATTCGCGGCGAAAGCCACCGCTTTTGAGTTCGCCCAAACCCAAGCGCAACCAGTCTCCCACTCGCAGGCCGCGCGCCAGTTCCGCCAAGGTCTCACCCTTGACCAGGCTGGATCGCAACCGACTCAATTCACCTTCGCTGGCCTTGGGATAATGTTGGAATACGTACTCGGCCACGATCAGGTTCAGCAGCGCATCGCCCAGAAACTCCAATCGCTCGTTGTTATGTGGCGAGGCGCTGCGGTGGGTCAGCGCCTCTTCCAGCAACTCGGGTTGGCGGAAGGTATAGCCCAGGGCGGCGCTCAGGCGAGACAGCGGTGGATTCACGGGTTCGGAGTCAGCGGAATGACTTCGTTGACCTTCAATACCACGGACAAGCCGTAGAACAGATCGCGCTCGTCCTGATAAACCAAGTCGAGCACCCGGCCGCCGCGGTCGTTGCGGATCTTCAGATCTCGGGCCGTAATATTATCGACATAACCGATATCGAATCGCTTCTGGATGGCGCTATAGATGTCGCTTGAACTCATCTGCGCCAACTGCGGTTCCTTGCGGATACTCTCGATCGACGACTTGACCGTGAACAACTGGATGTACATCGGCACCACCTTCATGGCAATCAACGCGACAAACGCAATCACAATGATCAGCAACAACATACCGATGACGGTCATGCCATGCTGTTTCTCAATCCATCCGCTGTTCGCCAACTGCCTTTCGCGCATCGTTCGTACCTCCCAGGTTCGCCTACCTAATCCTGCTGCCAATTCGGCCGCACTGACCATTCAAGGTCACACAATCCCAATTCATCCAGATGAAGAATGCCTTACCGATCAGATTTTCTTCCGGCAGCGGCCCCCAAACCCGGCTGTCGCTACTGTTGTCCCGGTTGTCCCCCATGACAAAGTAATGCCCGGCCGGCACCTGGTATTTCCAACTGACCGCGCCATCCGGCTCGCGGCTGACCTGAATCTCGGGCCAGAATCCGACCAACCCCCAGCGGTTGTCGTCCAACACCTGAATGCGATGGGTAACCGCACCCAGTCGCTCTTCGAATTGCCGGTAACCCGGCTCGCCGGGATTGTCCGGCATCGACGTCAGCGGGACCGGCTGACCGTTGATCCGCAATTGCTTGGCGTGATATTCCACCACATCGCCAGGCAGGCCAACCACCCGCTTGATGTAAGCCACCGTTGGCTCGCGCGGATAACGGAACACGGCCACATCCCCTCGTTCCGGTTGACCGTTGCCGATGATCTTGGTGTTGAGCACCGGCAACCGCAAGCCATACGCAAATTTGCTGACCAGGATGAAATCGCCCTTCAGCAAGGTAGGCAGCATGGACTCCGAAGGAATGCGGAACGGCTCGACGACAAACGAGCGCAACACCAGTACCGCCAGGATGACCGGAAAAAACGATTTCGACAGATCCACGTACCATGGCAGCTTCCCCGCCACCGACCGCGCCTGACCGACCGCGCCCACCATCGGAGCACGGGTTCGGCGCGGCGCCAACACCAGGGTATCCAGCAGCCAGATGCCACCGGTCAATACGGTCAGTGCCACCAGCACGGCGGCAAAATCAATATTCATGGGCATGTCAATCCATACAACGAGACCACGCGTCTCATGAGTTTTTGTCCACTTGCAGAACGGCCAGGAACGCTTCCTGGGGAATTTCCACCTTGCCGACCTGCTTCATCCGCTTCTTGCCGGCTTTCTGCTTCTCCAGCAACTTGCGCTTGCGGCTCACGTCACCCCCGTAGCACTTGGCCAGCACGTTCTTGCGCAGCGCCTTGACGGTGGTGCGGGCGATGACCTGATTGCCGATGGCGGCTTGGATCACGACCTCGAACATCTGGCGAGGAATCAGTTCCTTCAGCTTGACCGCCAACTCGCGACCCCGATACTGAGCCTGATCGCGGTGGACGATGACCGACAGCGAGTCCACCCGTTCGCCGTTGATCAGCACATCCAGCTTCACCAGTGGCGCGACCTGGAACCGGTCGAAACTGTATTCGAACGAGGCGAAACCGCGACTGACCGATTTTAGTCGATCGAAAAAATCCAGCACCACCTCGCTCAGCGGCAATTCGAAGCTCAGTTGCACCTGACCGCCGGCATAATGCAAATCCCGTTGCACGCCACGCTTTTCGATGCACAGCGTGATGATGGCGCCAAGATAATCCTGCGGGGTCAGTATATGGGCAACGATGATTGGTTCGCGAATTTCGGCAATTTCGTTGACTGGCGGTAGCTTGGCGGGGTTATCGATTTTCAGGATTTCGTCCCCGGTGGTCAGCACCTCGTAAATGACGGTCGGCGCGGTGGTCACCAGATCGAGATTGTATTCCCGCTCCAAGCGCTCCTGGACGATTTCCATGTGCAGCAGGCCCAGGAACCCGCAACGGAAACCAAATCCCATGGCCTGCGAGGTTTCCGGTTCGAAATGCAGCGAGGCATCGTTCAAGCGCAGTTTTTGCAGCGCCTCGCGCAGGTTGCCGAAATCATCCGAATCGACTGGAAAGAGCCCGGCAAACACCCGCGGTTGCACTCGCTGGAATCCCGGCAGTGCCGCCGCCGCCGGCCGATCCGCTCCGGTCAAGGTATCGCCCACCGGCGCGCCGTCGATATCCTTGATGCCGGCGATGATATAGCCGACCTCGCCCGCGCTCAGGACTGGCCGCTCGCCACGCTTGGGGGTGAAAATACCGACCGATTCGACCTGGAACGTCCGACCGGTGGACATCACCTGGATTTTCTGCTTGGGCGCGATTCGGCCATCCACAACCCGCACCAGCGAAATGACACCGACGAAGTTATCGAACCAGGAATCGATGATCAGCGCTTTGAGCGGCCCGTCCGGATCGCCCTTCGGCGGCGGGATATGCGCGATGATCGCTTCCAGCAGATCGGCCACCGCCAGTCCGGTCTTGGCGCTGACCCGCAGTGCCTGGCTGGCGTCCAGCCCGATGATGTCGCCGATCTCGCGCGTCACCCGCTCCGGGTCGGCGGCCGGCAGGTCGATCTTGTTGAGCACCGGCAGGACTTCGAGCCCCTGTTCGATGGCGGTGTAGCAATTGGCGACACTCTGCGCCTCGACACCCTGCGCGACATCCACCACCAGCAGCGCACCCTCGCAGGCAGCCAGCGAACGCGATACCTCGTAGGAGAAATCCACGTGCCCCGGCGTGTCGATGATGTTGAGCTGGTAGGTTTGGCCGTCGCGGGCCGCGTAGCGCAGCGACACGCTTTGCGCCTTGATGGTGATACCGCGCTCCCGCTCCAGATCCATCGAGTCGAGCACCTGCTCGGCCATTTCCCGCGCGCTCAACCCGCCGCAAATCTGGATGAAGCGATCGGCCAACGTGGATTTACCGTGGTCGATGTGCGCGATGATTGAAAAATTACGAATATGATCCATGAAATTCCACTACACCCCGACGGCCGGCGCGCCATCCCGGCCGGCGAACGTTTGGGGTAGATGCGTAAAAGCCCCCGCTGCCGCTCGGGCACGGAGGCTTGCGAGTATGGTGATCGAACAGGAGAGCGATTATAGCGATATCACGGCTGGGAAAGTACACCCGTCGTCAGCACTCCGGCGCTCCGGCGCAACACCCGAGACTGGAAACGGCTATCGTCCTGAAAACGTTTCGACAGAACCCGCACCACCAGAAACCCCAATCCCAGGCCCAGCACACCCGACAGCACCACCGGTTCCTCGCCCGCGCCGGCGAACGCCACTTGCCCCAACAGCGCTCCCGCCAGGAGTAAGAACAGCGGCAACGAGTAAGCGAGCAACGCGCCCCGCAACAGCACGCCATCGGCCAGACCGACGCACACTTCGTCACCCACCCGCAATGGCTCTTCCGCAATCGCCCGTACCCGGATCCGGCGGTCGCTCCAGAGCTTCCCCAACGCCGCCGTGCCGCAACCTTCGCTGGCGGCGCATGAACCACAAGCCGAACGTCGCTGGATTTCGACCCAGGCATGGCCATCGCCAACCTCCACCACCACCGCGCGTTCTTCAATCATGGTTTGGCAACCTCGGAAGTATCGGGAACATATTGAATCGTATCGGCGAAATGCCGCACGGTCGCCGCCGGCACTTCGCCGACCACCAGAATCTGATAGCCATTCAGCAGTTTGCCAAAGGCGTTCATCGACCCCAGTTGCGAGCCACCCCGCAGCAGCGCCGGCGATCCGTCCAACTGCTCCAGGAACACCGAAATGGTCGCCAGCCCATCGGCGAACACCATATGCTCGGTGACATGGCGACTTGGGTTTTTGATGAAGCGGTTGTGCAATACCTTGACAAAACCGTCCGGTAACTGCTTCACGCGCCACGCCGACTGCGTCACTGGCTCGACGGCGGGAGACGGTTGCCCTGTGCTGGAACCTTGACTGACCGCGGGTGGGTTGGCATCTGGAGACAGCGTTGGCGATTCGAAAGCCTTCTCATCGATCCGCGGCTTGATCTGGAAATCGGTGAACATGAGCTGCTCGACCGGGTAGCCCTGCTCGTCCAGCAGGACCGAGCGCAGCAACATACCGTTGCGTCGATCCAGCCACAACCGATAACCGAACCGCCAGGCATCCCGCGGTTTGATGGCGATCATCTGCGTTTCCAGACCCGCGATCCGATCCTCGCCCAGCGTTGCAAACTCATAATGACTTTCCAGTCGCCCGAGTTCGCGGGGTATGGACAGCGGAAAGCGGGAACCGCCGTAGCCATCGCCTCCGAACGTCTCGTGCTGTTTGGGCAACAGACAGGTCACACTGTTGTTGGCCACCAGAATTTCCCGTAGTGGGCCATTCAGGGAAAACAACCGCTGCCGCTCGCCTTCGGGACCACCACCGTGAACGACCCGCATGGCCTCCACATGGGGACCCTGCACATAGACGAAGGTCCCTTCGTAATTCAAGGTTTGGGTCGCCTGAATCATTCGCTCCAACCAGCGCTTCGCCTCTTCGGGTGCCGGTTGGGACCAACCGGCGGACGACAGTGACCCGGCCGCGAACACCAGGGCGGCGCAGTGCAATAACTTGCGCTTCATTCGAAGAAAGTCGTCTTAGCGGCTGGGCTGCTGATAGCCAACCATGCGCACGTAAGGCAGCATGCCATGCATGCTGTTCAGGGAAGCATAACCGTTGTGATTGACCAGATAACTGCCCAGTCGAGCTTCAACCGGCTCGCTGGAAGCGTCCGTCTGCCGGACGGCGGCGGCCCGAACCGTGAAGGGCTCGAAGGCGGAAGCAGCGGACGGGTTGCTGACGGCCAGTTGAGTGGCGGAAACAAGCGGGGTATCGGTTTGGGTCAGTTTCAGCCCGAATAGGGCAACCAGCACGACCGATGCGGCCAGCCCGAACCCCGTGACCGGTTTATACCAAGCCGGCAGCGATTTACCGACCGGCAATGGCAGAGGTTCGGCCACGACCGCTTGGCGAATGCGCGCGGCGAAATCGGGGGCAAGCGCATCGGGCAAATGGCTTTGCATCACATCGCTGATCAGGTGATAGCGGGACCAGCAGGATTGTAAATCGCCATCCCGACATAACCGGCGTAATACGAGATCGATTTCCATGCCATCGAGCTCGTCGTCGACCATCGCCGAGAGTTGGCTCGCCGCGACATTTGCATCGTCCGCGGCTTGTGCCGATAGTTGTTCAGCCGTCTTATCAGCCATGACTCTATCTCGAAACTAGCTTAGAAGTGGACGCAACTTGGTGTCGATCGATTCCCGGGCCCGGAAGATCCGGGAACGCACCGTACCGATCGGACACCCCATGGTTTGGGCAATTTCCTCATAGCTCATTCCTTCGAGTTCCCGCAAGGTGATCGCCGTGCGCAGATCCTCCGGTAAATCCTCGATTGCCCTGAACACGGTCGCCGCGATTTCATCCTTGAGCAACAACCGTTCGGGGGTCTCGTATTCTTTCAGCAGGGACTGGCCCTCGTATTGCTCGGCTTCCTGAGCATCGATGTCGGAACCGGGCGGGCGTCGGCCTTGGGCAACCAGGTAATTCTTGGCCGTGTTGATGGCGATTCGATAAAGCCAGGTGTAAAACGCACTGTCGCCCCGGAAGCCGGGCAGCGCCCGGTAGGCTTTGAGGAATGCCTCCTGGGAAACATCCAGGGCTTCGCTGGGATCGTGCACATAACGGGAAATCAGCTTGATGATCTTGTATTGGTACTTACGTACCAGCAGATCGAACGCATTTTTGTCGCCTTTCTGTACTCTTTGGACCAGATCGCGGTCCAGATGACCCTCGCCCATCCGGGCAGACCCCTTTCGAATCAATGGCAATCTCCATGCGAGCATGACGGTAGACAAAAGCTCGTCCCGTTAGTTCGCAGACCTGCCGGGATATGGTTATAGTGTGAATGTAGTAGCGGGATGAAATCGCGGGGCCGTCGTCCATCCCAGTGACGGCACCCTTTTCGCGCAACGATACCCCATTCATGGAGCCGCTCACAAGCCATGGCCGCTTCACCCATTTTTAGCGACGTCCTCATTATCGGCGGCGGGGCCGCCGGCCTCAGTCTGGCACTGCGGCTGGCCGATACCGCCCGCGTCGTTACGCTCGCCAAGGGCGAATTGCACGAAGGCAGCACGTATTACGCGCAGGGCGGCATATCGGCCGTGCTGGATGCCGGCGATTCCATCGACTCGCATGTGCAAGACACCTTGATCGCCGGAGCGGACCTGTGCCACGCCGACACAGTCCGCTTCACCGTGGAACATGCCCGAGCGGCGATCGAATGGCTGAGCGCGCAAGGTACTCCCTTCACCCGGGAATCCAGCGCCGAAGGTGGCGCGGAGTATCACCTGCATCGCGAGGGCGGCCACAGCCACCGGCGGATCGTGCATGCCGCCGACGCCACCGGCCGCGCCATCCAGACCACGCTGGAGCAACGCGCCCGTCAGCACCCCAACATCACCCTCAACGAACAGTGCAGCGCCATCGATCTGATTACCGGCCGCAAGCTGGGTCTGGGTGGCAACCGCTGCCTGGGCGCTTATGTGTTGAACCGACATACCGGCCAGGTCGAGGTATGCGCCGCCCGGTTCGTGGTGCTGGCAACCGGCGGCGCCAGCCGGGTTTACCTTTATTCCAGCAACCCGGATGGTTCCACCGGTGACGGCATCGCCATGGCTTGGCGCGCCGGCTGCCGGGTGGCCAACATGGAGTTCATCCAGTTTCACCCCACCTGCCTGTATCATCCGCAAGCCAAGAATTTCCTGATTTCCGAGGCGGTGCGCGGCGAGGGGGGTACGCTGCTGCTACCCGATGGCAGTCGCTTCATGCAGCACTTCGACCCCAGGCTGGAACTGGCCCCGCGCGACATCGTGGCCCGAGCCATCGACCATGAGATGAAACGGCTGGGCGCGGAGTGCGTGTATCTGGACATCAGCCACAAGCCAGCCGATTTCATCCGCGCGCACTTTCCCAACATTTACGCCAAATGTCTGGAATACGGCTTCGACATGACCCGGCAACCGATCCCGGTGGTACCGGCGGCGCACTACACCTGCGGCGGAGTCATGACCGATCGCGCCGCCCGTACCGATCTGGAGGGGCTGTATGCCATCGGCGAAGTCGCCTTCACCGGCCTGCACGGCGCCAACCGCATGGCCAGCAATTCCTTGTTGGAGTGTCTGGTGTTCGCGGCGGCGGCGGCGGACGATATCCGCTCGCGCCTGGAACACGCCCCGGAACCGCCCTCGCTGCCGGACTGGGACGAAAGCCGGGTCACCGATTCCGACGAGGAAGTGGTGGTCAGCCACAACTGGGCCGAATTGCGCCAGTTCATGTGGGACTATGTGGGCATCGTCCGCACCGACAAGCGCCTGCAGCGTGCCCAGCATCGGGTGGATCTATTGTTGCGGGAAATCGGCGAGTATTACGGTAATTTCCGCATCGGCGGCAATCTGATCGAACTGCGCAATCTGGCGCAGGTCGCGGACCTGATCATTCGTTGCGCCCTGGCGCGGCGGGAAAGCCGTGGACTGCACTATACCCTCGATTACCCTAAAGCCAACGAGTCCACGCCAGGACGGGATACGGTGCTGGTACCGGGGAATTTCGCCGGAGCCGAAGCACCGCCGTTTTGGGGAACGTGACATCAGGGGCATTCCAACCCGTCCTCGTCCCGCCGGGTACGCAACCACACTCGCAATCGCCGCAACGCCTCGGAGTCGACGGCATCGGGCAACAGCGCCACTGACCACCACCAGCCGCTCTCCAAGCGGAAATTCAGCACAACAAGACCGGGCTGGGCGTAGCCGCCGGTCAGCCCGGCTGAGTGTCGAATCCCGTCGCCGGTTTCCAGGCACCAGCGCCCGTCCAGCAGTTTGACGCAGGTAACGAAACCGCCGCCACGGCGCCAGCCATAGCGATAACCGGTCCAGGCCAACGACAGACCGATACCAGCAAGCAACCCCGCCTTGGCCCACAACGGCACGCTCGCCACGATCGTGGCGACACCGGCCAAACCATGAACGACACCGCTGCCGATGAGCAAAATCCGCGAGGGGCGCGGCTCGATGTTCAGAGCGGCGAGATGCTGCACTCTTCCAACATAGGCGCGTTCATATCATGAAGCATGTGGATCGCTCAGTAGAGTCCGCATGACGCCCACCACCCGTGCCGTCGTCGCATCCGTCGGAGTTTCCCGCCCGACCATGTAACTCATCAGCAGTGGGTCCTGAAGCTCCAGCAACGCCGCAAACGCCTGTTGCTCTTCCGCCGGCGCCTCCGGGTAGTGCCGCTCCAGATAGCCCAGCGTCAGCAGGTCCAGTTCCTTCATGCCGCGCCGGCAGCGCCAACGTAATTTGCCGATTTGTTCGTCCACGATCCGCGTCTCCGGTAAAGAAAACCCCTCGCCCGCAAGCGGGAGAGGGGCTGAAGTGAGAAAATCAGCTCCGAAACGGGGGGCGTATATTACCGCCGCTCCACCATCAGCTTCTTGATTTCCGCGATCGCCTTGGCGGGATTCAAACCCTTTGGGCAAGTCTTGGTGCAGTTCATGATGGTATGACAGCGATAGAGCCGGAACGGATCTTCCAGGCCGTCCAAGCGCTCGCCGGTAAACTCGTCGCGGCTGTCCACGATCCAACGGTAGGCCTGCAACAGGATCGAAGGACCGAGGTATCGGTCGCCGTTCCACCAGTAGCTGGGGCAACTGGTCGAGCAACAGGCGCACAGAATGCACTCGTACAGACCGTCCAGCTTGGCACGGTCTTCCTTGGATTGCAGGCGCTCCCGCTCCGGCGGCGGGGTGATCGATTGCAGCCAAGGCTTGATCGAGGCGTACTGGGCGTAAAAATGCGTCAGATCCGGCACCAGATCCTTGATCACGGGCATGTGCGGCAGAGGATAGACCTTCACGTCACCGGAAACGTCCCCGATAGCCTTAGTGCATGCCAAGGTGTTGGTGCCGTCGATATTCATCGCACAGGACCCACACACCCCTTCGCGACAGGAGCGGCGCAAAGTCAAGGTCGGGTCCATCTCGTTCTTGATCTTGAGCAACGCGTCCAGCACCATCGGACCGCAGGTCGCCATATCGACCTCGTAGGTATCCATGCGCGGATTCTCGCCGCTGTCCGGATCCCAACGATAGATTTGGAAGCGCTTGACGTTCTTGGCCCCGGCACCGGCATAGTAGGTCTTACCCTTGCCAATGACGGAGTTGGCCGGAAGTTTGAATTGAGCCATGACATCGTCCCCTTAGTAAGTACGCTTCTTGGGTGGAATATATTCCACCTCATCGGTCAGGGTGTAGGTATGTACCGGCCGATAGTCGATCGTGACTCCACCTTTCTTATCCAACCAAGCCAGCGTGTGTTTCATCCAACCCTCGTCGTCGCGATCCGGATAGTCCTCGCGGGCGTGGGCGCCGCGACTCTCCGGGCGGTTGATCGCCGATTTGATGGACACCATGGCGCAACCCAGCAGGTTGTCCAGTTCGAGCGTTTCGACCAGATCGGAATTCCACACCAAACCGCGATCGCTCACGCCGATGTGCTCAAAGCCAGCGTACACTTCTTCCAGCAACTCGATGCCCTCGGCCATGGACTCGCCGGTGCGGAACACCGCGGCGTGGTTCTGCATGGTCCGCTGCATCCGCATCCGTAAACTGGCGGTCGGGTTTTCGCCCTTGGCATGGCGCAGACCGTCGAAACGAGCCACGATCCGATCAACGGCGTCTTGCGGCGTCCCCTTGTGCGGGCTATTGGGCTGGATCAGTTCGGCGCAGCGATCGGCGGCGGCACGACCGAATACCACGATGTCGAGCAGTGAGTTGGAGCCCAGGCGATTGGCGCCATGTACCGATACGCAGGCCGCCTCGCCGATGGCCATCAGACCGGGGATGACGTGATCGGGGTTGCCATCCTTGAGGATGACCACCTCGCCACGATAATTGGTCGGGATACCGCCCATGTTGTAATGCACGGTCGGCAGCACCGGTGCTGGCTCCTTGGTCACGTCGACCCCGGCGAAAATGTGCGCGGTCTCGGCGATGCCCGGCAAGCGCTCATTGATGACGTCGGCACCCAAGTGCTCCAAGTGCAAGTGAATGTGGTCCTTGTGCTCGCCGACGCCGCGACCTTCGCGGATTTCGATGGTCATGGAGCGGCTGACCACGTCGCGAGAAGCCAGGTCCTTGGCGTTCGGCGCGTAGCGTTCCATGAAACGCTCGCCCAGCGAGTTGGTCAGGTAACCGCCTTCGCCACGACAACCTTCGGTCATCAAGCAGCCGGAGCCGTAGATGCCGGTCGGGTGGAACTGGGTGAACTCCATGTCCTGCAACGGTAGTCCGGCGCGCAGCACCATGCCGTTGCCGTCGCCGGTGCAGGTATGGGCGGAGGTCGCCGAGAAGTAGGCGCGGCCGTAGCCGCCGGTGGCCAGCACGGTCTGGTGGGCACGGAACACATGCAACGAACCATCGGACAGATCCCAGGCCACCACACCGCGACAGGCGCCTTCATCGTCCATGATCAGATCGAGCGCGAAGTACTCGATGAAGAACTCGGCATCGTGCCTGAGTGCTTGCTGGTACAGGGTATGCAGAATGGCGTGGCCGGTACGGTCGGCGGCGGCGCAGGTGCGCTGGGCGGTGCCTTCGCCGTAGTTGGTGGTCATGCCCCCGAACGGGCGCTGGTAAATCTTGCCTTCCTCGGTGCGCGAGAACGGCACGCCGTAATGTTCGAGCTCAATGACCGCCGGGACCGCCTCGCGGCACATGTATTCGATGGCGTCCTGGTCGCCGAGCCAGTCGGAACCCTTGACGGTGTCGTACATATGCCACTGCCACAGATCCTGTCCCATGTTGCCGAGCGACGCCGACATGCCGCCCTGAGCGGCCACGGTATGGCTGCGGGTGGGGAATACCTTGGTCAGGCAGGCAGTCTTCAATCCTTTCTGCGCCATGCCGAAGGTGGCGCGCAACCCGGCGCCACCGGCGCCGACCACGACCACATCGTAGCTATGATGAACGATTTTGTATGCGTTGGACATGAAACCTCAGCCTCCGGTGATGGGCATCAGGCCAGTGCGACTTTGAGCACGGCGACGACGGCGATGATACCCAGCAGGAACAATACGAATTGCGTGACCAGCAGCGCGGTGTATTTGGCCCACTCCGGCTGGACATAATCCTCGTAGATGACCTGCATGCCCAAATTGGCGTGGTAGAACGCCGTGAGGACCAAGGCAATCATCAGACCAGCGTTGATGGGGTTGCTCAACCAGTGTTGAAACCCTTCATAATCGGCATGGGACACCGACAGCAGGGAAAAGGCAAACCACAATACCAGCGGCACCAGAGCGACGGAGGTGACGCGCTGCAACCACCAGTGATGGGTGCCGTCTTTGGCGGTGCCCAGACCGCGAGCGTGGGCAAGCGGAGTACGAATGCTCATGATATTTCTCCTCTAGGGCGCGGCGATCAACCAGCACAGAAAGGTCAGGATGATGGAGGACCATATGACCCACCAACCGGATTTGGTGGCGTCTTCCATCTCGAAACCGTAGCCAGCGTCCCAGAACAGATGGCGGATACCGTTAGCCATGTGATAGAACAACGCCCAGGTCCACAGGAACAGCAACAGTTGACCCAGCATCGATCCCAGTATGGCTTGAGCGTGCTCGTAAGCCTCGGGGCCGATCGCGGCGGCGGCCAGCCAGTACACTAGCAGCAGGGTGCCCACCACCAACGACGCACCGGTGGCGCGGTGGGTGATGGACAAAATTGAAGTCATTTGTGGTTTGTAGTAAGGGCCGATCATGAACGGCGATAACGGCCGTTTGTTGGCTGACATTACAGTTCTCCTCGTTAACGTACGGTTAACATCGTGGCGCGGTAAAAATGACTTTATATTGTGCGGCGCAATAAACAACACCCAAATCCAGGCTGGGGTTCCAGAGACATGGCGAGAAATTCGCGGGCGGAGCGCACGATCGGGCGACACGGACGCGGTGCGCCCGCTGAAACGGGGTTGGTTAGAAGTCGATGCAGCGCCCGGCTTTTTCCCAATCGCCATAGCGCGTGGGTTCGAGGCCTTTGGGGCCACCGTATTCCTTGGGTTTTTCGGACTTTCCAGCATCCTGCGATCGATCGGAAATTACGGCTGGCTGCGGGGGCAACGTCGTCTGCTCATCGTTCTTGTTCATGACAGCTCGCTATGGGTTAAGGGATGGCTTGCGGTCGACCATCCTAGCCCCACCCGCCAACGGCATCCCTGGCAATCCCAGGAATTGTGCTCTTGCGGCAACGGGGTCGTTTTAGTCTATATTTCGTCGGGTTATTATGCCAGCCACAACCCTGGAACGCAACGAGCCAGCGACGTGCCGGTAGCCGTGACCCGCGAATTATGTTTTAATTAACTATTTAATAACATTGGGATTCCATTGAATGAACGTCGAGTGGAGCGCTTTTCTACAACAGGCTGGCGCCGTGCTGACGGCGGATCGGGTATCGCACTTCGACCGACCGGAATCCGAATTGCGCGCAGCGCTGGACGGCAATCTCCGTTGCGATCTGTCGCACTGGGGATTGATCGCCGCCGCCGACTCCGACAACGAGAGTTTTCTGCAAGGGCAACTCACCTGCGATGTTCGACAAGTCACGTTGGAGCGCAGCCTGATCGGCGCATATTGCAGCCCCAAGGGCCGGGCGCTGGCCAGCTTTCGGTTGTTCCGGCGCGGCGGGGATCTTTATCTGGAACTGCCCAGGGAATTGTTGGAATCCACTTTGGCGCGTTTGCGTAGGTACCTGCTGCGAGCCAAGGTCACACTGACGGATGCCAGCGACACGCAGGTTGGAATCGGCGTCGCCGGACCGAACGCCGCTGCCCGGCTCACCGAGATTCTGGGTAAGGTACCGACGGCCGTAAATGAAGTCGTTCAAACCGGTGCTTCGGAATCGACGGGCATCACCCTGATCCGCCTGCCCGGTTCAACCCCTCGTTTCGAGCTGCATGGAGCGACGCGGGAAATGCAAGCCGTGTGGGAGGCACTGGGCAGCGAATTCGTACCGGTTGGGGCGGAACCGTGGCGCTTGTTGGATATCCTGGCTGGTATTCCGACGGTCTACCCGGAAACCGTGGAAGCGTTCGTGCCGCAGATGCTCAACCTGCAATTGCTAGCGGGAATCAGCTTTCAGAAAGGCTGCTACACCGGGCAGGAAGTGGTCGCGCGCACTCACTACCTTGGTAAGCTGAAACGGCGCATGTATCTGGCGCGGGTGGATAGCCCGAACTCCCCCCGACCTGGCGACCCTTTGTTCTCGCCCCAGACCGATGTCAGCCAGAGCGCTGGTCGACTGGTCGATGCCGCCAGACACCCGGACGGAGGCTATACGGTGCTGGCGGCGGCACTGATCGAATGCGCCGAGCATGGCGTGCTGCAATTGGGCGATGCCAGTGGACCAGCCCTACAACTACAACCCTTGCCTTATGGTTTTGGGGCAACGGCTTAGGGTTGCACCGTGTAACTGCGGTATTCAGTCGCAGCTACACGGCGGGTTTAAAACGGGAATACTCCTCACTGAAAGCGTCCGGTTCGCTGCGGTCGTGACGCCACCACACCAAGAATGGTCGCCATGAGCAGCACCAACAACGCCAGCCGCCACTCGTCAAGGGTCGGGATGGGCGCTCCGTCTGCCCCGACCGCAAAACCCACACCGCCAGGATCGACGATACTGCCATTTTGTTGCAGGTCGCTGTCGCCAGCGCCGCCGTCGGTCAGTACAACCGTGAGTGTGCTGCCGTTGACCGCCGCCGGCAGTGCGTACCAGTGGGCTGGCTGGCCGGTGGTGGGGCCGAATTTCCAATAGCTGGCGCTAGCCGGCAGCGCGGCCGGGTAGGTCAGCGACAGCGAGATCGAGTTCCCGCAGCCGGTCGCCGTGAACTGGAACAGGTCGTAGGGAATTTGGATTCCCGCTGGCGGCGCGACCCCGATACTGGCAACTGGAACGAAGGCCGAGTTGACAAATTGGCAGGTCGGCGGTACGCCACTGGGGAGGCAAGCGGTGGCCTGTCCGCCGCTCGTCAACGCTCCGGTGAAGCAGATCGGTGGGGACGCGATTGGAGCAACCACGAAGAAGGATTGCGAGGCGGAAGACGGTACGAACTGGGCGGTTCCAACATAGTTGGCCGTCAGCACGAACGATCCCGCCGTGGGTAAAGTTACGGTACAGCTTGCGATACCGCTCGCATTGGTAGTGCCGTTGCACGACTGGCCACCGACCGAGAACTGAATAGCGGCTCCGGCAATCGCAGCGGTGGGGTTGGCTGAAGCATCAATCAAACCCGCCACCAGCATCGCGGACATGCCTGTGATGGAACTCGTCGGGCTGGTATTTAAGCTCAGGAAGGTGGTGTGCTTGCCAACCCCCCAGGTCAAACGCGCCGCATTTGAAGTAAAGCTCGCCGCGTCCACAGTCGCGTTGGCGGTCACGGTGTCGCTGCCGACAAAATCACCCCTATAAGTTATGGTCGCTTTGCCGTTGGCATCGGTGCGGCTGAGTTTGCTTTGCGCATTCGCCCCTCCTACGTGGAAGTATACCGGCGTGTCCGCAGGCACGGCCAAGTTAACGAACTGGGTGGAAAATGTTTGCAGTGATCCTTGCTCAGGGTCGGGTGAAACCGTCGCCGGCGACAAGATCAGCGTGGGTGCTGGGTTGGTTGCGGCGAACCCGCAACCGCCACTGCTGGGGGTCAATTTGTAAATGGTATCGGTAGCAGTGGCATAGAGACAGCCATCCGGACCGATCACTCCAGACCCGATGCCTCCGTTGGTCAGAGGTGTCGACGTATTGGTGGTCAAGTCCACCAAGGCGAGACCACTGGGAGCCAGCACGATCAATGACTTGGCTGATCCATCCGGGTTTACTTCGCCGACAGTGACCCAATAATTCGAGGTGATGCCAGGAAGTATCGTAATGGTCGGCGACGGCTGGTCGGTACCGGACACTCGCACGATGGGCGCACTCGGATTGCCAAAATAGTTGATGACCACATAGATCGAACCATCCGGCGCAAACGAAATGGCGCCGTTCCCCATCGTGGTGGGCAACGTGGCATAAACTTCCACGGTCGGCGTGGCGCCGCCCGGATTACGCACTCGGAAGAGCGAGGGGTTGTCGGAACCCGCCCCGGTGCAAGCGTTATCGAAGAACAGGTCGCCACTCAGTGGATCGACGGAGAGGCTGCTTGGACAGGTCAGATTGGCGGCGATCACTCGCAGTTGGGCACCGGTCACCGGATCGATCTCGACAATGTTGCCCGTCGTGAAGTTACCAGTCGTCGCGCCATGCGTAGCGTACAGCCGGCCATCTTTGCCGAAGGTTGGCTGTCCGAGCGTGAGTCCGAGATTCGAGAGCTTGTTGCCGGTGGAGACAACGCCGCCATCCAACCCAAATTGGAACAAGTCACCGCTGGCAAAATTGGCGACGTACACCGAGTTTGTCGTATTAAAAGTTGGATTCGACGCGCCCGAACAGCCCCAGTTAACGTTGCCAAAGAAGAGATTCTGTGTGAAAAATCCGTTGGCGAAGGGCGTTAAGGCATACCCGGCCGCGGCTGTTGGCGGATTACCCACACAGGACAAGTTGGCGGAACCGCTGAACGTCACGACTGCGGCACCCGGTACCGGCAAGTCGCCATCGGTCACATCCACGGCGGTGTATGTCACAATCTCGCTGAGCTGGTTGGTTGCGGTGAACTGGATTTGACCATTGACGTCGGTCACGCTCGGACTCGGTCCGGTGATGACCGAACGGCCACTGCCTTGAGACAAGGTAATTGATTTACCTGGCGAGGGTCGATCCAGCGCATCCTTGAGCGTTACCGTGATGGTAGTCGCGCTCGCGCCATCATTGAGGAGACTGGTCGGACTGGCGCTGATACTGGCGCTAGCGGCTGGAGGTTGGATAAAGGCAACCTTCGCGGTTTGGGAGATTACAATTCCATCGCTGATATCAGTAGCAGTAAACGTAACTTCCTCAAAGGACAAGTTGGTCACCGTAAAAACAACACTACCATTATCCACGTCAGATACACCGCTGGCTGGAGTAATCAATGCATGGCTACCAGCACTGGCCGCAAGCGTGACGTTTTTGCCACTAACAACATTGCCAAAGGCATCGGCTAGTCTCACCACAACGCTGCCTTTGGTTGATCCGTCGGCATAAATTGGCAAAGGAAAATCGCTGCCGGCAGGCATGGTGGAGTTGCTATCACTAAACACACGAACTTCTGAAACCGAGCTGCTCGTAGGACCAACCGTCTGATTGGTCAGATGCCGATGTAGATTCGGAAGATTAGGTGAGCCAAGACCCACATGGGCAAAATCGCTCCCCATCGATGACGCATTATGAAAGGCATCTGTATTGCCCAATGGGTAGAGTTGCGGATTGAGCGCGCCCAGATTGCTACCCTGTGATTGGTTCAGCAATGCGGCAAATGCCGCCCACGCCGGAGCAGCCAAACTGGTTCCACCATTCAAGGTACCGGTCGGGCATCCTCCTTCACTGGCCTTGCAAATCAGAATACCGTGCGCTGGGTCGGCATTAGCCGCCACGTCGGGCACGGAGCGCATCACCGAAGGATTGAATCCATCCTGGTAGCTTGGACGTGAAAAGAACTTGCTGACACCATATCCGCCTTGCCCAGAAGGCGGAGTATCGTTTGTTCCATTCCACCAAGCTTCACTGATATAGGTATTGCCCGGTCCGACAGTCAACGAGGTGCCGCCAACGGCTGTCGCACTTGGCGAATCGGATGGCACACCGATCGTATTCGGGGCGCCATCAAGACAGGTACTGCCGGTATCACCGGAACCGTTGAACACGCTGATGCCGGACGCGGCCGCGCTCTGCAAGATAGCATCAATGCTCTGTACATCAGCCAGCGTAGTCTGATCCTCACAGTATGACCAACTGTTGCTGATGATATGCACACCGCCGTTGATCATGGCATTGAACAGCGCCTGAAAACTTACATTCGCACCGGAAAAAGGTCCGTCGTAAACGACGATCTTCGCCCCAGGAGCGATCAACAATACCGCGTTGATGTCCATTAGCACTTCATCCTGATCCGATCCAGGCGAAGGGCCAGCGCCACCGTTTACATGGACCTGGCTGATATTGTTGAAAGTGCTTGCGGGCAATCCGACCAGGTGAATGAAATCCGATACATCGTTGGGATTAAAGGTGTCAAACTCCAACAAACCTATGGTTTGGCCGGTACCATCCGTACCCTGCCAAGCTGGAGGTGGTGGATCATTGCCTATCGGTAATCCATAGGCCGCAAACACCGCATTATGAACACACTTATCCAACCACTTCTGAGCCTCTTCCTGGATTTTCTTGAGTTGCTCCTGAGTTAAAGGTTTACCATTAGCCACATTAGATGCAGCAACAATCAATCCACCATAAATCGCAGCATATTCCAAATCACAAATCACGGCGCCAAAAATAATTCTTATCGTTCTGATTATTTGCGGACGTGGTACAGCCAAGCTCGATAATCCTGACACTGCCTGCACGCGTCTCGCGATTTCAGCAGGTAACATCGGCTCATTGATATTCGCAAAGAACTGGCGCTCGCCGATCACGTAGTCATTGATCTTGACGCTGAGTGCGCTTTCCGCCGTTGAACGGGTACCCGCAACCGTGAGTGTCATTCGGTTCACCGAATCTTCCGTGACCGTGAAGCCTTGTTGCTCGAAATACGCCTGAACAACGTCGTAATCATCCTGGCTTGGCCCGAAGCGGTCAGAAACCTCCTGAGGATTCAGAAATTCTCGGAATTGTGGAGATTGTGGATCATAAACATCGCGTAGATAGTTCTCGAAACCTGCCGGATCGGAGCGTCGTAGCACGATGGTAAGCGTTAGTGACTCTAAAGTACTTTTGAGCACCATAACAGGCGCTGTTACCGGTTGGGCTATCGACAGCGCTGATAATACATGGCCAGGCAATATAGTTCGATCGGAATTGGATGAAATATCGGAGGAAGCTGCCCATACCCACGGTGAAGCCAAAAATAAGACGACGACATACAAGACACTGGCTGTAAAGTGATGCATAGATCTTCCGCACTTACTCAAAAGCTCATTTAAACTGCTTCATGCAACTGCGCGTGTGATCCATCCATCGCCGGCAATCGGTTCCCGAATATCCATTCGATCACATTAACCACAAGAAAAACTGGGAATAATGTAGAACCCAAACCGATCACGGCGAAGTTCAAGTATGAATTAGTTCAGTGCGGAAATAAAATCAAGAAGAGATGAAAAATCAGCTAAGAATCATGCTATGCCAACAGCATCGACAACGCCTAATCGTCCATTGGCGCCCACCCTCCCATATCCCGCCAACGGTTGACGATCCGGCAGAACAGTTCGGCCGTGCGCTCGGCGTCGTAAATGGCCGAATGCGCCTCGCGCTCATTCCAGGGAATGCCCGCCGCTCGCAACGCCCGAGCGAGCACCGTCTGCCCATAGGCCAAGCCCGCCAGCGATACCGTATCGAAGCTGCTGAAGGGATGGAAAGGGTTGCGCTTGATCTTGGCGCGTGCCGCCGCCGCGTTCAGGAACGCCAGATCGAAGAAGGAATTGTGGCCGACCAGAACGGCACGGGTGCAGCCGGTTTCCCGAATTTCCCGCCGTACCTCCCGAAAGATCGCATCCAGCGCTTCGCTTTCCGGCACCGCGAAGCGGAATGGATGGTCGGGATCGATGCCGTTCACCGCCATCGAGGCCGGGTCCAATCGCGCGCCGGGAAAAGGCTGTACGTGATGAGCCAATGTTCCGACCGGGCGCAGATAACCCTGCCAGTCCATGCGTACCATCACGGCGGCGATTTCCAGCAGGGCATCGGTCTGAGCGTTGATGCCGCCGGTCTCGACATCCACGATCACCGGCAAGAAACCTCGAAACCGGCTAGCGATGAGGGGATTGGGAGTAGGTTCGTTCATCTTGGGAGCATAGCGGATCGCTGGCGGCGGCGCATCCGTGTCCAACCGGCTCAGCCCGGCGTGTTATGTTCCACCCAGCGCGAACCGGCGGCGGTGGTCTCGCGTTTCCAAAAAGGCGCCTTCGATTTCAGTTCCTCCATGATGGACCGGCAGGCCGAAAAAGCCGCCGCCCGATGTTCCGACCAAACCGCCACCAGCACAATGGGATCGTTGGGTCGCAATTCACCGACCCGGTGCACCACCAACACCTCCAGCAGCGGCCATTCCCGGCTGGCGGTTTCGACGATGCGCCGAAGATATTTTTCGGTCATGCCCGGATAGTATTCCAACACCATGCCCTGTACTGCGTCCCCGTCGTTGAAATCGCGCATCGTGCCGATGAAAATCGCCGTCGCGCCGCATCGGCCCGCCAATCCGGTCGACATGCGCTGATGACATTCCAGTTCCACCAAGGGCTCAAAAGGCGTTTCCCGCAGTTCGACCCGCATGCCCTACCCTCCGGTCACCGGCGGAAAGAACGCCACCTCGTCGCCGTCGCGCACCGCATGTTCCAATCCGGCATATTCCATGTTCACCGCCGCCAAGACATTCGGCGGCAACGGCATCTCCCGATGCAGCGCCGCCCAAACCCCGGCGACCGTCAAGCCGTCGGCGGCATCCAGCCGATCCTCGGCGCGACCCACGCGGTCACACAGGCTGGCAAAGTACCTAACGTGAACGGTCATACTCTTGCCTCCTTAGCGATGATCATTGGATGGTCCCGATCCATCCCGCCGCAACCGCCAGCAAGGACGTCCGTCAAGATCGATCAAGCCGTTTTGCCACAACCACTGGCGAGCATCCTCGGCGTCCCGTTCGAACCAGGCGCGGGCCGAACCTAGGCGGAAAGAATAACCCCAGGCATCCATATCGACGAATATTCGCAGCCGCCCGACCCCAGGCAGCTCATCCGCCAACAGGATTTGCAGATAGCAAACCCCGTTTTCCTCGATACAGTCGCCGCCGGCATCGGTATGCAATCGCGCCCGGCGTCCGGCATCCATGCAGATGTAGTGACAAGCTTCGTGCAGAGCGGAATGTACTGGGGTGTCATCGCGCACGAACAGACTATCGCCGACCAACCCCGCTTCCGAATCGCCCCAATAGCTGCCGGGAATCTCGCCCTGGGACGGGACTCGCTCCACACGCAACCCATAGCGCCCCAACAGCGCCATCAACGTTTCCATCCGCTCGCATCCCAACTCGGCGCAGGTCAACACCGCCATGACTCATTGCGACACATCCCCTCTACCCCGCGACTTCGTCCGTTGCAACCAAGTCGTGGGACAACGGTCGATAGGTGACTTGAAATTGTTGCGACGATGTTATCATTTTTCAATCATTAAATAACCAAATCGCATAAGCAATTAGAGTGAAAATGCAGCATTTTCCAGTTAGACTTGTGATTTTCCGGCCATTGTCCGCCATTTCGGCGAACGACATGAAATTCTGCTTGTTGCCGCCCTTGTTTGAAGGATACGTTATCCCATGAGCCGAACTCATCTATTCACCTCCGAATCCGTTTCCGAAGGACATCCGGACAAAATCGCCGACCAGATTTCCGACGCCGTGCTCGACGCCATCCTCGCCGAGGACCCCAAGGCCCGCGTTGCTTGCGAAACCCTGATCAAGACCGGCGTGGTGGTGCTGGCCGGCGAAATCACCACATCGGCCTGGGTGGACTTCGATCGGATCGTACGCGATACCGTCATCGATATCGGTTACGACAACTCCAACGTCGGCTTCGACGGCGCGACTTGCGCGGTGCTGTCCTGCATCGGCAAACAGTCGGTCGACATCGCCCAGGGCGTGGACCGTAAAAGTCCCGAAGAACAAGGTGCTGGCGATCAGGGCTTGATGTTCGGCTATGCCTGCAATGAAACCGACGTGCTGATGCCCGCGCCGATCACGTACGCTCACCGCCTGGTGCAGCGGCAGGCCGAGATGCGTAAGCGCGGCGTGCTGCCCTGGTTGCGACCCGACGCCAAAAGCCAGATTACTTTCCGCTACCAAGGCAACGACGTGGTGGGCATCGAGGCGGTGGTGCTGTCTACCCAACACGATGCGGATATCAGCTACGACCTGCTGCGCGAGGCGGTAATGGAAAATATCATCCAGCCGGTGCTACCAGCCGAGTGGCTGGACAAACACACTCAGTACCACATCAACCCGACCGGTAGCTTCGTCATCGGCGGGCCGGTGGGAGACTGCGGGCTGACCGGGCGCAAGATCATCGTCGATACCTACGGCGGCTCGGCGCATCACGGCGGCGGTGCTTTCTCCGGCAAGGACCCGTCCAAGGTCGATCGTTCCGCCGCCTATGCGGGTCGTTACGTCGCCAAGAACATCGTCGCCGCCGGCTTGGCCGACAAATGCGAGATCCAGGTGTCCTACGCCATCGGCGTGGCCGAGCCGACCTCGATCAGCATCAACACCTTCGGCACCGGCAAGATCGACGAAGACCGGCTGGTCGACATCGTGCGCGGCCACTTCGACCTGCGCCCCTACGGCTTGGTGAAAATGCTCGACCTGATCCGGCCGATTTTCCGCAAGACCGCCGCCTACGGCCACTTCGGCCGCGAAGAACCGGAATTCACCTGGGAACGCACCGACAAAGCCGAGGCGCTGCGGGATGCGGCGGGCCTGTAAATCTGGCCACGGGCGGGACCAACCTTCAGCGGATGCCACCGACTAATCCCTGACCCTGAATTTTCTCGCCTCCCGCCGAGGGGCGCTGCAGCGGTTTTCACCGTCAGGCTCGGCGGGGCATGGCTTTCACAAGCCAACGGCGCCCGTTCAATCGTATGGAGTGTACGTTATGAACGCCGTCGCGCGCGAAAACCCCACCGTTGACTATCAAGTCGCCGATATCACCCTGGCGGACTGGGGCCGCAAGGAAATCGCCATCGCCGAAACCGAAATGCCCGGTCTGATGGCGGTTCGGGCCGAATACCGGGACCGGCAACCACTCAAGGGCGCTCGTATCGCCGGCTCGCTGCACATGACCATCCAGACCGCCGTCCTGATCGAGACCCTGGCGGAACTGGGCGCGGACGTGCGCTGGGCCTCTTGCAACATTTTCTCGACACAGGATCACGCCGCCGCCGCCATCGCCGCCGACGGCATTCCGGTGTTCGCCTACAAGGGTGAATCGCTGGACGAGTACTGGGACTTTACGCATCGCATTCTGGAATGGCATGACGGCGGCACGCCGAACATGATCCTGGACGATGGCGGCGACGCTACTTTGCTGGTCACGCTCGGCGCTCGGGCGGAACAGGATCGCTCGCTGATCGCCAATCCGAGCTGCGAGGAAGAGCAAGTCTTGTTCGCCGCTATCCGCAAGCGCTTGGAAAGCCAACCCGGTTGGTACTCGAAAATCCAGGCCAACATCCAGGGCGTAACCGAAGAAACGACGACCGGTGTCCACCGCCTGTACATGATGGAAAAGGAAGGCCGGCTCCCCTTCCCCGCCATCAACGTCAACGACTCGGTTACCAAGTCCAAGTTCGACAATCTCTACGGCTGCCGCGAGTCGTTGGTGGACGGCATCAAACGCGCCACCGACGTCATGATCGCCGGCAAGATCGCCGTAGTGCTGGGTTACGGCGATGTCGGTAAGGGCTGCGCTCAGAGCCTGCGCGGCCTGGGCGCCACGGTATGGGTGACCGAAATCGATCCGATCTGCGCCCTACAGGCGGCGATGGAAGGCTACCGGGTCGTCACCATGGACGAAGTCTGCGCACTGGCGGACATTTTCGTCACCACCACCGGTAACGTCAGCGTCATCACCCACGACCACATGGCCCGAATGAAAAATCAAGCCATCGTCTGCAATATCGGTCATTTCGATTCCGAAATCGAGGTGGCCAACCTGAAACAATATCGCTGGGAAAACATCAAGCCGCAGGTGGATCACATCATCTTCCCCGACGGCAAGCGCATCATTCTGCTGGCCGAGGGACGGCTGGTGAACCTAGGCTGCGCCACGGGTCATCCCAGTTTCGTGATGTCCAATTCCTTCACCAATCAGGTACTGGCGCAGATCGAACTGTTCACCCAGGATGGACAGTACCAAAACAAGGTCTACGTGCTGCCCAAGCATTTGGATGAAAAGGTCGCGCGGCTGCATCTGGATCGGATCGGCGCCAAACTGACCACGCTCACGCCGGAGCAGGCTGCGTATATTGGCGTTGCGATGGACGGGCCGTATAAAGCCGAGAACTATCGCTACTGATGGAAGCCATCCGCACGGATGTTTTACAGCCAGATTTAGGGAGATCGACGCAGGAATTGCTTATCAAGCAGTTCTTGGCCGATGGTCGTCCTTGGGTAGTGGCCTACTCTGGCGGTAAAGACTCGACTCTTGTATTGCAGTTGGTATATGAAATGCTGCTGCAACTTGGGAGCCGAGCCAGGAAGCCGGTTTTCGTGATCTCCTCGGATACTCGGGTTGAAGCGCCGAATATCTCAAAATATGTCGAAAAAACGCTGGAACTGATCGGAAGTGATTCACGCGTTCGCGGTTTAGCATTGAGCGTTCGTCTGGTCAAACCAACCGCCGAAGAAAGTTTTTGGGGAAAGCTCATAGGTAAGGGTTATCCATCCCCTACCCGCTGGTTTCGCTGGTGCACCAGCAATATGAAAATCAAGCCTTCGCGCCGTGCCATAGACGAGATTACCCGGCAGTACGGTAGCGTTATTTTGCTGCTTGGCACTCGTTTGGATGAGAGCGATAGCCGCCGCACACGCATGCAAGCTAGGGAAGGAAATGATAGGCAACTGAATCCGCATCATGAGATTCCTAACGCTTTGGTGATGACGCCAATCGTGGACTGGAGCACTGATGAGGTCTGGGAATATCTATTTACCTACAACTCTCCGCCATGGGGTGGTAATCATAATTACATGCTGGAGCTTTACCGGCAGGCCAGCGGAGGCGAGTGTCCTGTTGTGTTAGATTTGAATACTCCATCCTGTGGCGGCAGCCGTTTTGGTTGCTGGACTTGTACAGTTGTAAAGCAAGACAAGTCTATGCAGGGCTTCATTGAATCCGGCGAAACCTGGATGAAGCCGCTCAGCGAGTTTCGTGATTGGCTCAAACGAATTCGTGAAGATACACGCTACCGTAGTTCAGTACGGCGCGATCATACCAGTGGCCCTGGTCCGTTTACTCCTGAAGCACGCAAAATGATTCTTGAACGCCTTCTGGAAAAAGAGCGAGATGTAAATTTTGAGTTAGTTTCTGACGAAGATTTAGTCTATATTCAAGAACAATGGACTAAAGACTTCGACTTTTCTCAAACTGCCTATCAGTTAGCAATTCGTTATGGTAGGGAGATCAACATGACTAAAAAAAACACTGCTGATATATCCTTAGAAGAGGACTTACTGGAACGCTTGGCAGCAGAAAGTGGCGTTGTTCATCCTGATTTACCAAGAGAATTGCTACGCTTAGTGCGTGTCCAGTTTCCTTCTTTGGATAAACATGGTGCTAAGTCCGGTCTACAAATCGCCGTCCGTGATTTAATCGATAAAGCGGTCAAACAGGCATACAAGGCTGATCCGGCCGATGATCTTTGAACAGATTCGCATCCATAATTTGTTTTCCTATTACGGTGAACAGATATTCGACCTGACGCTGCCCAACGATAGACGTAACGTCATATTAATCGGGGGACGTAACGGTTTCGGCAAGACTAGCTTCATCAACAGTTTAAAACTCCTGTTTCTAGGCCCTCATGACAGTTTGCGGTCTGCGCTTCAGGTTGGTCGAAAACCCAGTGTAGCTCACTATCTGCTAGGCATGGGTGATGAGTGGTTAGGTATATTCAATCGCCAGGCGCGGCGTGAAGGCCAAACGGAATTTGGCGTTACTATTCATTGGCGCGAACCCGAAGGTAAAATCGTCGCACAACGTCATTGGCGACTGGACGGGCGTGGTGGTTTTGACACAATCCTAAGCGTAACGCCAGACTTCTCAGACCCTTTAGAAGACGATGGAGCGGACGATTTTCTGGAGCAGCGGCTACCTAAAGACTTTATCTCGTTTTTCTTTTACGACGGCGAACAAGTTCAGCAACTCGCCGAAGCCAATCGTGAAGGTCAGCTATCACAGATCGAAAAAATCCTTGACATTGCTGATATTGATATTCTGGATGAGTACATAGGAAAAACTATTACTGCCTGGCGTCGGGAAAAATCAGAATCTAACCTAGAAACACAACGGGTTGCACTACAAGGAAGTTTGAATTTACTGCAAGCGGAACAAAATGAGTTTAGCCAGAAAATTGACGAACTGAATGAAGAACTTACCAGCTTAGAACAGAATATCAGTCGAAATCGGCGTTATTTGGAACATCATCGGGCTTTTGCACATCAGCGTGATGCGGCGGTATATAAAAATGATGAACAGCGGATTTTAGAGCAATTAGAAACCACAAGCTCCGATCTTGCTAACCGTCTACCCATTGATGCACCTCTACTCTTTAATCCCGAATTAGTTAGCAAAGCCGTAACGGATTTACGTAAGCTCACTGATAGCCAAGCTGGTGGTTTTGCACAAGAGCTTCAAATTTTATTGAACACACTTCCTGTACGTCTTCTGGATGAACCACCTCATTATCAGTTGCCACTCAGCGAACAGCAACGGGAGTTCTATCGTAAAAAACTTTTACGCATTCTTCGCTCTTATGAAAGCGATCCTGAAGATATAAGTGATGGTTTAATGCGACTGGACCCAACTGTAGCTGCCCACCTAATGAAACGTCTCAATTACTATCAACTGGCTGATAACCAGCGACAGCGAGCTATCGACGATTTACGCCAAATCAGCCAGCTTAAGCGTGACTTGGAAGGTATTCAGCGTAAGTTGGATGATATGAGTAGCCTTTCCATTGAAGAACAGCGTATTTATCAAGAACGGCAAGAACAAAATGCCGAATTTGAGCAGCAACGAGATGTGTTGCGAGATCAATTGCATGATTTGAAAAAGGGCCAGCTAGAGAAAAATCGTGCTATTGAAAAAGTACAACAGGAAATAAAACAACAGGAGTCTGCAATCCGGTTAGACCAAGAGCGCCAGAAAAGAGTCGATCTTGCTACAACCTTACAGCATATATTTCGTTCTTATAAGCAAGAGCTTAAATTGCGTCGCCGCAAAGACATTGAAGAGGCTATTAACCGACGGTTTGCAGAATTAATGACATCTCATCATCAAATTAAGCATATCAAAATTGGAGAATCATTCGATCTTCATTACTTAAATACTAGTGATGAACCAGTAGGTATGGCAAGTATGTCTTCTGGGATGAAACAGCTTATCGCTACCGCTTTGCTATGGGCTTTAAAGGATGTCTCTGGTAGATCAGTCCCAGTCGTTATAGATACCCCATTGGCTCGAATTGATCGCGAACATCAGATCAATCTATTAACTCGCTATTATCCAAATGCAGGTGATCAAGTCATTATTTTACCAACTGATTCAGAGCTTGATCATGAAAAATATCAAATCCTAAAACCTCATGTGTACTGTGAATACCGATTAGTCAATACAAGTGGTGAAAATACCAACCCGTCACGCGAACCACTGTTTTCCAAGGTAGTGTAATAATGTCTAAAGTTTACACCAGTGCCAGCGATGAAGAAATTATCAAGCGTATACAGAATAAAGGTTTGGGCTTACGTACATCAACTTCTACTCCAAAGTGGCCTATACTACGTCTAGCACTAACCCGTTCATTAAAGTTTTCCACACTACCAGACGAGGGTCTAGATCGAAGGGATTCAATTGGTAGTGAATACAGTTTCGAGCAACTTACCGGCCAAGATAATAAAGCTCAACCAGAAGATTTTACCGATCTATTCCGCGCATTGTTAAGCGTCTATTACAATGAAAACTTGTTCGGTGATGATGAGCGTTATGCAAAGTATCTGCAACGCCATATCCGTCGAGGTTTACGCGAATTCGCCACATCTTGGCGGGAATCTCACGACTTTCACGAGTATTTATACCAGGAATTACTCTCCGATCTGCACCAATCTGCACAATCGAATACTGAGAAGCCTCGAGATCAGCCCAGTATTGAAAATGCCTTGCATGACATCGGGGTTCAAGCAGAAATACGACAAATACAGGAGGGAGCGCGCCTGACCCGCTACCGACTCTATCTAGCAAATGTTAATGACCGTGACCGTCTTAATAAAGGGTTGCAAAAACTGGGCTTTATTTTAGGCCTTGGCAACCAAGGGGCATTAAGTTCTGGTACTGACGAGTCGAAAACCATGAACTTGGATATTCCCCGCTCATCTGGAGCCTGGCAGCGTTTTTCTGGAGCAGAGTTGCATGTTTGGTTGCAGAATCGTAACTCTGAGTGGCGATTGCCTGTTTATCCAGGCGTGGATGTTATGGGCGATCCATTTGGCTTTGATCTGGCTGAAGCACCTCATCTACTAGTAGGCGGCACTACTGGCAGTGGAAAAAGTGTCACTCTTCATGCGCTACTGATCTCATTGTTGCATAGTTGTTCACCCACCGATTTGCAAGTCTGCTTGATCGATCCAAAACGGGTAGAATTCAACAGCTATCAAGGTATTCCATACCTTTATGCTAATCAAGTTGTAACCAATGCAGGCGATGCTGTGGAGATTTTGGGTGATTTAGTGGCTGAAATGGGAATCAGGGAAGAACAATTAGTTAAAGCGGGTGCCCGTGATATAGACGAAGCGCGACGTTCACACCGATTAAACCTACCTCGTATTGTTATTTTTGTTGAAGAAATGGCTGACTTAGTAATGCAGAATGAAGAGATCGAATCTTTATTGGTCAGACTGGCGCAAAAAGCTCGATCCGCAGGCATTCATCTGGTACTAGCTACTCAACGCCCCGACGCTGAAACATTCAGCGGGCTTTTACGCAGCAATATTCCCTCACGTATTGCCCTCACTGTTCAGAAAGCCTCTGAATCTCGCATCATCCTTGATGATAATGGTGCAGAACTTCTGCTGGGGCGTGGTGACATGTTGGTTCGCCTTATTGGACAACCCATCAAACGAGTGCATGGCGTTCACGTCACGATAGACGACATCGCGCTGGCTGTGAAAACTATAAAGGGGAGAGCGTAACGTGGCAGTGATAGAAAATATCCTCATAGAAGAGTTTGCCCCGATTCGCCTCACCTTGGATCGTATTGGCCCCTTCCAGTCACGATTAGAAGAGTTTGATTTTACCGATGCTGAAGATGAACCTTGTAATTTGTTTTTGATGGTATCCAAAAACGGGCGCGGTAAGACTACAGTTTTAGAACTTTTAGTAGCCATGATGAGTATGCTTGGTCAAACCGAATTAAATGAGTTTGGCTTTGAAGATTTGGATCATGGTTCTGGTCGGGCGCAATGGGATATTCGGGTCAAACTGAACCGTAATGGTCGCAAGGAAACTGCCTTGCTTTCGTTGCTGGCAGGGCGCTTGGGAGAAGATACCACTCTGAAGGTTTGGAGTGAAAGCGATCTAAAACGCATTGGTGCTAGTGTTTGGCAGCGTGGGGGTTTCCGTCGTCTAGCTTCTGGTCGCATGGAGGCCATTGGCATCAGCAACGAATGGATAAAGGATTTCAAGGCACTGATCAGCTATGGTATCGGAGAACGCCAACAAATTTTTGAAGGCGATCCGTTAACCTATCCTACTCTGCTCTATTTCTCAGCTTATCGCGATATCATACCAGTACGAGACATGGAACGGTCTATCACTACTCCAAAAGGTTGGGGTTACTATCCAGTGCATAACTTTGCTGTAGAAGGTCGCATATGGAATGAGTCTTTGGATAATTTGTTGATTTGGCTTAAATGGTTGGATGATGGTCGTTTCGATAAGGCAGTTAAGATCGTAAACCAACGTGTATTTCATGGATCTAGCACTTATCTGAAAGGTGTGCGTAAGGACCCGCCAGAAGCTGTAGTCGTTACCGAAAATTATGAACACCGCCTTGATCGACTTAGCAGCGGAGAAAAGAGCCTAGTTCAGATGTTTCTACGCATTGGCGCGCATATGACTCGGAATACGCTGTTACTAATCGATGAAGTCGATGTACATCTACATACTCAATGGCGATATCGATTACTTTATGATCTCAAAAAACTAGCCAAAGAATACTATCCTGGTTTGACTATTATCGTCACTAGTCACGCCTATGAGATCATGAAGGCATTCGCTCTTGAACTAGTTGAAGAGAATCTACGTAAAGGTGCGCATATCATCGAAACACCTGAAGAAGAAGCGGAAGCAGAGCGTGTCGCTGCAAAAGCACGGAGTGTAAGCAATGGGGAATCTTAAGAATAAACCTTTAGACGGAGAATCAATTTTCAAGCGATATTCAGGACAAATAATTATTTACCTTGAATCCAGCGATGACAATAATATTTACAGCAATATTTGGTTTGGAGATCGTCTTGTGGAGTTTTTGTTTAGACCCGCTAATAAAGGCGCCGCAACCTATGGAGGATGCCAAGCGGTTCGGGAAAGCGTCAATCATGACCGTACTAACGGTATCAAGGCGTTTGGTATTGTTGACAGAGACATTGTGATGGCAGAGGATCACTGGTACTTGGTTTGGGAAACTGACAATTCTCGTTTTGCACAAGCTATGCCTTTCGGACCTTATATCAAGGTACTCAATCGTTGGGAGTTAGAAAACTACCTGATTGACTCTGAAGCCATTGAGGAATATTTAGCAAATCAAATCGGAAGAAAAGTCCGCAATACTCAGGATGTTATTAAAGAACTTTTAGACCACTGTGATGTGCTAATTCTCCACACGGCTGGCAACGCCGCTTGTCATAACGCACGGATAAATGGATTTACTGATGGTTTTACAGATAGGAAAGACAAAATCCGAGTAGATCAAGACATACAGCAACGCTTTATACAGCGCAATGCTTGTCAACAAGACTATCTGGACAATATCGCTAAAGCACAAGCATTTAACATCAACAATACATCTAATGAGGAACGACTTGAAAAACTATTGCAAATCATTTACGGAAAAGCACTGTTAAGCCGTGTTAAGCGACAGCATAATATCAGCCACGAAATTCGATTTCATCTTGCCGCTGCAATTAAAAGAGATAAAAGGATTCCTTTAGAAATTTCTAACCACTTAGATACCTTCAAGACTTCAAGTTAACTCTACCGGCCGAATGAATATGCAATCTCAACTACGCCCGCCTGTATTCAGTTGCGAATTCTTCCCCCCCAACACCGACGAAGGAATGCACAAGTTGTTCGCTGCCCGCGAAGCGCTGATGCAGATGCGGCCTGCTTTCTTCTCGGTCACTTACGGCGCCGGCGGCTCTACCCGCGAACGCACCTTACAGGCGATCCAGACCATTCAAGCGCACAGCGGCGTGGATGCCGCCCCCCACCTGACCTGCGTGGCCTCCACCCGCGCGGGAACCCGAGAGATTCTGGCCGGCTACCGCGCCCAAGGTATCCATCGCATCGTCGCCCTACGTGGCGACCTGCCCTCGGGGATGCGGGAATTCGGCGAATTGCGCTACGCCAACGAACTGGTGGCATTCATCCGCGCCGAAACCGGCGACCATTTCCACATCGAAGTCGCTGCTTACCCGGAATGTCATCCGCAGGCACCGAACACCGAACGCGACCTGCTCCACTTCAAGCATAAAGTCGAAGCCGGCGCCAACGGCGCCATTACCCAATATTTCTACAACTCGGATGCCTATTTCCGCTTCGTGGACGACTGCGCACGGTTGGGCATCGATCTACCGATCGTGCCCGGCATCATGCCGATCACCAATTTCACGCAACTGGCGCGGTTCTCGGACAGTTGTGGAGCGGAAATTCCACGCTGGATTCGTAAGCGACTGGAGAGCTTCGGCGACGACCGCGACGCCATCCGTGCCTTTGGTCTGGATGTAGTCACCGATCTTTGCCGACGCCTGTTGGAAGATGGCGCGCCAGGCCTGCATTTCTACACGATGAACCAAGCTGGGCCGACGCTGACGATCTGCGAGCGGCTGGGGCTGACGACCGCGCCGAGCAGCGAATAACTTTGATCTTTGATCAGGGAAACAAACGGCAAATGCCCTTCCGCCGAAAGAGCAGAAGGGCGTTTGCCGTCAGAGGGATCGAAACAGGGAAGGGCGAAAAGTGACTGGCCCGTCTTTCGGCTTATTGAGCGGCCACCAGCGCCCTGGCATCCGGCCCGAGCGGCAGCACATAGTCATGCGAGGCCAACACCTGATTATCCGTCGCCCGAATCAGGCGGGCATTCACGAATACCGACTGCCGACCGACCGCATAGGTACCGGCGATAACCGCCGCCGCGTTATGCGACTGACTGATTTCCTTGACCGAGCGCGACAACGCGAATTCGCCGGCGCCTTCGGCGACGAAAATGTTGTTACGCATCTTGATCTCGATCACCGTAAAGCCCTGCTGCGCGAACCGGGAACCAATCTGTTCACCGATAACCCGCCCGAGACCAGACGATGTTTCAAGATTGTTGATATCCACAAACGTGGCCGCCAACAAGGGTTCGTTCCGCTCCTTGAGCCAAGGGGTTCGCATCAGGAGAGCATCGGCCGCGCTATAGTTCTGCTCGACCAGATTTGCGTCCCGAATGATCGGCCGCGTCGGGGCGTCACTTGTGGAGGCACACCCCACAACACCCAAGCCGAGAATAGCCAGCAGCGCAACCGCGCCACGCAAGATCGTGTTTCCATTCATGGTCCGACCACCTCTATGATACGGCTAGTCGATGGTTGCATGGCGATATACTGGCTCTTGTCGCCAATGTAATAAACATTGCTATACCGAATCAAATAACGCTCGGCGTTCATCACCGAAACATTCAGGATGACTTCATGTTTCGTGGTTTCCGGCAACCGGTCCGTCACCACCTGCATGTCGTAGGAAACCGGATAACCCGTCGATGGGTTGGTGGTGACGACGAACCCCCGTTCCACCAGATGCGTGGTCAGCAAATTGTAGAACGCCCCGTCCGCACTGCTTTCGTATTGAGGTTGTTGGATATATAGCGTGATGATCGGACGGTCGTCCTGAGCAGCGGCCGCTTGGCCCTCACCCTGCCCTGGGCTCGAACCGATCAGCGCATCATAGATCCAGTTGGCTACATCAATCGCCATAACATCCCAGTGATGCGCCGATTGCATCTTCTGCTGGTATGTCAGCGGATAACCTGTTTCGACGGGCATCGGAGTTGTGCAGGCCCCCAGCCCGAGGCAGAGGATGACAAGAAGGGCACTAGAGATCTTCATGGTTTCTCCCTCGGTTTTTATATCCGTTATTAACGGCACCCATTAGAGTTTAGCCGGTTATACCACCGGTGCCACCCCTTGACAACTAAGGTTTCCAGCCATCGCTGTTTCATGGATTCAACGCCCGTATAGCTCTCGCCGACCGTTAACGGCCAAAACATGTCTCCATCAAGCCAAAACACACTATATAGTGTGTTTTCGTTTAATAAAACACACTATATAGGAATTTTGCCTGGAATTTTTCTCCGCATCCTCTAGAATCTGGTGGCCTGAATCGTGAGGCATACCCGTTAACGGCAATGCTCAAAGCATAGCAGACACCGCCTCCAGTCCACGCTCAAGAACCTGCTCTCGGAGACTCCCGGCTCATGAAGACCGCGTACCTCAAGCCCATTGACCGTCCGACCGCCGCCGCCGACGTGCCGATGCAACCGGCGTCCTGGGATATCTGGGACAAAAAGTACCGCCTCAAGGCCAAGGATGGGCAAATGATCGATGAGACGATCGATAACACCTATCAACGGGTCGCCTTGGCGCTGGCCGAGGTGGAAACCACGCCGGAACTGCGCGCGCACTGGAACGAGAAGTTTCTGTGGGCCTTGCGGCATGGTGCCATTCCGGCGGGACGCATCATCTCCAACGCCGGCGCATGGGAACACAAACCCGCCACATCCACCATCAACTGCACGGTATCCGGGATCATTCAAGATTCCATGGACGATATCCTGCGCAAGGTGCATGAAGCGGGGCTGACGCTGAAGGCCGGCTGCGGCATCGGTTACGAGTTCTCCACGCTACGCCCGCGCGGCGCCTATGTCTCGGGCGCCGGGGCCTATACCTCCGGGCCGCTGTCCTTCATGGATATCTACGACAAGATGTGTTTCACCGTCTCGTCGGCGGGTGGCCGGCGGGGCGCGCAGATGGGAACCTTCGATATCGGCCATCCAGATGTGATGGAATTCATCCGCGCCAAACGCGAGGCCGGGCGGTTGCGGCAGTTCAACCTGTCGCTCCTGATCACTCGGGAATTCATGGAGGCCGTCCAGCAAGATACCGATTGGCTACTGGCGTTTCCGCTGCTCGCCAAGGAAGCTGAACAGGATCGGGTCGACCTCAACGATGCCGGTCAGATCGTCTGGCGCGAGTGGCCGACCACAAATGGCTTGATCGTCAACGACAATGGCCAGGTCGCCTGCAAGATTTACCGGAGCATCCGCGCCCGCCGTCTGTGGGACGTGATCATGTCCTCCACCTACGATTACGCCGAACCCGGGTTCATTCTCATCGATCGGGTCAACGAGATGAACAACAACTGGTTCTGCGAAAACATCCGGGCCACGAACCCATGCGGCGAGCAGGCTCTGCCCCCCTACGGCTCGTGCCTACTCGGTTCGATCAATCTGACGCAGTTCGTCCAGAACCCCTGCACCCCAAAGGCCCGGTTCGACTGGGAGACTTACCGGAACGTGGTAGCCATTTTCACCCGCATGCTCGACAACGTGGTGGAAATCAACGGCCTACCATTGGAACGACAGCGACAGGAGATTTTCAGCAAGCGCCGACACGGCATGGGCTACCTGGGCCTGGGTTCCACGCTGACCCTGCTTGGCATCCGCTATGGATCGCCGGAATCGCTGACCTTCACCGAGGAAGTCACCCGCGAAATGGCCCTGAGCGGTTGGCGCGTCGCGCTGGAGCTCGCTCGGGAAAAGGGCGCGGCCCCCATCCTCGAACAGGAATTCGCCGTCACCGCAGAAATGCTGCACAAGCGCCCGGAAATGGTCCGCGACGGGATCAAGGAAGGCGACCGGATCCCCGGCCGCGTCCTGCACGCCCGGTACAGCCGCTACATGCAGCAAATCGCCGAAGTCGATCCAGATCTCGTGAACGAACTCGCCGAGGTGGGCGCGCGGTTCACTCACCACAGCTCCATCGCCCCAACCGGCACGATCGCGCTGTCGCTGGCCAACAACGCCAGCAACGGCATCGAACCCAGTTTCGCTCACCACTATTCGCGCAATGTGATCCGCCCCGGTAAGAAATCCAAGGAAAAGGTGGATGTTTTCTCCTTCGAACTGCTGGCCTACCGACACCTCGTCAATCCCAAGGCCCTACCGGAAGCGGAATCCCCCGAAGCGCAATTGCTGCCCTCCTACTTCGTCACCGCCGACGACGTGAGCCCCAAACAACATGTCGATATTCAGGCCGCTGCTCAGAAATGGATCGATTCCAGCATTTCCAAGACGGCCAACGTACCCCCCGATTTCCCCTACGAGGATTTCAAGGATATTTATCGATATGCCTACGAACAGGGGCTGAAAGGCTGCACCACCTTCCGCTTCAACCCCGAGGCGTTCCAGGGGGTGCTGGTCAAGGAAAAGGATCTGGAAAACACCTTGTACCGCTTCGAACTCGAAGATGGCAGCGTGCTGGAGGTCAAGGGCAACGAGGAAATCGAGTACGATGGTGAGGTTCACTCAGCGGCGAACCTGTTCGATGCGATCAAGGAGGGGTATTACGGGAAATTCTAAGACTTCAAAAGCACACGGGGATTGAGCGGCAACTCAGTCCCCGTGCGTGAGGAGACATTTCAGCAACCGAGCGTCTCCCCCATGGTCGTATTTGAACCCAAATACGGGGTAAGAATAGCTGTTCTTTATCGGTTATCAATCCCCTTCTGCCATGGTTTTAAGGCTCGGTTGCGCCTCAAGTAACGAGGTATAACCCATGATCGGTCTTAAGACCGTATTTGTTAAAGAGTATTCGAGGCTCAGGCTTGGCAAGTGGGAACGTGTGCGAGCGCACTGGCGTAGCCCTCCCTCCCACTAACCTCATCTTGATCTTGTAAGACTCTGTAGCCCCTATGCAATATAGGGGCTACTTTTCATTTGGAGAGGAGGATTCATGGCCATCAAGATCGACAAGAAAATCGTCGCCTACAGCGTCGTCAAACCTGACGACACGCCGCCCACGCCAACGAACCGTTCGCCGGCCGCCCTGCAACACATGCACGAAAGCTTGGCCCGCCCCGAGATCCTCCCCGGCGCCACCTACAAGGTGAAAACGCCATTGTCGGATCACGCACTGTACATCACCATCAACGACATCGTGCTCAATCAAGGCACCTTGGACGAAATTCGCCGCCCATTCGAAATCTTCATCAATTCCAAGGCGATGGAGCATTTCCAATGGATCGTCGCCTTGACCCGCATCATCTCGGCGGTATTCCGCAAGGGCGGCGACGTGACTTTTCTGGTGGAAGAACTACGCTCAGTGTTCGATCCGAAAGGCGGCTACTTCAAAAAGGGGGGCAAATACATGCCCTCCTTGGTCGCGGAGATCGGCGATGTCATCGAATCTCACCTGCGCTCGATCGGCATGCTCAAGGAAGACGGTCCCGACAAACACCAGCGCCAGTTGATCGAGGAACATCGCAACAAGTACGAAGCCAGTATGAAGGCGGTCGAGGACGCTGGCGCCAGCGGCTTTCCACCGGAAGCCACCCTCTGCGGCAAATGCCAGACCAAAGCAGTCATCGTCATGGATGGATGCCTGACCTGCCTGAACTGCGGTGACTCAAAATGTTCCTGACGAGCCCAATCGACGTAAAAGACACCTCTCCAGCCTCAAATTCGAGATAGCCCCATGCATTCCCAAATACCTGATCTGATGACAGCCATCGAAATCACGGAACCCGGTGGTCCCGACAGGTTGGCACCCAAACATCGCCCGGTCCCACAACCCGCCGCCGGCGAGGTTCTGATCAAAGTAGCCACCGCAGGCGTCAATCGTCCCGACTGCCTACAACGTCAGGGCAGTTACCCCCCACCGCCGGGCGCTTCCGACATCCCCGGACTGGAAGTCGCCGGCACCATAGCCGCGCTCGGCGAAGGCGTGAGCAACTGGCGGATCGGCGACGAGGTCTGCGCCCTGCTGACCGGCGGCGGTTATGCCGAATATTGCACCGCGCCCGCGCCTCAATGCCTACCGGTCCCCACCGGATTGACCCTGCAACAAGCCGCCGCTCTACCGGAAACCTTCTTTACCGTTTGGAGCAACGTCTTCGACCGCGCGCGACTGCAACCCGGCGAAATTCTGCTGGTTCATGGCGGTGCCAGCGGCATCGGCACCACCGCGATCCAACTGGCCTCGGCATTGGGTTCGCGGGTATTCGCCACGGTTGGTGGCATCGAAAAGATCCAGGCTTGCCTGGACTTGGGCGCCGAGCACGTCATCAACTATCGTGAGCAGGATTTTGTCCAGACGGTCAAGGAGGTCACGCGCAACCGGGGCGTGGACGTGATTCTGGATATGGTGGGCGGCGACTACACGCAGCGTAATCTAAGCGCGCTGGCGGTTGAAGGTCGCTTGGTTTTCATCGCCTTCCTGCGAGGCGCCAAGGTGGAGCTGAATCTGGCGCCGGTGATGATGAAGCGGTTGACCATCACCGGATCGACCCTGCGCGCCCGACCCATCGAAGACAAAGCACCCATAGCCGCTGCCCTGCAAAAGAGAGTCTGGCCACTACTCGCTAGCGGTGCAATTCGGCCGATTATCGACCGGATTTTCCCTTTCACCGAGGCCGCCGCTGCTCATGCCCTGATGGAATCCAACCGTCATGTCGGCAAAATCCTATTGCAGGTTGACGGATCGTTAGCCCCGTCCCTTCCATCGCCCTAGCCCAGCGCGGCGGCCCAACAGCGAGTGCCGGGAAGGATATCGCGCTCGCGCCATACCGATCGAATGACCAAGACGAACAAGCATCCTGCATTGCAACAAAATAATATCTATACTGTCATAGCGACTTGGTTGTTCCAAATCGTCCAAGTCGTGGCACAACCAGCATCGGTGCCCATTCTTCGGTTATCCAACATCTCCCAAGGCCTCTCGCAGGCTCAGTGAGGGTTGGCACGATAAGATCCTAAGGGACGAAACAGTTTGGCCAAGCAGTCGGCCAGTATTTTTGTTACAGGTGAGAGGTTGAAATCATGCGCGGCGTCTACAAATCTCAGCACCCATTCGTGTGGTTCGAAGAAAGCGGTTGGTGGTTCAAGGTGTTTGGCGAGTGTTTCGGGCCTTACCCGGAGCTACCTGAAGCGCGCTATAATCTTTTGGTGATTCAAGGGTTGAGCCAACAACTGCGTCAAGCCATCGCCAAATAACGGGGTGTCCATCAGAAATCTCGTTCGCTCACCACGGGTTTCAGCAGTCAACCGATAGTTTGGATCGCTCATCTGGTGTTGAGTTGACTATCAGCAACTTTGCTTCGAAACAATCATCCTAGCCCCACAATAAAAAAGCCGGGTTTGGTCCCGGCTCGGTTTTGCAATTGGATACGAAGCTTGGCTCATTCGCCCGCCGCATCGGGGCGATCCATCAACTCGACATAAGCCATCGGTGCATTGTCGCCAGCCCGAAACCCGCATTTCAAAATACGCAGATAACCGCCTGGGCGGGACTGATAGCGCGGCCCCAACTGATTAAACAATTTGGTCACTACATCCCGGTCACGCAATCGGTCAAAAGCTAGCCGACGATGAGCCACACTATCCTGCTTCGACAACGTGATCAACGGCTCGGCCACTTGACGTAATTCCTTGGCCTTAGGCAGGGTAGTGCGAATAAGTTCGTGGGTAAGCAACGAAGCAGCCATGTTGCGCAGCATGGCTTTACGATGGCTGCTGGTACGGTTCAATTTGCGACCGGCTTTGCGATGGCGCATGACAATTATTCCTTAAGACTTAAAATCAGGCAGTCGATAATTATTGAATACAGGGAAAATCCGAGGCCAGTCTTATTCGGCATCGGCATTGCCAGCTACAGCTTTCGAACCCACATCCTCCTGCAGAGGTCTATCCGCTTCGGCCGCTGCGTCAGCAGCACGCCGCGCCGCCGCACGCTCTTCCGCTTCCATGCTCAGATTTGGCGGCGGCCAGTTATCGACCTTCATTCCCAAAGCCAGTTTATACTTGGCTAATACATCCTTGATCTCGGTCAACGATTTCTTGCCGAGATTGGGGGTCTTGAGAAGCTCCGCTTCGGTTCTCTGCACCAGATCGCCGATATAATAAATATTCTCCGCCTTCAAGCAGTTAGCCGAACGCACGGTCAGTTCCAGATCATCCACCGGCTGCATCAGGACCGGATCGATATCCACCGGCGGCGGCGGCAGGGGTTCATCTCTTTTACCCTTGAGATCCACGAACACAGACAATTGATCCAGCAGGATTCGTGCCGCCGTGCGAATCGCCTCTTCCGGATCAACGGTACCGTTGGTTTCCAGATTCAGAATTAGCTTGTCCAAGTTGGTGCGCTGTTCGACACGAGCACTCTCGACTCGATAACTGATCCGCTCAATTGGGCTGAACGAAGCGTCCAAGCGCAATCGGCCGATTGGCCGAGATTCACCATCGGACCCTTCCCGCTGAGCTGCCGGCCAGTAACCGCGACCTTGCTCGATCTTGAGCCGCATGCTCAACTCGCCGCTCTTGGTCAAGTGAGCGATGACATGTTCCGGGTTGATGATCTCGACGGCATGGCTCTTTTCGATATCACCAGCCGTGACCGGCCCCGGACCTTTCTTGGTCAGCGTCAGGCTCGCCTCACTCACTCCTTCTTGCAAGGTAACCGCCACACCTTTCAGGTTGAGGAGAATATCGATCACATCCTCCTGCACACCCTCAATGGTGGAGTATTCGTGCAGCACCTGCTCAATCTCGCATTCGACAATCGCGGCGCCCGGAATGGATGAGAGCAATATCCGCCGCAGAGCGTTACCGAGGGTATAGCCAAACCCACGCTCCAGCGGTTCCACACTCACCCGTGCCAGTCGCGGCGTTAGTTTTTCCACTTCGACGCGGGTTGGTTTCAGCAAATCAAAAGCACCCACCATCCGTTCCCCCTCGGGGTCGATCACTTGGAGTACAGCTCTACAACCAGGGATTCGTTGATATCCGGTGGCAAATCGCCACGATCGGGAATCCGTTTGAACACCCCGCTCATCTTGCTGGCATCCACTTCGACCCAATCCACAAAACCATGACCTTGAGCCAATTGTAGCGAGTACTGAATGCGGGTCTGCGTGCGACTCTTTTCATGAATCGCAACCACATCTTCCGGCCTGACCTGATAGGAAGGAATGTTGACTCGCTGGCCGTTGACGGTAATCGCCCGGTGGGAAACCAACTGGCGGGCTTCGGCGCGAGTGCTGCCAAAACCCATGCGGTACACGACATTGTCCAGTCGGCATTCCAGCAACTTCAGCAGGTTCTCACCCGTGGAGCCCTTGCCACTGGCTGCTTTCTTATAGTAATTCAGAAATTGCCGTTCCAGCACGCCGTAGATGCGCCGCAATTTCTGTTTTTCGCGCAACTGCATTCCGTAGTCGGAAAGACGGGGGCGTCGCGCGCCATGCTGGCCCGGCAACCGCTCCAGATTGCACTTGGATTCCAGCGAACGGGCGGTGGACTTCAGAAACAGATCCACGCCTTCCCGGCGGCTCAGTTTGCACTTCGGGCCTAGATATCTCGCCACGGTATAAAACTCCTGAACTAAACGCGACGGCGTTTCGGGGGACGGCAACCGTTATGAGGAATAGGTGTTACGTCCATAATACTCATGACCTTGAAACCGGCGGCATTCAGCGCGCGCACAGCGGATTCTCGACCAGGTCCAGGTCCCTTGACGTTGACTTCCAAGTTCTTGAGGCCAAATTCCTTCACCATATTTCCAACCCGCTCGGCGGCAACCTGCGCCGCAAATGGGGTGCTCTTGCGCGACCCACGAAAGCCAGAACCTCCCGACGTAGCCCACGCTAACGCGTTGCCCTGACGATCCGTGATCGTGATGATGGTGTTATTGAACGAGGCGTGAACATGCGCGATGCCATCCACGATATTCTTTTTGACGCGCTTGCGCGTCTTGGTAACCGGTTTTGCCATGCTCCAACCTATGCCAATGGGATTCCAGAAAGTACCGCCGGTCTACTTGCGAACCGCGCGGCGCGGACCCTTGCGCGTCCGTGCGTTGGTTCGGGTACGCTGGCCGCGTACCGGCAAGCCGCGCCGGTGGCGCACTCCGCGATAGCAACCCAAGTCCATCAATCGCTTGATGCTCATGGACACTTCGCGGCGCAGATCACCTTCCACGACGTGTTTGGTGACTTCGGCACGCAACGCATCCACCTGTGCCTCATCCAGATCACGGACCTTGATGTCCGGGGCGACATCGGCCGCCGCACAGATTTGGCCAGCACGAGTCTTGCCGATCCCATAGATGGCCTGCAACGCGATCACCGCATGTTTGTTGACCGGAATGTTGATACCTGCAATACGGGCCATGCCTTGAAGCTCCTCCCACCGTGCCGGGTGTTCACCACGCAAAGAAGCGGGAATTTACCCCACTCGGCGATGTAGATCAATATAAACGAATCGATTTATCCCTGCCGTTGCTTGTGACGAGCATCCTTGCAAATCACCCGAACCACGCGATCACGGCGGACGATTTTGCAGTTACGGCAAATTTTTTTGACCGAGGCGCGTACCTTCATGATTGTTCTCCAAAATCAGCAAATATCGTGGAAGTAACGACAGACGGCTTTCGCTCAACGCAGTAGGCTTTGACCCTTGAAGCCACTCTTTTTCAACAGGCTTTCGTACTGATGCGACATTAGATGAGCTTGGACCTGAGCCATAAAGTCCATAACCACCACCACGATAATCAACAACGAGGTGCCACCAAAATAGAACGGTACTCGCCAGTACAGGATCAGGAACTCCGGCAGCAGGCAGACGGCGGTGATATAGAGGGCTCCGACCAGTGTCAGCCGAGTCAGCACCTTATCGATGTACGTCGCCGTCTGCATGCCCGGCCGAATACCAGGAATGAATGCCCCGGATTTTTTCAGGTTATCGGCGGTTTCCTTGGAATTGAATACCAGCGCCGTGTAGAAAAAGCAGAAGAAAATGATCAGGCTGGCATAGACCAACACATACAGCGGCTGGCCTGGCGACAAGGTCGAACTGATGTCGCGCAGCCACCCCATGTTGGGCGCATTGCCAAACCAACTACCCAGCGTCGCTGGAAATAAAATCAGGCTGGACGCAAAGATCGGCGGTATTACTCCAGACATGTTCAGCTTCAGCGGCAGATGGCTAGTCTGGGCGGCATACATCCGCCGCCCCTGCTGGCGTTTGGCATAGTTGACCGTAATGCGCCTCTGCCCGCGCTCGACGAATACCACGAAGCCGGTCACCACGACCGTCAGCGCTAGCAGGAACAATACCAAAATGACGTGCAATTCGCCCGTGCGTGCCAACTCCAAAGTACCGCCCACCGCATGCGGCAAGCCCGCAACGATACCGGCGAAGATCAGCATGGAAATACCGTTCCCGATGCCACGTTCAGTCACCTGCTCGCCCAGCCACACCAGAAACATGGTGCCGGTCACCAGCGTCACCGTGGCGGTCATGAGGAAACCGATACCAGGCGCGATCACCACCGAAGTGCTGCCCACCACCTGACTTTGCAGCGCAATACTGACGCCAATCGCCTGGAAGGCCGCCAGCACCACCGTCAGATAGCGCGTGTAGCGAGTCAGCGTATGGCGGCCAGCGGCCCCGCCCTCTTTACGCAACTGTTCCAGCGACGGCACCACCATGGACATGAGCTGCAGAATGATCGAAGCCGAAATATACGGCATCACACCCAACGCGAAAACGCTCAGTCGCCGCAATGCACCCCCCGAAAACATGTTGAACATGTCGAGAATGGTACCGCGTTGCTGGTCGAACAATTGCGACATGGCATTCGGGTCAATGCCCGGCACTGGAATGTGAGTACCGATGCGAAACACCACCAGCGCCCCCAGCAAAAACAGCAGGCGCTGGCGCAGTTCGGTCATTTTGCCGAGATCCGGCAGGGCAGTCGCCATCGTCGCTACTCGTGGATCGTTCCGCCAGCCGCCAGTAGCGCAGCCCTGGCGCCTTGCGTCAGCGCTAAACCGCGCAGGGTCAACGGCTTATCCACTGCCCCGGAAAGGATGATTTTGGCTTGCCTGGCAAAAGCCGGCACGAGATTAACCACCTTGAGCGCCGCCAGATCGATCACCTCGGCCGTCACCTTGGCAAGATCGCGCAGCCGTACTTCGGCGGTGTATCGAGCGGTCATCGAGCGAAAACCGCGCTTGGGTAGCCGCCGCTGCAAAGGCATTTGGCCACCCTCAAAACCGACCTTGTGGTAGCCTCCGGCTCGGGCGTGTTGGCCCTTGTGGCCGCGACCGCCGGTCTTACCGAGCCCGGAACCGATACCACGCCCGAGCCGCTGCTTGTCAGGCCGGCTGCCGGGCGACGGCTTGAGATTGTTAAGTCGCATGGTTTCAGGTCTCCTCGACTTTCAGCAGATAGGAAACTTTGCGGATCATGCCGCGGTTCTCCGGGGTGTCGATGACCACCGAGCTCCCATGCAACCGCCGTAGCCCCAGCCCGCGCACGCAGGCCTTATGCGCGGCCAGACGGCCATGCACGCTCTTGACTAGAGTGATTTTCAGCTTGTCGGCCATGTCCCTCAACTCCGGATTTCGTCCACATTCTTGCCGCGCTTGGCAGCCTGATAGTCGGGCGATTTCATGGTGCTCAGCCCGCGAATGGTTGCCCGCACCACATTGATCGGATTACGCGAACCGATGCACTTGGCCAACACATCCTTGACCCCCACCACATCGAACACGGCACGCATGGCACCGCCAGCGATGATACCGGTGCCTTCGGAAGCCGGCTGCATGAACACTCGCGCCGCGCCGTGCTCCGCCGTGATGGGATATTGCAAGGTAACGCCGTTCAACGGCACGCTGCGCATGTTCTTGCGCGCCTTGTCCATCGCTTTCTGGATGGCCATGGGGACTTCGCGGGCCTTGCCATAGCCCAAACCGACCCGGCCATTGCCGTCGCCCACCACGGTCAGCGCCGTGAAACCGAACTGGCGACCACCTTTGACAACCTTGGCCACACGGTTGACGGTGATCAGCTTTTCCTGCAAACCGTCGGAATTCTGGGTGCTTTCTACATTCGTCGCCATGCTGTTTGTTCCTTAAAACTCCAAGCCGTTTTCGCGGGCGGCTTCAGCCAGCGCTTTGATCCGGCCGTGGTACTTGAAACCGGAGCGGTCAAACGCGACCCGAGTGATACCGATGGCCTTGGCCTTCTCGGCAATCGCCTTGCCCACCGCCTTGGCCGCATCGACATCGCCCGTGCTCTTCAGCATCTGGCGCAGCGCCGACTCCAGGGTGGATGCGGCCGCCAAAGTCCGATCACCGGTCGGGGCCGGGTTGATCAACTGAGCGTAGATGTGGCGGGGTGTGCGGTGCACGCACAACCGGCAAACACCCAGTTCGCGGATCTTAAGCCGGGTCCGCAACCCACGCCGCAGGCGCGTGGTCTTTTTGTCGGCTGCTTTCTTGTCCATGGCAAGTCCTTACTTCTTCTTGGCTTCTTTCAGGATGATGGTCTCGTTCGCGTAGCGTACCCCCTTGCCCTTGTAAGGCTCCGGTGGCCGGTAGGCGCGGATCTTGGCGGCAACTTCGCCGACCTGCTGCTTATCCATCCCGCGGACGACCACCTCGGTCTGGGTGGGCGTCTCGATGACGATACCTTCCGGTATCTTGAACTCGACCGGATGAGAAAAGCCGAGGGTCAAGTTCAACACCTTGCCTTGTGCCTGAGCACGGTAGCCGACACCGACCAGTTGCAGCTTGCGTTCGAACCCTTGGGTAACCCCGATCATCATGTTGTTGAGCAAAGCCCGCATGGTACCGGTCATCGCCCGGTGCTTGGGATCGTTGGTGATCTGGTGTGGATTGACCACCAAGCTATCGCCCTGCTGCCGGACCGCCACCCATGGATGCACCTGGAGCTCGGCCGAACCCTTTTTACCTTTGAGGGTGATGTGTTGGCCATCGATGGCCACATTAACCCCGGCCTGCACGACGACTGGCTGCTTACCGACGCGTGAGACGCGAATTTGCTTTTCCTTGATTTCGGTTGCCATGATCCCGCTCCTTTACGCCACGAGGCACAATACTTCACCGCCGTGGCCGGCGGCGCGGGCCGCGCGGTCGCTCATCAACCCCTTGGAGGTGGACACGATGGCCACGCCCCAACCGCCCATCACCTTGGGCAGTTCATCCTTGCCGCGGAACACCCGCCGGCTGGTACGACTGACCCGCTCGATCCGATCGATCACCGGCCGACCCTCGAAGTACTTGAGGGTAATGGTCAATTCCGCCTTGCTGGGCGCGATCTGCGTGACCGCGAAATCGGTGATGTAACCCTCGTCGCGCAGCACCTGGGCGATCGCCGCCTTCAGCTTGGAGGCCGGCATACCGACCTGGGCCTTGGCCGCGCGTTGGGCATTACGGATGCGCGTCAGCATATCCGCGATGGGATCTGTCATGCTCATGGTCTAAAACAACTCCACATAGTCAGTATCGGGTTTTCCACCAGCAGCGGAGTCAACCCTGAACTTAAGCGTTTTCTCCGGCCATCCGGGGCCGGCACATTCACCAACTGGCCTTGCGCAAGCCCGGCACGTCACCACGCATCGTGGCTTCCCGCAGCTTATTGCGACCCAGACCGAACTTGCGATAGAAGCCATGCGACCGGCCGGTCAGCCGGCAACGGTTGTGCAACCGTATCGGACTCGCATCGCGTGGCAGGATCTGCAGCCGCTTTTGCGCTTCCCGCCGTTGCTCGTCGCTGCTGGCTGGATCGCGAATCGTTTCCTTGAGCGCGGCACGCCTGGCGGCATACTGCTCCACGGTACGGGCTCGCTTGGCCTCGCGGTTGATCATGCTCTGTTTTGCCACAGACTCATCCTCAGTTCCGAAACGGGAAATTGAACGCGGCCAGTAGCGCGCGCCCTTCTTCGTCGGTCCGCGCGGTCGTGGTGATCGTGATATCCAGGCCGCGGATAGCATCGATCTTGTCGTAGTCGATCTCGGGAAAAATGATCTGCTCGCGCACACCCAGACTGTAGTTACCACGACCGTCGAAGGCACGGGCGCTGAATCCGCGGAAATCACGGATGCGTGGGATGGCCACATTCACCAACCGATCCAGGAACTCGTACATCCGGTCGCGTCGCAGCGTCACCTTGCAGCCGATCGGCCAGCCCGCTCGAATCTTGAAGCCAGCGATGGACTTGCGCGACAAGGTGACGATCGGCTTCTGACCCGCGATCTGAGCCAAGTGGCTGGTCGCGTGCTCCATCACCTTCTTGTCGGCGACCGCCTCGCCAACCCCCATGTTCAGGGTGATCTTGGTGATGCGTGGCACTTCCATGACATTCTGATAGCTGAATTGCTCGCGCAATCGCGGCATCACCGTTTCGCGATAATAGTGTTGCAGTCGGGCCATAACCGTCTCCTCAGGCATCCACGACTTCATTATTGGATTTGAAGTAGCGCACCTTACGGCCGTCCTCCAGGATCCGGAACCCGACCCGGTCGCCTTTCTTGGTGGCCGGATTGAACAACAGCACGTTGGAGCTATGAATCGCCGCTTCGCGCTCAACGATGCCGCCGGCCACACCGCGAGATGGGTTGGGCTTGGTGTGCCGCTTGATCAGGTTCACACCGGCCACCAGCACACGGTCGTCGTTCACCACTCGCATCACTTTGCCGTGCCGACCCTTGTCCTTGCCAGCGATGACGATCACCTCATCGTCTTTTCGAATTCTGCGCATTACCGCCTTCCTCCTGCCTCACAGCACTTCCGGCGCCAGGGAAATAATCTTCATGAATCGCTCGCCGCGCAGCTCGCGGGTCACTGGCCCGAAGATACGGGTACCGATCGGTTCCAGTTTGTTGTTGAGCAGCACCGCGGCATTGCCGTCGAAACGAATCAGCGAACCGTCTGGCCGCCGCACGCCCTTGCGAGTGCGGACCACCACGGCGTTATAAACCTCGCCCTTGTTGACCTTACCGCGAGGAATCGCGTCCTTGACGCTGACCTTGATGACGTCACCAATATGCGCGTATCGGCGGTGGGATCCTCCCAGCACCTTGATGCACATCAGCCGGCGGGCGCCGCTGTTGTCGGCGACATCCAACATCGTTTGCATCTGAATCATGGTTCTACATTCCGTTCACGGATTTTGGAAAAGACTGCCGTGTCGGGCGCCCCGGCCCGGCCGCGGCGGTTATTGCGCCTGCCGGACCACATCGACCAACATCCAGGATTTGGACTTGGACAAAGGCCGGCATTGTTTGATGGTCACCATGTCGCCCTCATGGCACCGATTGTGCTCGTCGTGAGCGTGGAGCTTGGTGGTCCGGCGGATGTACTTGCCGTAAACGGGATGTTTGACCAACCGTTCGATGGCCACCGTGATGGTCTTGTCCATCTTGTTGCTCGTCACGCGCCCGGTCAGGGTGCGCTCCACCTGATTTTCCGCCGTCATGCCTGGCCCGCCTTTTCGCTCAACACCATTTTGACTCGTGCGATATTGCGCCGCACCTGTTTGAACAGATGGGACTTGCTCGCCTGGCCGGTGGCCTTCTGCATCCGCAGGTTGAATTGCTCGCGCAGCAGCGCCAGCAGCTCCTGTTTCAGTTCATCCGCGCTCTTATGCCGCAGTTCGCTCGCATTCATCACATCACCGTTCGGGTCACGAAGATCGTCCGCACGGGGAGTTTGGCCGCCGCCAGGCGGAACGCCTCACGGGCGATGGCCTCGGACACCCCTTCCACTTCATACAACACGCGGCCGGGCTTGATCCTGGCCACCCAGTACTCGACATTGCCCTTACCACTGCCCATGCGCACTTCCAAAGGCTTCTTGGTGATGGGCTTGTCTGGGAAAATGCGGATCCACACCTTGCCGCCACGCTTGATATAGCGATTGATGGCTCGGCGAGCAGCTTCGATCTGGCGGGCGGTCAACATCCCGCGGGTCGTGCACTTCAGCCCGTACTCGCCGAAACTGACGTAGGTACCGCTGGTGGCAACGCCGGTGTTGCGCCCCTTGCGCTGCTTGCGAAATTTGGTTCTTTTCGGCTGTAACATGTTCTGTCTCGTTTATAAACAAGGAACTCCGCGGCGCGGCGCGGAGTTCCGCAACAACCCCAGACGTTCAACCGGCCGCCGCCTTTTCGAGCTTCGTCTCGCCCTGACGATCGAAACCGAACACTTCGCCCTTAAAGATCCAGACCTTGATGCCAATCACTCCATAAGTGGTCCTGGCTTCGGCGAGGCCGTAATCGATGTTGGCGCGCAGGGTATGCAGCGGTACCCGCCCTTCACGGGTCCATTCGCTACGGGCGATTTCGGCCCCGTTCAACCGACCGGAAACTTGTATCTTAATCCCTAGCGCCCCCAAACGCATAGCGTTGGCAACCGTGCGCTTCATCGCCCGGCGGAACATGATGCGCCGCTCCAACTGCTGGGCCACACCCTCGGCCACCAGTTGAGCGTCCAGCTCCGGCTTGCGGATTTCCTCGATATTGATCTGCAGGTCCTTGACCTCCAAACCCATCATCCGAGCAACCGCCTTACGCAGCGCTTCGATGTCCTCGCCTTTCTTCCCGATCACCACGCCCGGACGGGCGGTGTGGATGGTGATGCGCGCCAACCGGGCCGGCCGCTCAATCTGAATTCGGCTGACCGAAGCATTGGCCAGCTTCTTCTTCAAGAACTGACGCACCCGCAGGTCGGTTTCCAGCAGGTCGGGGTAATTTTTGCTCCCGGCGTACCATTTTGAGGTCCAGTCGGAAGAGATTCCCAGCCGTATCCCCGTGGGGTTGACTTTCTGACCCATATCGTTCTCGCTCCTACTCGGCTACGGTCACGGTGATGTGGCTGGTACGCTTGACGATGCGGTTGCCGCGACCTTTGGCCCGAGCATGCATTCGCTTCAGCAGCGGGCCGCCATCCACGCAGATGGTAGCCACCTTCAACTCGTCGATATCGGCACCCTCGTTGTGCTCGGCGTTGGCGATAGCCGACTCCAGCACGCTTTTGATCAGTTGGGCCGCCTTCTTGTTGCTGAACGTCAGAACCTGCAGCGCTCGATCCACCGGCAGACTGCGAATCTGGTCGGCCACCAACCGGGCCTTCTGCGGCGAGATCTGGGCATTCTTCATGACAGCGACAGCTTGCATCGGCTCGTCTCCTTACTTGGACTTTCTGTCGGCCGCATGACCGCGATAGGTGCGGGTAGCGGCGAACTCGCCCAGCTTGTGGCCCACCATGTTCTCGGTGACCAGAATCGGCACATGCTGACGACCGTTATGTACGGCGATGGTCAGTCCGATCATCTCCGGCAAAATCATCGAGCGCCGCGACCAGGTTTTAATCGGCCGCTTGGTATTGGTGGCAACCGCCTGCTCCACTTTTTTAATCAAGTGAAGATCGACGAACGGCCCTTTTTTAATCGAACGTGGCACCTTACTTATCCTCTTGGTTGCATGCCCCCGGTTCGGCGGGGCAGCCATCCGACTCCGGGCCGGACAGCCCTTGCATTATTTCGCCTTTCGCCGGCGCACGATGAGCTTATCGGTGCGCTTGTTCGAGCGGGTCTTATAGCCCTTGGTCGGTACGCCCCACGGCGATACCGGATGTCGACCGCCCGAGGTACGACCTTCACCACCACCGTGCGGATGATCCACCGGATTCATGGCCACACCACGCACGGTGGGTCGAACACCCACCCAACGCTTGGCGCCGGCCTTACCCAGCGAGCGCAGGTTGTGTTCCTCGTTGCCAACCACGCCGACGGTGGCCTTGCAGTCCACATGGACCTTGCGAATCTCGCCGGAACGCAACCGTAAGGTGGCGTAAGTACCTTCGCGAGCGACCAACTGCACCGTTGCGCCGGCGCTGCGAGCCAATTGCGCGCCCTTTCCAGGTCGCAGCTCCACGCAATGCACCTGACTGCCGACCGGAATATTCCGCAACGGCAGGGCATTGCCCGGCTTGATTGGCGCCGCCGGCCCGGACATCAGGGTAACGCCGACGCCGACCTCACGCGGGGCAATGATGTAGCGACGCTCGCCGTCGGCATACAGCAACAGCGCAATATGCGCGCTGCGGTTCGGGTCGTATTCGAGCCGTTCGACCCGCGCTGGGATGTTATCCTTGTCGCGCTTAAAATCGACCAGCCGGTAATGCTGCTTGTGGCCACCACCCTGATGTCGGGTAGTGATACGGCCCGTATTGTTGCGACCCCCATTGCGGGTCTGCTTTTCCAGCAGCGGCGCATGGGGCCGGCCCTTGTGCA
>DAOTGT010000003.1:61370-64625 GCA_035447285.1 Candidatus Competibacter sp.
ACTACAAAGCGCCGACCGGGCGAAGTCGGTTTGGTCTTGACGATAGGCATGGGGTTTCACCTTTTATTCATATAGCGGGGCGGCGAGCGCTCGATCACTCCGCCATCATGAAGTCGATTTCATTACCGGCTTCCAAGGAAACGTAAGCTTTCTTCCAATCCGAACGTCGCCCGAAAGTAGACCCGAAGCGTTTGCGCTTACCCTTGACGTTGACGACCGTGACGCCCTTGACCTTGACCTTGAACAGCAACTCCACCGCATCCCGGATTTCCGGTTTGGTGGCATCCGGGGTCACCTTGAATACCACTTGATTGTAGCGCTCGGCAACCCGGTTACTTTTTTCCGAGACATGCGGGGCCAGCAGAATCTTCAGCAGCCGTTCCTGGTTCATGCCAACCACTCCCCGACGCGCTGCAACGCGCCCGCCGTCATCAATACCTTCTCGGAACCCACCAGGCTGACCGGGTCCAGGCCGATCACATCGCTCACCGCCACGTCGGACAGGTTGCGCGCCGACAAATACAGATTGAGATCGACGTTTTCGGTCACCATCAGCACGCGGCCTTGATCGGCCACATCCAGCGCCCGCATCCGCGCGAGTATGTGCTTGGTCTTGATTTCCGGAACATCCAGCGCATCCACCACCAGCAACCGATCCTGACGCAGCAGCTCGGAAAAAATGGCGCGCATGGCGGCGCGGTACATTTTCCGGTTGACTTTCTGCGAGTGATCCTGCGGCCTGGCCGCGAAGGTCACGCCGCCACCTCGCCACAACGGACCGCGAGTGGTGCCGGCGCGGGCGCGACCGGTCCCTTTCTGCCGAAACGGTTTGGCGCCGCCACCGCTGACCTGGGCACGATTTTTCTGCGCGCGGGTACCGGAGCGGGCGCCGGCCAGATAGGCCACCACCACCTGATGCACCAACGCCTCGTTGAATGGCCGAGCAAAGGTCTCATCGGCGACCGTGAGTTGGCCAGCCGCCGCGCCGCTCGCGTTCTTGATCTGAAGTTCCATATCGCCTCCTTACCGACGCGCCTTCACGGCGGGCCGAATCATCACATCGCCGCCCTTGGCGCCGGGCACCGCGCCCTTGATCGCCAACAGATTGCGCTCGGCGTCCACCCGGACCACTTCCAGATTCTGGGTACAACGTTGCGCCGCGCCGAGGTGGCCGGCCATCTTCTTACCCTTGAACACCCGGCCCGGGCTCTGATTTTGGCCGATGGAACCGGGAGCACGATGGGACAACGAGTTACCGTGAGTGGCGCGCTGGCTGCGAAAATGATGGCGTTTGATGGCGCCGGCGAAGCCTTTGCCGATGGTGGTGCCGGTCACATCCACCTTCTGGCCGACCTGGAACAAATCCACCTTGAGTTCGGCGCCCACATCAATCCCAGCGCCTTCATCCTCCGCCAGACGAAATTCCCACAGACCACGACCCGCCGCGACACCGGCCTTGGCGAAATGACCGGCCATGGGCTTGGTCACTCGGCTGGCGCGACGGCTACCGACCGTCACTTGCAGGGCACGGTACCCGTCGCTTTCCTCGGTCTTCACCTGCGCGACGCGGTTGGGCTCGACTTCGATCAGAGTGACGGGAATCGAGACGCCTTCTTCCGTGAAAACACGAGTCATACCGGCCTTGCGGCCGATGAGTCCAATTGCCATTTTTATTTCCTCTACCTAAATCACGACTTCAAGTCAGAGGAGGGGAAGGCCGCCCCTCATGACCCAGGCTCGAACGCCTAGTTGAGCTTGATCTGCACGTCCACACCGGCAGCGAGATCGAGCTTCATCAGCGCGTCGACCGTCTTGTCGGTGGGATCAACGATATCCATCAACCGCTTGTGAGTGCGCAGCTCGTACTGATCGCGGGCATCCTTGTTGACATGCGGCGAGACCAGCACCGTGAAGCGTTCGATCTTGGTCGGCAGCGGGATGGGACCGCGAACCTGGGCACCGGTACGCCGGGCGGTCTCGACGATTTCCCGCGCCGACTGATCGATCAATCGATGATCGAACGCCTTGAGGCGGATGCGAATACGTTGGCTGGTGCTCATGACGCTCACTCGATCACTTTAGCGACGACGCCGGCGCCGACGGTGCGCCCACCCTCGCGAATAGCGAAGCGCAGACCTTCGTCCATGGCGATCGGCGCGATCAGACTGACCACGATCCGCACGTTGTCGCCGGGCATCACCATTTCGACGCCCTCGGGCAGGTCGACCGAGCCGGTGACGTCGGTGGTGCGGAAGTAGAATTGCGGTCGGTAGCCCTTGAAGAACGGCGTGTGCCGCCCGCCTTCTTCCTTGCCCAGCACGTAGACTTCAGCTTCGAAGTTGGTGTGCGGGGTGATGGTGCCGGGCTTGGCCAGGACCTGGCCGCGTTCGACGTCGTCCCGCTTGGTGCCGCGCAGCAGGACCCCAACGTTGTCGCCGGCTTCGCCTTGGTCCAGCAGTTTGCGGAACATCTCCACCCCGGTGCAGATGGTCTTGACCGTGGGCCGAATGCCGACGATGGCGACTTCCTCGCCGACCTTGACCTTGCCCCGCTCGATGCGGCCGGTGACCACGGTGCCGCGCCCGGAGATCGAGAAGACGTCTTCGATCGGCATCAGGAAGGGTTTGTCGATTTCGCGCTGCGGTTGCGGGATGTAGGCGTCCATGGCGTCGACCAGCTTGACGATCGAGGGTTCGCCAATGTCGCTTTGGTCGCCTTCCAGTGCCTTGAGCGCGCTACCAGTGACGATGGGGACGTCGTCGCCGGGGAAGTCGTAGCTGCTGAGCAGCTCCCGCACTTCCATTTCCACCAGTTCCAGCAGTTCGGCGTCGTCGACCATGTCGGCTTTGTTGAGGTAGACCACGATGCATGGGACCCCGACCTGACGCGCCAGCAGAATGTGTTCGCGGGTTTGCGGCATCGGGCCGTCGGCGGCCGAGACCACCAACACGGCGCCGTCCATCTGCGCGGCGCCGGTGATCATGTTCTTGATGTAGTCGGCGTGCCCGGGGCAGTCGACGTGGGCGTAGTGCCGCTGGGGCGATTGGTATTCCACATGCGCCGTGGCGATGGTGATGCCGCGCGCCTTTTCTTCCGGCGCGGAGTCAATCTGGTCGTAGGCTTTGAATTCGCCACCGAATTTCGTCGCCATCACCCGCGTGATCGCCGCCGTTAGCGTGGTCTTGCCGTGGTCTACGTGGCCAATCGTCCCCACGTTGACGTGCGGCTTGCTGCGCTCAAACTTTTCTTTGGACA
>DAOTGT010000004.1:0-45563 GCA_035447285.1 Candidatus Competibacter sp.
TTTGCTTGCTCATGCCTCAGATATGGGGCCTGTCCCGATTTATGCAACAACGCCATCGCCACCACATCCGCGCCTTGCACCAGCCCGTCCAAATAATCCGACCAGGCTTGCATCATCTTCTGGCGTTCCGGCAGGTAGGACGCGCGGTTGTAGGCGGCTCTTACGGCGTTCCTTTCAGCATGGGCAAGCTGGCGTTCAATGACATCCGGGGACCAGCCCATTTCGTTCAAGCGGCTGGAGGCCATGGCGCGGAAACCGTGGGCGGTCATCACGTCCGGGCCGTAGCCCAGCACCCGCAACGCGCCGTTGATTGTGTTCTCGGACATGGGCCGGCTCCGACCCCGAATGCTCGGAAACAGATAATCCCCGCGTCCGGTCAACGGCCGCAGCTCTTCCAGAATCGCCAGGCATTGCCGAGATAACGGAACCAGGTGTTCCGACCGGGTTTTCATCTTGGCGGCGGGGATGCGCCACAGGGCCGCCTCCAGGTCGAATTCCGCCCATTCGGCCTGCCGCAGCTCACCAGGGCGCACCATCAGCCGGGGCGCCAGCCGCAGGGCACACCGGACCGGGAACGTGCCCTGATAGCCGTCCAGGGCGCGCAACAGTTCGCCAATGGCTCGCGGATCGGTCAGCGCGGCAAAGTGAGTCCGGGTCGGGCTCGGCAACCAACCTTTTAGATCGGTGGCGGGGTTGCGCTCGGCATGGCCGCCGGCGATGGCATAGCGGCAGACCTGCCCGATGATTTGCAAGACCCGGTGAGCGCTTTCGATGGCCCCACGGTCGCGGATGCGGGCCAGCACGGGCTTGAGTTGCGGGGCAGCCAGCGTGGCAATCGGAGTAGTGCCAATCCAGGGGAACACGTCCCGCTCCAGGTCGCGCAAGACCCGCGCGGCATGGACCGCCGACCAGCGGGGTACGCGGGCCTCATGCCATTGTCGGGCCTGACTCTCGAAGGTTTCCCGTAGCGCGTCGGGGTCTTCAGCCTTGCGCGCTTCGGCTGGATTGATGCCCTCAAGGATCTGCTGGCGGATGGCATCCCGACCCATGCGCGCTCGCTTGAGGGTGACGGCTGGATAGGTGCCCAACGACAAGGTTTGTTCCCGTCCCTCCCAGCGATAGCGCACACGCCACCATTTACCGCCCTGAGGGGTCACGATCAGGAACAGACCGGTTTCATCGAACAGCTTGTAGCGCCGCTCGCGGGGCTTGGCGTTGCGCACTAGGGCATCGCTCAAGGGCATGGGTGGATGTCACTCCGGTGGGGCGGGGTCACTGTGAAGGAGGAATTTAGGGGTCACTCGATTTCAGGGGGGTCAGTGACCCCTATCAGTGACCCCTAGCTTACCCCGGATGCTGGCGGAACGCCATGGACGCTGGCGGAACAAAAGGCATGAAAAAACCCGCGCTTGGCGGGTTTCAATTTCCATCATGGACGGCTATGGAAGACTATCTGGCGGAGAGAGAGGGATTCGAACCCTCGTTAGAGTTACCCCTAAACAGCATTTCCAGTGCTGCGCCTTCGACCGCTCGGCCATCTCTCCAAAACCTTGCCGCAGTTTTTATCGCGGCAAGACGAGGAAATATACTCGAAGCAACCGCGCCAAGGCAAGAAACCATGGCGGCGGTGACCGATGTCAGTCCAGCCCTTTCATGCTCAGACGCACGCGACCCTGCTTGTCAATCTCCAGCACTCGAACCTTGACCACATCGCCAACCGCCAGTTTGTCGCTCACGTTCTGCACACGCTCCTCGCAGATCTGGGAAATATGCACCATCCCATCTCGGCCGGGCAAAATAGCCACGAATGCACCGAAATCCATGATCCGAACCACCTTGCCCTCGTAGATCTGCCCGACTTCCACATCGGCGGTGATCTGTTCGATACGGCGGCGGGCTTCGTCGCCGGCCGCCTTGTCCACGGCGGCGATTTTCACCACGCCGTCATCGGTGATGTCGATGGTGGCACCGGTTTCCTCGGTGATGGAACGAATGGTGACGCCACCCTTGCCGATCACATCGCGGATCTTCTCCGGATTGATGCGCAGGGTGGTGTAGCGCGGCGCGTACTCGGACAGTTCCAGCTTCGGTGCTTCGATGACCGCACTCATCTTGTCGAGAATATGCAAACGCCCTTCGCGGGCCTGGGCCAGCGCCTGCTCCATGATCTCGCGGGTGATGCCGTCGATCTTGATATCCATCTGCAGGGCGGTCACCCCGGTGGTGGTGCCGGCCACCTTGAAGTCCATATCGCCCAGATGATCCTCATCGCCGATGATGTCGGTCAGCACCGCGAAACGGTCCTGCTCCTTGATCAGGCCCATGGCGATGCCCGCCACCGGCGCCTTGATCGATACGCCCGCGTCCATCAGCGACAAACTGGCGCCGCAGACCGAGGCCATCGAACTGGAACCGTTGGATTCGGTGATTTCCGACACGACTCGCACGGTGTAAGGAAAATTCTCCGGCTTGGGCATCACCGCCTGCACGCCGCGCTTGGCCAAGCGGCCGTGCCCGATCTCCCGACGCTTGGGACTACCGATCTGGCCGATCTCGCCCACCGAATACGGCGGGAAGTTGTAGTGCAACAGGAACGGCTGACGGTACTCGCCTTCGATGGCATCGATGATCTGGGCGTCGCGGTCGGTGCCGAGCGTGGTCACCACCAATGCCTGGGTTTCGCCGCGAGTGAACAGCGCCGAACCGTGAGCGCGCGGCAGTACCCCCACCCGAATGGAAATCGGCCGCACTGTACGGGTATCGCGGCCGTCGATACGCGGCTGGCCGGACAGGATGCGCCCGCGCACGATCGCGCTTTCCAGCGTCGAGTAGGCGCCGTCGATCGCCTGCGTGGTCCAGCGTCCCGGTTCCTGGGCCGTCAGTTGCGCGCTCAGTTGCTCGTGGATTTCATGCACTCGCTGCTGGCGGGTCAGCTTCTCGGGAATTTGATAGGCTTCGGCCAGCGCGGTTTCGGCGATGGCGCGCACTGCGTCCGCCAGCGCCGCGTCATCGGCCGGCGGCTGCCAGTTCCACGATTGCGCGCCGGCTTCCGCCGTCAGTTCGTTGATGGCGCGAATGGCGGCCTGCATCTGCTCGTGACCGAACATGACCGCGCCGAGCATGACCGCCTCGGATAATTCATCGGCCTCGGACTCCACCATCAGCACCGCCCGCTCGGTCCCGGCCACCACCAAGTCCAACTGCGAATCCTTCAACTCGCGGCGGGTTGGATTGAGCAGGTATTGACCGTCGCGGTACCCGACCCGGGCCGCGCCGAGTGGCCCCTGGAACGGCACGCCAGACAGCGCCACCGCCGCCGACGCGCCAAGCAACGCCGGGATTTCCGGATCCACCTGGCTGTTCAACGACATCACGGTGGCGACGATCTGCACTTCGTTGGTGAACCCTTCGGGAAACAGTGGGCGCAACGGCCGATCGATTAATCGGGCAGTCAGAATTTCGCTCTCGGAAGGACGGCCCTCGCGGCGGAAAAAACCGCCGGGAATGCGACCCGCCGCGTAGCTACGCTCCTGGTAGTCCACCCGCAGCGGCAGAAAATCCCGGTCTTCCTTGGTTTTCCGGTCGGCGACCACGGTAACCAGCACCACGGTATCGGCCATGTTGACCACCACCGCGCCGCTGGCCTGCCGGGCGATTTCGCCGGTCTCCAGCGTCACCGCGTGCTGGCCGTACTGAAAAGTCTTTTTGATGGGCGTCACGAAAGCGTCCTATGCAACAAAAGATCGATGGAAAACCTCAGCGGCGCAGGCCAAGGCGGCTGATCAGATCCTGATAGCATTGCAGATCTTTCCTTTTCAGGTAATCCAGCAGCTTGCGACGCTGGTTGACCATTTTCAGCAATCCACGGCGGGAATGGTGGTCCTTCTTATGATCGCTGAAATGCGATTGCAGGCCGTTGATGCGGGTGGTCAGCAGCGCAACCTGCACCTCCGGGGAACCCGTATCGACAGGGCCGCGCTGAAAATCCCGCACGACCTGAGTCTTTTGTTCGATGTTGAGCGGCATAAGGTCAAACTCCAATTCGGATTCGATTCGTTAACTCAATGAAGACAGAAATGTTAGCCCCATTCAAGGTCAGGCAACAAGCGAACCTTGTCATGGAACTTCACAGACCAACAACCGGCGCGGCGCGACCCGGCCATCGTCGAGGATTTCGCCGATGCCGAAAAAATGCTGTTCGTCCTGGTACAAACGCACCCAGCCTTGGGAAGGCGCGCGCGGCGCCAGCACCGGCTGGCCCTGCCGTAAGTAAAAGGCGGCATCATCCCCCACCCGCACCGCCGGCCACTGCGTCACCGCGCTGTCCGGAGGCAACAGATGCGCATCCAGCGCCGCCAGCCCCTGCTCGGCCCACTCGCGCAAGGACTCCAACGTCACCATCCTCGCGGCATCGTAGGGTTCCACCGCAGTGCGGCGCAGTGCCGCGACGTGCGCGCCACAACCCAGTATCTCGCCCAGGTCGGTGGCCAGCGTCCGCACATAAGTGCCCTTGGAACAACGCAACTCGCACTCGAGCTCCTCGTCATCCAGACGCAGCAGATGCAGCTCGCGGACGGTCACCTCGCGCGGCGCCCGTTCGACCTCCATGCCTTTGCGCGCCAATTTGTACAGCGGTTGGCCGTTATGCTTCAGCGCGGAGTACATCGGTGGGATCTGCCGGATCGTGCCCACGAATCGCCGCAGCGTCGCTTCCATCGATTCCCGGCTTAGTGGTCCCACTGGACGAACGGCCACCACTTCACCTTCGGCATCACCGGTCGTGGTGGTCACTCCCAGCCGGCAGGTAAACCGGTAACCCTTGTCGGCGTTCAACAAGAAACCGGATAGCTTGGTGGCCTCGCCCAGACAAATCGGCAGCAGGCCGCTGGCCAGCGGATCGAGACTGCCGGTGTGCCCGGCCTTGGCGGCCTGATACAAGTGCTTGACCGTCTGCAGCGCCGCATTCGAAGTCCAACCGACCGGCTTGTCCAGCAGCAGCACACCGCTCACCGGACGGCGCGGGCGACGCTCGGTCACACCGATTCCTCGGCGTCGTCCGCCGCCGGCCCGTCGTGGTGGTGGACGGCATCGGCGGCCACCGCGGCATCGATCAGCGCCGACAGCCGGGCGGCGCGCTCCACCACCTCGTCGTAGCGGAACTCCAGCTTTGGCACGATACGGATGTGCATGCGCCGACCCAGTTCGCGACGCAGGAGCGGCGCGGCGCGGTTGAGTTCGGCGACCTGCTCGGCCCGCTCGGCCCGCTCGGCCATTGAGGTGACGTAAATCCGGGCGTACGCCAAGTCACGGCTAACCTCGACGCTGGTCATCGATACCAGGGTCAGCCGTGGATCGCGCAGCTCGGCGCGAATCAGATCCGCCAGTTCCCGGCGGATCTGCTCACCCACCCGACGGGTACGGGAGGAGGGTTTCATCATCGCTCGATCGCTCCGCGGCACTCGTTACAAGGTGCGCTCCACCTGCACCCGCTCGAAGACTTCGATATGGTCGCCCTGGCGGATGTCGTTATAGTTGCGCACACCCACGCCGCATTCGGTACCGGCACGCACTTCGCCGACATCGTCCTTGAAGCGCCGCAACGAATCCAGCGCGCCTTCGAAAATCACCACGTTGTTGCGCAGCACCCGAATCGGATTGTTGCGGCGCACTACCCCATCCACCACCATGCAGCCGGCCACCACGCCGAACTTGGGCGAACGGAACACATCGCGCACCTCAGCCAGGCCGACGATCTCTTCCTTGAAGGTTGGCTTGAGCATGCCGACCATCGCGCGTTTTACGTCGTCGATCAGTTCGTAGATGATGCTGTAATAGTGCAGCTTCAACCCTTCCTCTTCGGCCAGCCGCTTGGCGACGCTGTCGGCGCGGACGTTGAAACCGATGATGATGGCCTTGGAGGTCTTGGCCAGGTTGATGTCGGATTCGTTGATGCCGCCGACACCGCTGGCGATGATCTTGACCTGCACTTCGGTGGTGGACAAGCGGGTCAGCGCATCCACGATGGCCTCGGCGGAACCCTGCACATCGGCCTTCAGCACCACGTTGAGCATATTGATTTCCCCGGCCTCGAATTGCCGGGAGATGCCATCGATATCCATCACCGGCTTGCGAGTCTGCTCCTCGCGAGCCTTACCTTGGCGGAACAGGGCGATTTCGCGGGCCTTGCGCTCGTCGGCGACCGCGATAACGTCATCGCCCGCCTTGGGGGTACCGGACAGACCGAGCACCTCCACCGGAATCGAAGGACCCGCCTCGCTCACGCTTTGCCCGGCCTCGTTAAGCATGGCACGCACCCGGCCGTATTCGAGACCACTCAGAATCACATCGCCCTTGCGCAGCGTGCCGCTTTGCACCAACACGGTCGCCACCGGGCCACGGCCCTTGTCCAGCCGCGATTCGATCACCACGCCCTTGGCCAAACCATCCACCGGCGCGTGCAATTCCAGCACTTCGGCCTGTACCAGAATCTGGTCGAGCAACTCGTCCACACCCATGCCGCTCTTGGCGGACACGTAGGTAAACAGAGTATCGCCACCCCATTCCTCGGAGATAACGCCCTGCGCCGACAATTCGCTCTTGACCCGTTCTGGATCAGCGCCGGACTTGTCCATCTTGTTGACCGCCACCACGATCGGCACCCCAGCGGCACGGGCATGCTGAACGGCTTCGATTGTTTGCGGCATCACGCCGTCGTCGGCTGCCACCACCAATACCACGACGTCGGTGGCCTTGGCGCCGCGCGCGCGCATGGCAGTGAACGCGGCGTGACCCGGCGTGTCGAGGAAGGTGACCACACCCTTCTGAGTACGTACGTGATACGCGCCGATATGCTGGGTGATACCACCCGCTTCGCCGGCCGCGACCCGAGTTCGGCGAATATAATCAAGCAGCGAGGTCTTGCCGTGGTCCACATGACCCATGATGGTGACCACCGGCGGACGCGGCATCGCCGTGCCGCCAGTCTCGGCGATCAGCTCTTCTTCCAGCGCGTTTTCGTTGAGCAGCTTGTAGGTATGCCCCATCTCCTCGACAGCCAGCGCGGCGGTTTCCTGGTCGATCATCTGGTTGATGGTGACCATCATCCCCATCTTCAGCAGCGTCTTGATGACTTCGGTGGCCTTGACCGACATCTTCTGGGCCAGATCGACGACGCTGATGGTTTCGGGCAGCGCCACCTCGCGCACCACTGGCGCGGTGGGTTTGGCAAAACCATGCCGCTGCGGCGGCGCGGACGCGGAAGACTTCGCTCCCTTGCTCTTCCTGGGTTTGCGCCGGTCGGCCTTGTTGGATAGCGCTTCCTTCGATTCGCCGCGCCCAGGCGAGAACCGCTCCCCGCCACCACCTGCTTCCCGGCGTTGGCCCGGCGCACCGGCTCCGCTCTCGCCGCGCGGCTTGGGCGTGCTCCGGGCCGGTGCCTCGGGACGCTTTCTGACCGCTTTTGGCTCCGACGTCGGCTCCGGCGATTTTCCGACTTTAACGCCTCTCTCCGACGCACTCGGTTCGGCGCGCCGCTCGATCTGGACCAACACCGGCGTGGTATCGGTGATCCGACGAGCCGTCGTTTCGGCGGATTGGGAGATAGCGGCTGCTTGTTTTGCCCGATGGGCTTCTTCCTCGGCTTCGGCCAGGCGATGGGCTTCTTCCTCGGCTTCGGCCAGGCGACGGGCTTCTTCCTCGGCTTCGGCCAGGCGACGGGCTTCTTCCTCGGCTTCGGCCAAGCGACGGGCTTCTTCCTCGGCCTCGGCCAGGCGACAGGCTTCCTGTTCCGACGGCTGCGCTTGTACTGCCGTCACTACCGCCGACTCGGATCGCGTGTTACTGGCTTCATCTTCATGATGGAGCCGTTCTTCCGCGCCCATCGTTGGCGCGAGCAATTCGACCGGCGTGGGCTCGCGCTGGCGGGAGGCATCGTCTTCGGCCAAACCACGCTTGACATAGGTACGCTTTTTGCGAACTTCGACGCTGACGGTTTTAATCTGCCCACCACCACCGCCGGCCATCTTGATTTCGCTATGGGTTTTACGCTTGAGCGTAATCCGTTTGGGCTCGGCCGCCGCGCCTTGGATCGGTCGGTTACCGTGGCTCTTGCGCAAGTGCGCCAATAGATCCATTTTCTGTTTTTCCGTAATCGTCACTTCCGCGCCGCCAACCGGTATACCGGCCTCAGCAAACTGTTCCAACAGGCGATCCACCGGTATGCCGACGACCGTTGCAAACTGCTTGACCGTTACATCCGTCATTTACCACCCCCAGCCCAAGCTCGTTCCCATCTATCGCTCGTCATTCGAAAACCAAGGCGCTCGCGCCGTCATGATCAGTTTCGCGGCCCGTTCGTCATCCAATCCGGCTATATCGTTGAGATCGTCCACCGACAGCTCGGCCAAATCCTCCATGGTCGCGATCCCGTTACTGGCCAGCGTAAAGGCCAGTTCCTCGTCCATGCCGTCCATCCCCAGCAAATCCTCGGCCGGCCGGGTGCTGTCGATCTGCTCCTCGGCGGCGATGGCGCGAGTCAATAGCACGTCGCGCGCCCGTCCGCGCAATTCCTCGACGATCTCCTGATCGAACTCCGGAATCTCCAGCATCTCGTGGACAGGCACGTAGGCGACTTCCTCCAGGCCGGCGAACCCTTCGCGCACCAGGATCGCGGCGATCTCTTCATCGACCCCCAACTGCTCCACGAACATGCGCGACAAGCCTTCGTCCTCCTGACCGCGTTTGGCCTGGGCCTGGGTTCGGGTCATCACGTTCAGCGTCCAGCCGGTCAATCGGCTCGCCAACTGCACGTTCTGCCCCCCCTTGCCGATCGCCTGCGCCAACTGTTTTTCGTCGGCGACGATGATATCCATGCTGTGGGCGTCCTCGTCGACGATGACCGACTCGACCTCGGCCGGCGACATCGCATTCATCACGAAGCGGACCGGATCGTCGTCCCATTGCACGATATCCACCCGCTCGCCGGCCAACTCGTTGGTGACGCTTTGCACCCGGGCGCCACGCATGCCCACGCAAGCGCCGATGGGGTCGATGCGGGCATCCTTGCTCTTGACCGCAATCTTGGCCCGCGAGCCGGGATCGCGCGCCGCGCCCTTGATCTCAATGATGCCCTGGTTGATTTCGGGCACCTCCAGCGAGAACAGCGCGCTCAGAAATTCTGGCGCCACCCGGCTGACGAAGAGTTGGGGACCGCGGCTTTCGGTGCGCACATCCTTCAGGTAGCCCCGCACCCGCTCGCCAGTCCGGAACGATTCGCGGGGAATCTGATCCTCGCCCATGATCTTGGCTTCGACATTGCCACCCACATCCAGGATCACATCGCTGCGCTCCGAGCGCTCGCCACGCTCCGAGCGTCGATCCCGATCCCGCTCCAGGCGCTTGATCACCCCACCGATCAACTCACCCTTGCGGTGCAGATAGGCGTCCACGATCTGCGCTCGCTCGGCGTCCCGCACCTTCTGGACGATGACCTGCTTGGCGGTCTGCGCGGCAATGCGGCCACCGAAATCGGCGTTTTCCAGGAGGATCTCGACATAGCCGCCGGCCTGGACATCCGCCTGGATTCGGCTCGCATCTTCGAGGTTCATCTGCCGGTCCGGGCTCTCGATCTGCGCGGCATCGTCCACGACCAGCCAGCGCCGGAAGGTTTCGTAACTACCGGTCCGCCGGTTGATCGCCACCCGCACGTCAGGATCGCCCTCGTAGCGCTTTTTGGCCGCCGATGCCAACGCCACTTCCAGGGCGCCAAAAATGATTTCCTTGCTGACGCCTCTCTCGTTGGAAACGGCATCCACGACCAGCAGAATTTCTTTGTGGCCTTCTTTGCTGTCTTTAACGCTAACGCTGTCTTTAACGCGCATGTCGTTCTGCCTCCCAGCCGGAGCCGCACGCTGTCATCCTGCCTTTAGAGTTGGGGCACCAACCGAGCTTTCTCGATCCGCTCAAGCGGCACCTCCCATTCCTGCCCGTCGCTGCCCGCGATCACCACGTCATCGCCGCGCATCCCCAGCAGGTGCCCGACCAGTTTCCGCCGCCCGTCCAGCGGTTCTCTGAGCTGGATTCGAACCACCACGCCGGCAAAGCGCGCAAAATGCTTGGCCTCGAACAGCGGACGGTCCAAGCCGGGCGAAGAGATCTCCAGAGTGTATGGCCCGGCGATGGGATCCTCGACATCCAGCACGCCGCTCAATTGATGGCTGACCTGCTGGCAGTCATCCAGAGTGATTCCGTTTTCGCCGTCGATATAAACTCGCAACAGCGCGTTGCCGGGGCGCGGGTGGAACTCCACGCCCACCAGTTCATAGCCCATCGCTTCCACTGTGGCGGCCACTATCCGCCGGAGCATCTGAAAATCCTGGCGCATCTCGATCACCAAATAAAAAGTGGGCCAGCGGCCCACTTCGTTCGCCAATCCGCCCGATCCCTCACGGCGCAAAAAAACACAAGCCGGGGAGTTCCATCGCCTATCCGCGCGCGCCGTCTTCTCCCTCAGCCCCGGCGGGCATCCGTCTCACCGATCCGCCTATTTATCAGTTCGAACACGCCTGACGCGGCCCCATAAAAAAAGCCCTTGACGGGCTTCCTTGGAATTTGGTAGCGGGGGCAGGATTTGAACCTACGACCTTCGGGTTATGAGCCCGACGAGCTACCGGACTGCTCCACCCCGCACCAGAGTTGGTCATGCTAACATGATTGAGCGAATCTTTACAAGCCATATGGACCATGTCAGGGCCGTGAGGTTCATCGCTCCTTGGATTCCATCCTGGGCGGCACGTCGCTCTCGAGTTAAACAACATGAGCGGCGGGAGCAACGATCGGCTCGTTGGCCGCCGCTCGCCACTCCCGGCAACGGGAGCGGGCGTACAGAACCGCGCCCAGAAACAGCAATACGCTAAATCCGATTTCGAGCCATGCCATCCAAGGATGAACCATGGGTCCGGCAACATTGAAAACTCCGGCCGTGAAATAAAACAGTGCGAGGAAGCTGGTCCAAGCATGGGTATAAGGGCGGCCGTGCAGCAGGCCTCGCAAAGGCATCAGCAGCGGCCCCACCAGCAGGATCAACACCAAAGCGGTCGGCAACCGGCTCGACGGCTCCAACCAGGCATACCAAAGCAACAACACGCCGAACAGGCCGAAGTAACCCGTTAATGCGACCCCACCCCAAAACCGGCTCACACTGCCTCCAATCGCCGCGCGATCCACGCCAACCGCCGACCCAGAGCGCGACACAACCGTTTTTCCTCGGCGGTCAGCACGGCGTTGGATTCCGGCCCGGACCAGTGACTCGGACCGTACGGCGTTCCGCCGCCACGGGTTTCATGCAACGCCGCCTCCGTGAAAGGGATCCCCACCAACAGCATCCCGTGATGGAGTAACGGTAGCATCATGCTCAGCAAAGTGGATTCGTGACCGCCGTGCAAGGTCGAGACCGAAGCGAACACCGCCGCCGGCTTTCCCGCCAACGCCCCCGCCAGCCAGAGCCCTCCCGTGGAATCCAGAAAGTACTTGAGCGGTGCCGCCATGTTGCCGAAACGGGTCGGACTACCCAACGCTAGGCCGGCACACTCCCGCAGATCGTTCGGACTCGCATATGGCGCTCCATCGCTTGGAATTTCGTCCTCGACCGCCTCGCAAACCGCTGAAACCGCTGGTACGGTGCGCAACCGAGCCGTCATACCTTCCACTTCCTCCACGCCCCGAGCCACTTGGCGCGCCATCTCGGCGGTACCTCCGGTGCGACTGTAGTACAAGATCAATATTTCCGCCATGGTTCCCACCCCTTGGATTTTCAGCGATAAACTTGCCCGAGGCAACGGAACCGCATTGCAACCATCGGGCACCTCCCTCTTCCGCACTGGCTTGACGACTTCGACAACCGGTGCTAGTTTACGTAGTGAATTCATCGTTTTACTAGCCAGACACAGCGGCCTGCCGCCTTCTCAGATTCAAAGCTATTGTCTACTCGCGGATCCACCCTGTTCGTTGTTACGGTATTGGCGCTGGCAGCTTGCGCGAGCGCCCCCGTGCAAGAGATGAGCGACGCCCGACAGGCTATTTGGTCGGCCGAGGCCAGCGGCGCGGCGCGGCGCGCGCCCAACACCTTGCAGGCAGCCTGGATTCTGCTGCAAAAAGCCCAAGCGCATTTGGAAACGGGCGCCTACGAAGATGCGCGCCGGTATGCCCTGGACGCACGCGACGAAGCGATCAAGGCCCGAGAGGATGCGGTACGCGATACCGCGGTTCGATCGGAATCTCCCTAGACTTGCCGCCCCACACCGAGCCCCGCAACCGAGACCCCCAGTGCCTACCATCGCCCCATGCCGCTCTTATCGGACCGATTTCCGGCCGGCGCTGTTGCTGCTGGCATTGCTGGCGCTGAGCCCTCTCGCCCGCGCGCAAGGCCCGGACTTTACTCTGCCTGGCGTGGGCGGTCAGACGGTGCGGCTGGCCGATTTCCACGGCCGGTGGGTCATCGTCAATTTCTGGGCGACCTGGTGCACTCCCTGCCTGTTGGAAATGCCGGAATTGCAGGCGTTTCACAAGCAGCACCACGAACGCGCCACCGTGGTCGGCGTCAATTTCGAGGATATCGCCCCCTCCGAAATCCGCGCCTTCGTCGAACGGCTGGCCATCACCTTCCCCGTGGCGCTGAGTGGCGGCGAACCGCTGCCCGGATTCGAGCTGAAGGGCTTGCCCACCACATTCCTGATTTCACCCACCGGGGAACTCGTCGACACTCACTTGGGGACCGTGAACGCCGCCATGCTCGCGGAGCGGCTGGCTGAATTGGAATCGACCGGTGGTTCGTCCCGCTAGACCAATTCAAGAGGAAGTGCCTTGAAAACCCTGTGCCTCCACTGCCATGTGACCGGCCGCGTTCAGGGCGTCGGCTTCCGTTACGCCACCGCTGAAAAAGCCTGGGGGTTGGGCGTCAACGGTTATGTGCGCAACCTGCCGGACCGGCGGGTGGAAGTCTTGGTCTGCGGGAAAGAAAGAGCGGTTATCGCTCTACGCGACTGGTTGTGGCAAGGCCCGCCATCCGCCCGAGTCACTGACGTCCAATGCGAAACATTGCCCTATCGGGATTTTCACGATTTTCGGATTGACTAGACGAAAAACAATTTTTTTATTTTAAGAGAGCTTGACTTATCCACAGGCTTATGCGCTTTCCGTTCTTGGCCATTGTCGCTCGCCATTTTGGTATAAATTCCTCGCTTGATTCCAATTACTAATATAACTTGTTGATAATAAAGAAACCATAAGCTGGTCAAAAAGTCATCAAACCGTCATTCTTCTATTCGCGACGCGGAGTTAGGCTCATGGGGCGAAAGTTATCCACAGAGTTATCCACAGGTTCTGTGGATAACTCCGCATATCCTTCCACGGCATGCCCGCGCCGACCTAATGCCGCTCCCCCACCAGTCGCTCCCGCAACCAACCGAGCAAATCCGCTTGCATCACCCGCGTGTGGTCCGGATCACGCCGACCACGGTACTCTACCTGACCAGCGGCCAGGTTTCGCTCGCTAACCACCACCCGATGCGGGATACCGATCAATTCCATATCGGCGAACATCACCCCGGGCCGAGCGTCACGATCGTCCAGCAGGACCTCGATGCCCGCGGCCACCAGTTCCCGATACAGCGCCTCGGTGGTCTCGCGCACCGCCGCCGAGCGCGCCGCGCCGATGGGCAGCAGCGCCACCTGAAATGGGGTCATCGCCGCCGGCCAGATGATGCCGCGTTCGTCGTGGTTCTGCTCGATGGCCGCCGCCACCACTCGCGACACGCCGATACCGTAGCAACCCATGGTGACGATGGCCGGCTGACCATCCTCGCCGAGCACCTCGGCCTGCATGGCGGCACTGTACTTGCGGCCAAGCTGAAAAATATGGCCGACCTCGATACCGCGAGCAATGGCCAGCGTGCCTTGTTCGTCGGGACTGGGATCGCCCTGGACCACGCTACGGATATCGGCGACCAGCGGTTCCGGGCAATCGCGGCCGAAATTGACACCGGTCAGATGCCAGTCGTCCTGGTTCGCGCCAGCCACCATATCGGCCATCTTGGCCACGGTGCGATCGGCGATCACCGCACCGCCGAAACCGACCGCGCCGAGCGAACCGGGACTGGCGCCAAATGCCGCCCGGATCGCCTCGGGGCTAGCGAAAGCCAGCGGCGCCTTGACCTGTGGCAGCTTTTCGGCCTTGATCGCATTCACCTCATGGTCGCCGCGCACCAGCAATAATACCGGTTGCCTGTCCTCACCCTCGACCACCACCGCCTTCACCGTCCGCTCGGCGGGAACCTTAAGGAAATCGCATAGTTCAACGATGGTCTTGACGCCAGGCGTATGCACGCGCGTCAGCGTCTCGGCCGGCGCTGGGCGCTCGCCGGGTGGGGCCAACGCTTCGGCCAGTTCGACGTTGGCGGCGTAGTCGCTGCCGTCGGAAAAGGCGATGGCATCCTCACCGGATTCGGCCAACACATGAAATTCGTGGGAATGCGCGCCGCCGATGCTGCCGGTATCGGCCAACACCGCGCGAAACCGCAGCCCCAATCGGGTGAAGATGCGTGAGTAGGCGTCGTACATCCGCTCATAGGTTTCCTGTAACGAAGCGGGGTCCAGATGAAAGGAATAGGCGTCCTTCATCAGGAACTCGCGTGCTCGCATCACTCCAAAGCGTGGCCGAACCTCATCGCGGAACTTGGTCTGAATCTGGTAGAAGTTGACTGGCAGTTGCTTGTAACTTTTGATCTCACGGCGAAACAGATCGGTGATCACTTCCTCGTGAGTCGGACCGAAGCAGAAATCGCGTTCGTGACGATCCTTGATCCGCAGCAGTTCCGGGCCGTACTTCTGCCAGCGACCGGATTCCTGCCACAGTTCGGCCGGCTGGACGGCGGGCATGGACAATTCCAGCGCGCCGGCTCGATTCATTTCCTCGCGCACCACCGCCTCGGTCTTGCGCAGCACGCGCAGGCCCAACGGCAGCCAAGTGTAGATACCGGCGGCCAGCTTGCGGATCAGGCCCGCTCGCAACATGAGCTGATGACTGACAACCTCGGCGTCGGCCGGAGTTTCCTTGACGGTGAACAACGGAAAGCGGGATACACGCATGAATCGGCCTTATGATGAGTCGATGGATCAGGGGTTACAGAAATAATCCTGGTCTTTCTGAGCCTTTTGCAACTCCGTCGCGCGTTGCTGGGCGTCGAGCGCCACCTTGTTGCCCTGCGCATCGGTCTTGACCACCGCCCGGTCGCTTTGCAGCGTTTCCACGTTTTTCTTGGCGATCTCGCAGTTCTTGGCGCGCACATCTTCCTCCTTCCGCGCCTGCTCTTGCTGCCGCTGCTGCGTCTTGGCTTCTTCCTCGGCCAATTTCTTGGCCAATTCCTCCTGTTCCTTGGCCAGATCGCGGGCCTGACCGCTTTCCTGTCCGAAGCCGGCGGGCTTGCGCACCGTCTCATAGGACACACCAGCCGGCGGCGGCAACTCGGAGTACTGTATCTGCCCCTGCTCGTCGTTCCACTTGTAGATAAACTGCTGGGCTTGCCCCGTGGCGACGATCCCGCAGCCAACCAATAGCAATACCGGTAACAGCATTCGTTTCGACATACAGCCTCCAATCGACCCTGGAATTACCGGAGAGGAAACAGCGCGCCGGACGCCCGACATCCCGTGCCCATTCCCCGCCAGCACAGCGGGATTTTGCTCAAAAATAAAGTTTATGTAGTATAAGCGGCTAGCAAGACCCGCGCCCAGCGCGTACCGGCAACTTTCATGACGGGTTGCGCCCGCCGGCGCCACCCCCACCGCGCGGCGGTCACCCCGCCCTGTCGCGGACCCGGCACACCACACTACACGGACCCGATCATGATACGCCCGTACTGCGGCGAAAGAATGGTTCTGCTGCCTGACCTATCTCTTAACCCCGATTTGCCAAGAGGAGTGAACGATTATGGAACTCATCACGGGTGCTGAAATTCTCGTCCGTTGCCTGAAGGAAGAAGGCGTCGAATGCATGTTCGGTTATCCGGGCGGCGCTGTGCTGCACATCTATGACGCCCTGTACGCCCAGGACCATATCAAGCACGTGCTGGTCCGTCACGAACAGGCCGCCGTCCACGCCGCCGAAGGTTACGCCCGCGCCAGCGGCAAAACCGGCGTGGTGCTGGTCACCTCCGGCCCCGGCGTCACCAACGCCGTTACCGGCATCGCCGATGCCTACATGGATTCCATCCCACTGGTGGTGTTTTCCGGGCAGGTGCCCACGGCGCTGATCGGCAACGACGCCTTCCAGGAAGTCGACGCGGTCGGCATCACCCGGCCCTGCGTCAAGCATAACTTTCTGGTCCGAGACATCAAAAATCTGGCCGAAACCATCAAGAAAGCCTTCTATATCGCCAGCACCGGCCGCCCCGGCCCGGTGTTGATCGACCTGCCGAAAGACATCACCATCGGCAAGGCCGAATTTCATTATCCCAAGAAGGTCAAACTGCGCTCCTACAATCCGACGGTCAAGGGTCACGCCGGGCAGATTCGCAAGGCGGTGGATTTGATCCTGTCCGCCAAGCGACCGGTGATTTACACCGGCGGCGGGGTGATCCTGAGCGAAGGTTCGCCGGAACTGGTCGAACTCGCTCAGTTGCTCGGCTATCCGATCACCAACACCCTGATGGGACTGGGCGCCTATCCGGCCACCGACCGGCAATTCATCGGTATGCTGGGCATGCACGGTACTTATGAAGCCAACATGGCGATGCACCACTGCGACGTGCTGATCGCCATCGGCGCTCGCTTCGACGACCGGGTCACCGGCAAGATCGACAAGTTCTGCCCCGAGGCCAAGATCGTCCACGTGGATATCGACCCGTCGTCGATTTCCAAGAACGTGCTGGTGGATATTCCCATCGTCGGCTCGGTGCCGAGCGTGCTGCGCGGCATGATCAATGTGATCCGCGACGAGAAACTCAAGCCCGATGCCGAGGCGCTGGACCGCTGGTGGCGACAGATCGACGAGTGGCGGGCGATGAAGTCGCTGAGCTACCGCCAAAGCGACGAGGTGATCAAGCCGCAATACGTGATTCAGAAGCTGTACCAAGTGACCGAAGGCAAGGCCATCATCACCTCCGATGTCGGCCAGCACCAGATGTGGGCGGCCCAGTACTATCTGTTCGACCGGCCGCGACAGTGGATCAACTCCGGCGGGCTGGGCACCATGGGTTTCGGTCTGCCGGCGGCGATGGGCGCCAAGTTGGCCTTCCCCGATCAAGACGTGGCCTGCGTGACCGGCGACGGCAGCATCCAGATGATGTTGCAGGAACTGTCGACCATGAAACAGTACTACACGCCGGTCAAGATCGTGAATCTGAACAATGGCTACCTCGGCATGGTGCGACAGTGGCAAGAGTTCTTCTACCAGAAGCGCTATAGCATGACCTACCTGGAAGCATTGCCGAATTTCGTCATGCTGGCCGAGGCGTACGGCCATGTCGGCATGCGCATCGAGAAGCCGGGCGATGTGGAAGGCGCGCTGCGCGAAGCGTTTGCCATGAAGGATCGCACGGTATTCCTGGACTTTATTACCGATCAAGGTGAAAACGTGTTTCCGATGATCCCCTCGGGGGGCGGCCAGAACGAGATGCTGCTAGCCGAACGCGACGAGATGGTCTCGACTCACGACGAGGGCATGGTGCTGCTGTGAACAACAATCGTCATTTGATTTCGATCCTGATGGAAAACGAGGCCGGCGCTCTGTCGCGGGTGGCCAATCTGTTTTCGGCGCGCGGCTACAACATCGAGAGTCTGACGGTCGCGCCCACCGACGACCCAACGTTGTCGCGGCTGACTCTGGTCACCTACGGCAACGAGCAGATCATCGAGCAGATCGTCAAACAACTCAACAAGCTGATCGACGTGGTCAAGCTGATCGACCTCAGCGAAACCGACGCCATCGAGCGCGAACTGATGCTGGTCAAGACCAAGGCCAGCGGCGAGCAGCGGGCCGAAATGAAGCGGCTGGCCGACATTTTCGGCGGGCATGTGCTCGACGTGACCGAGGCGACCTACACCATCGAGCTGACCGGCACCGGCAGCAAGCTGGACAACTTCCTGCGCGCGATCGAGAAGGAAGCCATCCTTGAGGTGGTTCGTTCCGGCGCCACCGGCATCGCCCTCGGGCAGAAGGCGCTGCGCGCCTGAGTTCCCCCAACCCGCGCCGTCCCCACCGGGTCCGCCGGTCGGGATGGCCTGTTCTTCACCGTTCAGGAAATTGCCCCATGAATATCTATTACGACAAAGACGCCGACCTGTCGCTGATCAAGGGTAAAACCGTCGCCATCATCGGCTACGGCTCCCAAGGCCATGCCCACGCACTCAATCTGCGCGATTCCGGTGTCGAGGTGATCGTCGGTCTGCGGCCGGGCTCCACTTCGGCGGTCAAGGCCGAAACCGCCGGCCTGACGGTCAAACCGGTCGAGGATGCGGCGGCGGCGGCGGACGTGGTGATGATCCTCGCCCCCGACGAGCATCAAGGCCAGATTTACCGGCAGATCGAAGCGAAGCTCAAGAAGGGCGCGGCGCTGGCTTTTGCCCATGGATTCAACATCCACTTCGGTCAGATCGTGCCGCGCGCCGATCTGGACGTAATCATGATCGCGCCCAAGGGTCCAGGCCATCTGGTGCGCTCCACCTATACCCAGGGTGGCGGCGTACCTTCCCTGATCGCGGTGGCGCAGGATGCCTCCGGTCAAGCCAAGGAAATCGCCTTGTCCTATGCGTCGGCCAACGGCGGTGGACGAGCCGGCGTGATCGAAACCAGCTTCCGCGAGGAGTGCGAGACCGATCTGTTCGGCGAGCAGGTGGTGCTGTGTGGCGGCTTGACCGCGCTGATCCAGGCCGGCTTCGAAACGCTGGTGGAAGCGGGCTATGCGCCGGAGATGGCCTATTTCGAGTGCCTGCACGAGGTGAAGCTGATCGTGGATCTGATCTACGAGGGCGGCATCGCCAACATGCGCTACTCGATCTCCAACACCGCCGAGTACGGTGATTTCACTCGCGGACCGCGCATCGTCACCGAGCAGACCAAGGCCGAGATGCGCAAGATCCTGAACGAGATCCAGACTGGCCAGTTCGCCCGCGAGTTCATCCTGGAAAATCAGGCTGGCGCGCCGGTCCTTAAGGCCAACCGCCGCATCAGCCGCGAGCACCCGGTCGAGCAGGTCGGCGACAAGTTGCGCGGCATGATGCCGTGGATCAAGGCCAACCGGCTGGTGGACACCAGTAAGAATTGATGTAGTAAACAGCTAGTCAGCGGGGCACGATGTTCGTTATTTTCCATTCGTGCTCCGCTTCCTGGACTCACATCAGGCCGCTTCTTGACAATGAATGTTGACCTTCCAATCCAGCGTCGGCTTGCGGTTCTGATCGACGCGGACAATGCCCAGCCAGCGATCATTGAAGGGCTCGTCCGGGAAATCGTCAAATATGGGATCCCTAGCGTCAAGCGCATTTACGGCGACTGGACCACGCCGAACCTGGCGGGATGGAAGTCGGTTCTGTTAGATCACTCCATCCAGCCCATCCAGCAATTCCGCTACACGGTCGGCAAAAACGCGACCGATAGCGCCATGATCATCGACGCGATGGATTTGCTCTACACCCGTCGATTCGATGGCTTCTGCCTGGTTTCCAGCGATAGCGACTTTACGCGCTTGGCATCGCGTATCCGGGAAGAAGGTCTGCTGGTGTACGGCTTCGGTGAGGAAAAAACACCAAAAGCTTTTGTATCCGCCTGCGATAAATTCATTTTTACCAAGGTCCTTCTTACCGAGGAAAATCCAGATACCGCCATCCGCGAGCAAGAAACCAAAAAGCTTAAGGGAGATACCAAACTCGTGAACCTCTTTCGAAATGCCCTGGAAGCGGCTTCTGACGATAGTGGATGGGCTCATCTTGGCGCGGTCGGCCATCACATCGTCAAGCAGGTTCCTGAGTTCGATTCTCGAAACTATGGCTACAAAAAGCTGGTTGACTTGGTATCGGCCATTACTTTGTTCGAGATCGACAGGCGATCTCAGGGCACCGTTTATATCCGGAACAAGCGCGGCAAACTCCAACCCTAAACGGGCCGGAACAATAACGACCTAAAGCGTCCACTCAACCCGATGACCAGCGAAGAAACTCCCGAAACCCGCCGCTCCCGCGGCGTTTATCTGCTACCCAACCTGTTCACCACCGCCGCGCTGTTCTGCGGCTTCTACTCCATCATCGCTGCCTTGCGAGGCCACTTCGAACCCGCCGCCATCGCGGTTTTCATCGCCATGGTGCTGGATGGGCTGGATGGCCGGGTCGCCCGGCTGACCCACACCGAAAGCGAGTTCGGCGCTCAGTACGACAGCATGGCCGATCTGGTCTCCTTCGGGCTGGCGCCGGCCCTGATCATGTACACATGGGCTTTGGGCACCATGGCGGGCATGGGGCCATTTCTGTCCAAGCTCGGCTGGCTGGCGGCATTTTTCTACACGGTGATGGCGGCGCTGCGGCTGGCCCGCTTCAATGTGCAGATCGGCAGCACCGACAAGCGCTACTTCACCGGCCTGCCCAGCCCTTCGGCGGCGGCCATCGTGACCGGGCTGGTCTGGTTCTGCACCGATCTCGGCCTGACCGGCATGCAAATGCTGTGGCCAGCGCTGGCCGTCACCATCGGCGCCGGCGCGCTGATGTTCAGCAATATCCTGTACTTCAGTTTCAAACAGGTCGACTTGCGCGGACCGGTGCCCTTCATGGCGGTCTTGATCGTGGTACTGGTCTTCGTACTCACCTCCATCGATCCGCCCAAGGTCCTGTTCTTCGGCTTTTTGCTGTACGGACTATCGGGACCGATGCTGTTCCTGGCGCGGTTGCGGCAGCGCGCCCGCCGCCGCGCCCAAGGCCTGGGGGACCCCCCCGAACCCAAGTAGGCGCATGGCCGAGGCGGCACAACTCTCGTCAATTCTGTACCGACTCGTTGATCAGCAGCGCCACCGGGAAATGCTGGAATACTTCCCGTAGCCACAGCGCCTCCTCGCCCTGCACGGTTTGTCCGGTCAGGACATTGTGCCAGCGCAGGCGCGATCCGGTCGGTGGCAATACCCGAGTTTCATGCCAGACCGCCTCGCCCAGCGGGTATTCGCCATCCTTGACCAGGCTACTCGGGAAGCGCGGCACCACCACCAACGCCCGCCGCTCGCCCAGATCCCGGGCGAATGCCACCACATGCGATTTGAGACTGCCGATCACCGTCAATTTCTGATAAGCACCGTGCTGGAACAACTCCGATTCGGCTCGCCGCGCCTGCAGGGCTCGATAGATCAGAAACAACTTAATCCGCCCATCCTCCGGCATGGCCAGCAGTTCCGTGATCAAGTGTGGAATGTTTCCGCCACCATGGTTCTGCAACGCCTTGAGCAGCGCGCCGCGCCGCTCAAAGTCCACGGGCCGCCGGTTGTCTGGATCGACCAAGCTCAAATCCCATAATTCGGTACCTTGGTAGAAATCAGGCAGGCCGGGCGTGGTCAGCTTGAGCAGGGTCTGGCTGAGCGAGTTGAGAATGCCATAGTGTTGAATCCGTCGCTGGAACGGCAAGAACGCTTGCAGAAAAAGGTTATCCATGCCCGATTGCATCACGCGCTCGGCGAAAGTCAGCAAGGCTTCCTCGTATGGACCGTCGGGCTCCAACCAGTTGGTATGAACCTTGGCTTCACGGGTGGCTTTGATCAAATAATCCTTGACCCGCTCGATGAACCCTGGATAGTCCGCCAGATCGAAGGGATAGGCGCCCAGCAAAGTTTGATAGAGCAGGTACTCGTCATCGTTCTCGGGGGCCATCCGGGCGCCGATCTGTACCTTGCGCGACTGGTTGATCTCGTGCCATTCCAGCAACTGCCGTTCCCACTCCTCCGGCATCTCCGATAACACGTTCAATCGGGCGCGGACATCTTCGCCCCGCTTGGTGTCATGGGTGGCGCTGGCGTTCATCGCATGCGGCCAGGAAGCGACCCGTTGCTGGTTGAAGGCGTGAAACTCATCGAGATCGATGCCGAACTGCAACGGCCCCGCGCCGACTTCATTGAGCGACAGAAGCCGGTTATACACATAGAACACCGTATCCTCGACGCCCTTGGCCATCAGCGGTCCGGTGAACTGCTGCAAGCGCATGATGAAATGCAGCCACTGGTCCTTGTCCTCGGCCGCCATGTGCTCGTCGAATTCCAGACGCAGGAACCGTTCGATGAAATTCAGTTCATTGCGGAAGTTGGGGATATTGAGCCTGGCCTGGGCGATGACCTGCCGGATATGTTCCTGATCCGCCCGGCTGGAGCCGGTCCGACCGATGTAGGTGCGATAGACCGGAAACAACACCAGAATTTCGATCAGCGCCACCTGGAGTCCGTACAGGGTGAAATCGCTGGCGTATCGGTAACGCTCGGAAATGCGCTTGAGTAGATGGGCCAGGTTATCGATATCGCCGGCCAGATGCTTGTCCACGATCATGCGCTTGCTGCCGTCGATCAGCATCTCGCAGGACGTGGTGTTACCGATGAACGAGTGATAAATCCGGGTGAATTCCGCCTCGGCGTCCGGCTGGCAGAACAGGCTATTGACCATGCCGAGAAAATCGTAGCCGCTGGTGCCCTGGCACGGCCAGTTCACCGGCAATTCCTCGCCATGTTCCAGAATCTTTTCCACGACCAGATAAACATAGGGCACCCGCTCGCGCAGGCGATGCAGATACTGCGCCGGATCGTAGAGACCGTCGATATGGTCGATCCGCAGGCCGCTGATCTTCTCCTCGGCCACCAACTTCAGGATCAACTCGTGCGTGAAGTCAAAGACCTTGGCGTCCTCGATCCGCAGCGAGATCAGGTCGTTGATGGTGAAAAACCGCCGATAATTCAGTTCCTCGTTACCGACCTTCCAGTAGGATAACCGGAAGAATTGCTCGTCGAGCAAGCTGTCCATCAGGTCGAAACTTTCGGGTTTTCCTACTTCGCCATTGAAAATGCGGATATTCTCCTCGATGAACTCGCGTACTTCGGGGCTACCGTTCCACAACTCCCACAACATCTGCTTGATGAAGGAAATCTGGTCGTAACGCTCCTGCCCTTCCTCGCCGGATGGGATGTACTTGAGCAAGTAAAGCACCCCCAGGAACTTGACGAAGTGCGGATGAGCGCGATCGAGACGAGCGCGCAACCGCCCCAGATCGTAGGTCAGCAATCGATAATAGGACTCGATGCGGATCGGGAAACGGAAATCGTAGTAGTGAACGGCCAGTCCCTGCTTACTGTAACGCAACTGCAATTCACCGCTTTCCAGGCAGTCGCCGTAGAACTTGCCGAGAAAGGGCGCCAACACCCGACCGCGGATTCCTTCGTACAGATGGTTCCAGTTGATATCGAAGAACTCGTGATAGAGCGAGTCCGGGCCATTTTCCAACACATCCACCAACACCCGGTTCTGGCTGTCGAAAGCCATGTGATTGGGCACGATATCCTGCACCCAGCCGATGCCCTGTTCCTTTAGCACCTGACTCAACAGCTCGAACCGCTCCATGCCACCCAATTCGGGATTGATGGCGTGCGCGTCCACTACGTCGTAACCGTGTTGGCTCCCTTGACGCGGTGTGAGGATCGGCGAGGCGTAGATATCGGACACCCCCAGTTCGGCCAGATAGGAGGCGATGGCGGTGGCGGCGTCGAAGCCGAAATCGGGCGTGAATTGCAGGCGATAAGTCGCGACGGGAATGCGCATCATGGAATTGGGTCCTCGTCGTTGAACGTTCAAGCGGAAACACCGGCGGCGTAGACCGCCACGGCGTAAGGCGGAAGGACAAGCAGGTTCGGCGCCATGCCATCGACCAGTTGCGCCGGCAAGGTCGAACCGTCGCTACCCCAGGTTGGATCAGCCGCATCGAGTTGCCTATTCCAGGGACCAGCGCCCGGCGCGACGGTCACGGTCGCCGGTTCGGCGGCGAAATTCATCCAGACGACGACGCGGTTGTCATCGCACCAACGCCGCAACTCCAGAACGGTTGGAGCAACCACGGTCGCGGTCAAACTGGCGTTGTCCAAACGCGCCAGCGCCGGCAGCTCCCGCCGCAACCGCAGTAATTCGCGATAGAAAGCGCGTAATTGACCGTGTCGGCCGGTTTTGCCCAGATCCCATTGCAGCTTGGAATCCTCGAACGTCACCTCGGACTGCGGATCGGGCGCTTCGCCCTCGACGTGGAAGGCGGCAAACTCCTGTTTTCGACCTTCTCGTACCCCTTCGATCAATGCCGGATCGCCATGGCTGATGAAATACAGGAACGGGCGCGGCTCGCCGTATTCCTCGCCCATGAACAGCATCGGCAGGTAGGGCGACAGCAGCACCGCCGCCGCCGCCAGCTTCAGCGCCGGAAACGGCAATAGGCCCGACAACCGCTCGCCCAAGGCCCGATTGCCGACTTGATCATGATTCTGACTGCACACCACGAAACGCCAAGCCGGGCAATCGTCAGGATCGTCGCCATGGAAGCGCTGGCGGTGTGGAGAGTAGTCCCAAGCGTAGACAAAGGGTCGGCGATAGACTTGCGCCAACTGTTCCAGGGCGCCGAAGTCCTCGTAGTAGCCGTGGCGTTCGCCGGTAAGAACGGTGTGCAGCGCGTGATGAAAATCGTCGCTCCATTGCGCGTCCAGCCCGTAACCGCCGGTGGTGGGCGGGCGCACGATACGCGGGTCGTTGAGATCGCTCTCGGCGATGAGATAGAAAGGCCGGCCTTGGCGTTGTCCGCAGTCAGCGGCGGCTTCGGCCAGTTCCGCCAGGATGTGGCGGGCGCCGAAATCGTAGATGGCGTGCACTGCGTCCAACCGCAATGCGTCGCAGTGGCAGGTCTCGAACCAGTAACGGGCGTTACCAACCACATATTCGCGGACGCCGGGGCTGTGCGGGCCGTCGTAGTTGACGGCATCGCCCCAAGGGGTGCGGTAGTGGTTGGTGAAATAGGTTCCCAGCCCCCACAGATAATTCCCCTCGGGGCCAAGGTGGTTGTAAACCACGTCCATGATCACCGCCAAACCTTCGCGGTGGCAGGCATCGACCAAGCGCTTCAGGCCCTCGACCCCGCCGTAGGAATGCTGCGCCGCCCAGGGATAGACGCCGTCGTAACCCCAGTTGCGATCACCGGGAAATTGGGCGACCGGCAGCAGTTCCAGGGCATTGACCCCCAGTTCCCGCAATTCGGGCAAGCGCGGGATGATGGCGTCGAAAGTCCCTTCGGGAGTGAAGGTTCCGACATGCAGTTCGTACATCACCCATTGCGGCAGCGGCGTCGGCCGCCAACCGGCGTCGGTCCAGGCGAAAGCGTGGTCCACGACTCGCGATGGGCCGTGCACGCCTTGCGGCTGGCTGTGGGAGACGGGATCAGGACGGTCGGTTTCCCCGTCCCAGCGATAAAAGTAAAGCGCGCCGGGTTCGATGCCGGTGACGGTGGCATGCCAGTAACCGCGCTCGTCGCGGGTCATGGGAACCAGCCGATCCTCGGGCGCAATCAGATGGACGGCGGCCTGTTTCAACAAGGGCGCCCATAAGGTAAACACACATTGGTGGTCGCCGCGATAATCAGCGCCCAGTTTGATGGGATTCATGGGAACGATGCCTCCGTGGCGGGTCGTGGTCAGTGGATTGAGTTGCCGTTTTTATCGGCAAGACATAAGACTGGAAGCTGGGCAGGATACGTATTGCGTACCCTACGGCTACGGTTACGACTCTTGGTTATTGGCGCTGGATGGCCGCTGCAAGACTACCAACGCCCGGCCAGCCACCGGCACTTCCGGCGCTTCGGCGCCGTAGCCACGGCCGCGTTGCAGAAAGCGGGGCTGGGCGGTATCCATCACCGTCCGCCATGCCCAACCGCGCAGATCCTCGGGCAGGCTGAATTCCACCGGTTCGTGATCGGCATTGAACAGCAGAATAAAGCTATCGTCGATGATCCGCTCGCCGCGCCGGTTGGGGGTGGCGATTTCCTCGCCGTTCAGAAAAATCCCAATGGCCTTGGTCAAGCCGTCATGCCATTGCTCCTCGGTCATCTCGCCGCCATCCGGGTTGAACCAGAGGATGTCGTGCACGCCGGAACCATGGATCGACCGTCCCTGGAACCATTTGCGCCGACGTAACACCGGATGTTCGTAGCGGAACGCCATCAACTCGCGCACGAATTCCAACAGCGCCGCGTTTTCCTCCGGCAGATCCCAGTTCAGCCAGGAAATCTCGTTATCCTGACAATAGGCATTATTGTTACCATGCTGCGTGCGGCCCATTTCGTCGCCGGCCAGCAGCATGGGAACGCCCTGCGACAGGAACAGCGTCGCCAGAAAATTGCGCTGCTGACGCTGGCGCAGTTGCAGAACCGCCGGATCGTCGGTTTCGCCCTCGGCCCCGCAATTCCAGGAACGATTGTGGCTTTCCCCGTCACGGCTGTCCTCGTTGTTGGCTTCGTTGTGCTTTTCGTTGTAGCTGACCAGATCGCGCAGGGTGAAGCCGTCGTGCGCGACGATGAAGTTGATGCTGGCGCTGGGGTTGCGGCCATTGGGCTGGTAGAGATCGGAACTGCCGGTGAAGCGGAAGGCGAATTCGGCTAACCGGCTCGGTTCGCCGCGCCAGAAGTCGCGCACCGTGTCGCGGTAGCGGCCGTTCCACTCCGACCACAGCAACGGAAATCCGCCGACATGATAGCCGCCCTCACCCACGTCCCAGGGTTCGGCGATCAGTTTCACATCGGACAACACCGGGTCCTGATGGATGATGTCGAAAAATGCCGCCAGCCGATCGACGGCATACAGTTCCCGCGCCAGCGCCGAGGCCAAATCGAAACGAAAGCCATCGACATGCATCTCCAACACCCAGTAGCGCAGGCTATCCATGATCAGCTTGAGCACTTGCGGGTGACGGACGTTAAGCGAATTGCCGCAACCGGTGAAATCCATGTAGTAGCGGGGATTGTCTTCAACCAACCGGTAGTAGGCGGCGTTGTCCACCCCGCGCAAGGTCAGGGTCGGCCCCATCTGGCTGCCTTCGCCGGTGTGGTTGTAGACCACGTCGAGAATGACCTCGATACCGGCTCGATGCAGCGCCTTGACCATCTCCTTGAACTCGCGCACCTGCTGGCTCTGACTACCGCTGGCGCTGTAGCCCGAGTAGGGCGCGAAGAAATTCAGCGAGTCGTAACCCCAGTAGTTGCGCAGCCCGGTGTCCGCCAGATGACCCGGATGGGCGAGGTAATGATGTATCGGCATCAATTCGACCGCGGTCACATCGATCGAGCGCAGATGGGCAATCGCGGCGGGATGCGCCAGGCCGGCATAGGTGCCACGCAACTCCGGCGGAATGTCCGGGTGCAGACGGGTAAATCCCCGGACATGCAATTCGTAAATCACCGTCTCATGCCAGGGCGTGCGCAGTAACTGGTCGCCCTCCCAATCGAAACGCGAGTCGATCACCACGGCCTTCGGCATCAGCGGCGCGCTGTCGCTTTCGGAAAAGGCCAGATCGTCCTCGGGCTGGTCCCACGGATAGCCGAAAATAGCCTCGCCCGACTGGACATCGCCATCGAGCGCCTTGGCGTAGGGATCGATCAGCAGCTTGTTAGGGTTGAAACGATGCCCTTCCTGTGGCGCGAACGGTCCATGCACCCGAAATCCATAACGCTGCCCCGGTCCGATTTCCGGCGCGTAACCGTGCCAGATAAACTTATCGACCTCCTTAAGCTCCAGTCGAGTTTCGTGATCTTGCTCATCGAACAGGCATAGCTCAACCTTGGTGGCGTTTTCCGAAAACAGCGCGAAATTGGTGCCTTCACCATTCCAATCAGCGCCAAGCGGATAGGGTTTGCCCGGCCAAAGCGATTGAGACATAAAATCTCCTGACTCCATGACTAGAACTTATCATTGTAACAGGCTATCGCCCGCCGTCCGGCGAAAAACGCCCCGACGCCCTGATACCGACCATCGCGCGCCGAGTTAGGCGGAAGCCCGGCACCACCCAACATTCGGCTGACAAACCTCGCAAAATCGCCATAATCAACCGCCATGGTCCGCCGGCTTCGCCAGCCACCGGCGCGGCGATCGAACCTCACTGGAGAACACCCGCATGAACAAGCTGATTATCTTCGACACCACCCTGCGCGACGGCGAGCAAAGCCCCGGCGCGTCCATGACCAAGGAAGAGAAAGTCCGCATCGCCAAGATGCTGGAGCGGATGCGGGTCGACGTGATCGAAGCCGGTTTTCCGATCGCCAGCCCCGGCGATTTCGAAGCGGTGCGGGCGGTGGCGCGGGCGGTCAAGGACAGCGTGGTCTGCGGCCTGGCGCGCGCCGCCGACGTCGACATCGACCGGGCCGGCGAGGCGTTGAAAGAGGCGGCGGCGGGCCGTGTCCACACCTTCATCGCCACCTCGCCAATCCACATGCAGATGAAGCTGCGCATGGAACCGGACCAGGTGATAGAACGAGCGGTCGAGGCGGTACGCCGCGCCCGACGCTGGACCGACGACGTGGAATTCTCGGCCGAGGACGCCGGTCGTTCGGAACTCGACTTTCTGTGCCGGATCGTCGAGGCGGTGATCAATGCCGGCGCCCGCACCATCAACATCCCCGACACGGTCGGCTACAACGTTCCCGACCAGTTCGCCCACACCATCCGCAATTTGATCGAGCGGGTACCAAATGCCGACAAGGCCATCTTCTCGATCCATTGCCACAACGACCTGGGGCTGGCGGTGGCCAACTCATTGGCGGCGGTACTGGCCGGCGCGCGCCAAGTGGAATGCACCATCAACGGCCTGGGCGAACGAGCCGGCAACGCTTCGCTGGAAGAGATCGTGATGACGGTGCGCACCCGCCACGACGTATTTCAACTGGAAACCGGCATCGACACCACCCAGATCGTGCCGGCCTCGCGGCTGGTGGCCAACATCACCGGCTTTCCGGTGCAACCGAACAAGGCCATCGTCGGCGCCAACGCCTTCGCCCACGAATCCGGCATTCATCAGGACGGCGTGCTCAAACACCGCGAAACCTACGAGATCATGCGCGCCGAGGATGTGGGCTGGAGCGCCAACCGCATGGTCATGGGCAAGCACTCGGGCCGCAACGCCTTCCGCACACGCCTGGAGGAACTGGGCGCCAGTTTCGCGACCGAGGAGGAGTTGAACGATGCCTTCACCCGCTTCAAGGAACTGGCCGACAAAAAGCATGAAGTGTACGACGAAGACTTGCAGGCACTGGTCACTGACGCTTATCTGACGGCGGAAAACGAGCGGGTCAAGCTGCTTTACCTGCGGGTCTGCTCGGAAACCGGCGAAACGCCGAGCGCCCAGGTCACCCTGTCGGTGGACGGCGAGGAACGCAAAGCGACCGCGGATGGCGGCGGTCCGGTGGATGCCTCGTTCAAGGCAATCGAAAGCATCTTGCAGACCGGCACCGACCTGTTGCTGTACTCGGTCAACAACATCACCAGCGGCACCGATTCCCAGGGCGAGGTGACGGTGCGAGTCTCCAAGAGCGGTCGGATCGTCAACGGCCAGGGCGCCGATACCGACATCGTGATCGCCTCGGCCAAGGCTTATGTGAACGCGCTCAACAAGGTGCTGCAACCCGCCGAGCGGGCGCATCCGCAACTGCTGTAAGCAAACCCCGTGACCGGCGACCGCAAACGCGAGTACCTAGCCGCGCTGGGCATTTCCTTGTGGCTGCCGCGCCGGCCATTGGCCGGGCATCCGCAAGCAGCGGATTCCCCGCTTCCACCCATGGCGGAAGGCTTGGAGGCGTCCGCCCTCTCGCTCAATCCCGCCGCGCACCCTTCCTTTGCCGAGGAAGAGAACCCTTGGGATCGACCCCAACCGACCACCATGAGGGACGTGGAGGACTTCGAATCTTTACCCCCTGACGACTGGATTCCACCCATGACGGACGATTGGGAACCGGTATTCGAAACCGCCGCCGATCAGGTCTTCACGCCGTCCGCGCCCAGCCGTGAAGCGCGCATCGCCCGGATGGATTGGGAAGAACTCGCAATGGAAGCCCGGCAATGCACCGCCTGCGGCCTGTGCGCCACCCGCACCCAAGCCGTGTTCGGGGTCGGCGACCACGAGGCCGACTGGCTGGTGATCGGCGAGGCCCCCGGCGCCGACGAGGACCGGCTCGGCGAGCCGTTCGTCGGCCGGGCCGGCAAGCTGCTCAACCCGATGCTGCTGGCGATCGGCCTGAAACGTGAGCAGGTCTATATCGCCAATATTCTGAAATGCCGCCCACCGGAAAACCGCGACCCGGCACCTACCGAGGCTAACCTCTGCCGGCCGTTCCTGGAACGACAGATCGAGTTGATCCGACCGCGTATTATCCTTGCTGTAGGTCGCATTGCCGCCCAGAATCTGTTGGATACCGATACCCAGATCGGTAAGCTGCGCGGCCGGATTCACCGTTTCGGTCCGGCGCAAATTCCGCTGGTGGTGACCTACCATCCCGCCTACCTGCTGCGCTCGCCGCGCGAGAAGCGCAAGGTCTGGGACGACCTGCGGCTGGCGCGACGCGCCATGACCACCGTCGCGGGCGAGTCGGCTCGGAAGCTCGCCGGGTCATGAAAGCCTTACGGGAATCCCGAGCCAGCCAATTTCGACAAATGCTCTACGCCGATCTCCGAGAAGTGCTCGCGATCGAGAAACGCGCTTATGAATTCTCCTGGACCGAAAGCATCTTCCGCGACTGTATCCGGGTCGGTTACCACTGCCAGGTATTGGAAACCCCGCACGGCTTCATCCAAACCTACGGCGTGATGTCGGCGGCGGCTGGCGAAGCCCACATCCTTAACCTTTGCGTGCGCCCGGAACTGCGGGGACGTGGGCTGTCGCGGCGTATGCTGGAACACCTGCTCGAACTGGCGCGCACCGCTGAGGTGCAGAGCGTATTCCTGGAAGTCCGCCCCACCAACACCGCCGCGTTACGGCTTTACAGCTCCGCCGGCTTTTGCGAAATCGGCTTGCGGCCGGGCTATTACCCCGCCGCCGGCGGGCGGGAAGACGCACTGGTGATGGCCAAGGAGCTATGATGAGAACAAGAATAAAAGTAGGAATAAAAGCAAAAATGCCCTGCACGAAAATCAACTTGCCCTACCGATGGGCTTCGCCTATAGTTTTGGTGCGTATGATTTTTAAGTGGTGAATTTGCTCGTCGCTGCAACGACCGTCGGTTATTCAGTCCGTCATTTTCCCCGTCTTGAATTCGTGCGGCTTGTTCGGGTTTCCGCCCGATTGTTCCAATACCCTTAGTTCTCAGGAAATGCATCAATATGGTCACTGGTACCGTCAAATGGTTTAACGAATCCAAGGGGTTCGGTTTCATTACGCCCGATAACGGCGGCGACGACGTGTTTGCGCACTTTTCCGCGATTCAGGCGCGCGGCTTCAAGACGCTCAAGGAAAATCAGAAAGTTTCCTTCGACGTCACCATGGGGCCAAAAGGCAAACAAGCAACCAACATCAAGCCCCTGGACCAAGACTAGATTTTTCGTTCGGCTGTCCAGATTCCTAAGAAAGCCCGGTTATCCCGGGCTTTTTTTCGTATCCTTCCCCCGCACCGCTCGTATCCGTATCGAGCGCGAGGGTGCCGCATATCCCGCTTCAGGCGGTCGATGGCGCGGCAACGAAACCCGGCAAAACCGATAAGCCCAGCATCGATGCGGCCTGCTCAGAACTGTCGCCGTACGGAACCACCCCCAGCAACGGCGCGTTCAGCCGGGCGCGAAGCGTGTCGAGATTCGCCTCGAAGCAGTCCATGCCCGGATCGATGCGATTGGCGACCCACCCCGCCAACGTCAACTCCCGCCGGGCGATCGCTTCGGCGGTGAGCAGCGCGTGATTGATGCAACCCAGCCGCATACCGACCACCAGCACCACCGGCAAAGCCAGCATGCGCGCCAAATCGGCCGTATCGTGGCCTTCGTCCAGCGGTACCCGAAACCCGCCCACGCCTTCCACCCACACCACGTCCGCCAGGGCTTGCAAGCGCTCGAACGCTTGCTGAATCACCGGTATCTCGATCGTCCGACCCGCCGCGCGGGCCGCGATATGCGGGGCGATGAACGGATCGTACAGAAAGGGGTTGATCCAATCGCGCGGCGGCGTGATGGAACCGGCCGCCAGCAGGCGCGTGACGTCTTCATTATGTCCGTCATCCCCAACACCCGCCGCAATCGGTTTCATGCCGACCGTGGTCCGACCTTGCCGGCGCGTGGCGTGCAACAGGGCACAGGTCACATGAGTCTTGCCGACCTCGGTATCGGTACCGGTTACGAAAAACGCCTGCTTCATGACCATCGTTCAACCCGTTCTCGTGGCGATCAACCATACCGCATCGTAGGTCAGCGGTAGGCCAGCGGCTTCCCGCAACCGTTCGTAGCGCGCGGCGATGGCCTGCCAGGCGCCACGACTCAAGGGTGTGGGGCGGCGCTGCTCGACCTCGCGCGCTCCAACCGCCTTGACCGCCCGCAGCAGGGTTCGCAAATCGGGATAATGTCGGCACACCGGCTGCCGTTGCCAAATCAGCACCTTCCAGCCGCCCGCCGCGCAATCGGCCAGCAAGCGCTCGGGCGGCGCCATGGCCAACACATGACTGTATTCATCGATCTCGGCGAACGCGTGGCGCAATTCGGGGAAGTTATCGGTTCCCAAGGTGGCGACCGCCAGCGCGCCGCCGGCTTTCAGCACCCGCCCGGCTTCGGCCAGACACCAGCCGGGATCGTTCCACTGCCAAGCCAGGCTGGACCAGTACAAGTCGAAACCGCCGCCAATCAGCGGCAGAGCCTCGATATCGGCGCAGACCAGCGCCGCGCCGGTGCCATGGGCGCGAGCGGTGACCAGCATACTGGGCGCGAAATCGATCAACGCCAACCGGGCGCGCGGCCAACGTCGCCGCAGCCAGAATGCGCCGTAACCGGTGCCGCAGCCCGCGTCCAGAATGGCTTCAGGATCGAGATCGATGCCGGCCTGCTGGAAACAGATCGCCAACCGGTCGCATACCTCCCGCTGGACATCGGCGGCGGCATCGTAGGTCGCCGCCGCCCGGTCGAAGGCTTGCCGAATGCGTTGCTTGGCCGGCAGCGCGGCGGGCGGGCTAGTTAGGGTGATCGGCACAGTCATGTAGAGTCGTAATTAGGGCGTCAAGCTGACTGGCATCGTGCGCGGCGGACAGGGAAACCCGCAAGCGGGCGGTTCCGACCGGCACGGTGGGCGGCCGGATGGCCGGCACCCACAGGCCACGCTCGAACAAACGTTCGGACAACCGCACGGCGGCTTCGTTGTCGCCGACCAGCAGCGGCTGGATCGCCGTCCGGGACGGCAACAAACGCCACGGCAGGTCGGCGAGCCCGACCCGCAAGCGGGCGATCAGCTCTTGTAAATGGGTACGTCGGTCGTCACCCGCAGCGATCAGATCCAGACTGGCTAGCAGCACGGCGGCCATGATCGGACTGGAAGCGGTGGTGAAAATGTACGGGCGCGCCCGCTGCGCCAGCCATTCGATCACCCGCCGGTCGCCGGCCACGAACGCGCCGGACCCACCGGCCGCCTTGCCGAGCGTCCCCATCAGGATCAAGCGTGGCGAGGGCGGCAACCCGAAATGGGCAAGGCTGCCCTGGCCGCCGGGACCAAGCACGCCAAAGCCGTGCGCATCATCGACCACCAGCCAGGCATCAAAACGTTCAGCCAGTTCGAACAGTTCCGGCAACGGCACCAGATCGCCATCCATGCTGAACACCGCGTCGGTGAGGATCAACTTGCGCCGTGCCGGACTCCGTTCCAACCGATGGGCGAGCGCCTCCATGTCGCCATGCGGATAACGCAGGTGCTCGGCGCGCGCCAGCAGGGCGGCGTCGATCAGCGAGGCGTGATTCAGCTTGTCGGCGAATACGGCGTCGTCGCGCCCCACCAGCGCCGGTACGATCGCCAGATTGGCCATGTAACCGGTACCGAAATACAGGGCTCGCTCGCGGCCCACGAAGGCCGCCAACCGTTCCTCCAATGCCTGATGGGGCCGCAGGTGACCGCTCACCACATGCGAGGCGCCGCTACCCACTCCCCAGTGTTCGGCTGCTTCCCGCGCCGCTGTAACCAAGGTCGGATGGTTGGCCAAACCGAGGTAATCGTTGCTGCAAAACGCGATCAGCCGCCGGCCATCGACCAGCGCTTCCGGACCACAAGGCGCCTCCAGGGTACGACGGCGGCGCAACAGACCATCCGCCTTCAGTTGGGCAAGGCCGCTGTCCAGTTCGTCCCAGATCATGCCAACGCGGCGTCCAGCGCCGCCACCGCGCGTTCGGCCAGCAAGACCGCTTCGTCGTCGTCGAGGATGTAGGGTGGCATGAAATACAGCGTGGTCCCCAGCGGTCGCAACAGCAGTTCGCGTTGCAGCGCCTCGCGAAAGAAACGCAACCGAAAATCGGGATCGGCACTGTCGATATCGACGGCCCAGATCATGCCGCGCTGGCGAAAATGCCGCGCCCGTGGATGCCGCGCCAGCGGCGCCAGTAGCCCGGTGAACCGTTCGGCAAAGCGTCGGTTACGCGCCAACACCTCGTCCTCGGCGAAAATATCCAGGGTCGCCAGCGCCGCCCGGCAGGCCAGGGTATTGCCGGTGTAGGAGTGAGAATGCAGGAAAGCACGAGTGTAGCTGTCGTCGTAGAAGGCGTCGTACAGATCATCGGTGCTCAGCACCACCGACAACGGCAGATAACCGCCGGTGATGCCCTTGGACAGACAGAGCAGATCGGGGCGGATGCCGGCCTGTTCATGGGCGAACAGGGTGCCGGTGCGACCGAACCCGACCATGATTTCGTCGGCGATCAGATGGACCCGGTACCGGTCGCACAAGGCACGAGCCCGGCGCAGATACTCCGGGTCATACATCACCATCCCGCCGGCGCCCTGCACCAGCGGCTCGACGATCAGCGCGGCGACCGATTCATGCCGGGCCGCCAGCACTGCTTCCAGTCCGGCTGCGGCGCGGTGGGCGACATCGGCGGCTGTCTCTCCGACCTCGGCCTGACGGGCATCGGGAGAAGGGACCGCGACGGCATGATGCATCAGCGGTCCATAGGCTTCCTTGTACAAACCGACATCGCTGACTCCCAGCGCGCCCAGCGTCTCGCCATGGTAGCTGCCGGCCAGACAGAGAAATTCCTGCTTGCCGGGCTGACCGTGATTGCGCCAATAGTGATGCGACATTTTCAGGGCGATTTCCACCGCCGCCGAACCGTCCGAGGCGTAGAAACAATGGCCCAGCTCGCCGCCGGTCAGAGTGGACAGCCGCTCCGACAGTTCCACCACCGGCGCGTGGGTGAAACCGGCCAGAATCACATGTTCGAGCCGGTCAAGTTGATCCTTCACGGCGGCGTTGATACGCGGGTTGGCATGGCCGAATAGGTTCACCCACCACGAACCGATGGCGTCCAGATAGCGCCGGCCTTCAAAATCGTACAACCACGCGCCCGCACCGCTGGCCACCGGTACCAGCGGCAGCGCACCGGAGTCGTGATACTTCATCTGGGTGCAAGGGTGCCAAACCGCTTTCAGGCTGCGACTCAACCACTCGGCGTTGGTCATGAGCGGTCGTCGTTCAGATACCGTGCAACCCGAGTTTTTCGAACAGCGTGTTATCGAGAGGCGTTTGCGGGTTGCTGGTGGTCAGCAGGTGGTCACCGTAGAACATCGAGTTGGCCCCGGCCAGAAAGCACAGCGCCTGTTCGGATTCGCTCATCTGTTCTCGTCCGGCCGACAAGCGCACGTAGCTACGCGGCATGGTGATGCGAGCGGCGGCAATGGTGCGGGCAAACTCGAAAATATCGATCGGATCGCTGTTGGCCAGCGGCGTGCCGGGAATCGGCACCAGGTTGTTGATCGGCACCGATTCCGGCGGCGGATCAAGATTGGCCAGCTTGGCGATCAAACCGGCGCGATGCCGGCGCGATTCGCCCATACCGACGATGCCGCCGCTACAGACCTTCAGACCGGCCTCGCGTACATTCCGCAAGGTGTCCAGGCGGTCTTGATAAGTATGCGTGGTGACGACATCCCCGTAAAACTCTGGAGCGGTATCGAGATTATGGTTGTAGTAGTCCAGCCCGGCTTCCTTCAACTGTTCCGCCTGACCGTCCTTGAGAATGCCCAGAGTTACGCAGGTTTCCAAGCCGAGCGCCTTGACGGCACGGACCATCTCCATGACCGCCGGCAAGTCCTTTTCCTTGGGACCGCGCCAAGCCGCGCCCATGCAGAAACGACCGGCACCCTGTTCCTTGGCTGCCTTGGCCGCCGCCAGCACTTCTTCGGTGGACAACAGACGCTGCGTCTCCAGCCCGGTCTGGTAGCGTTTGGACTGCGAGCAATAACCGCAATCCTCGGAGCAGTTGCCGGTCTTGATCGACAGCAAGGTGGAACGCTGCACCGCGTTGGGATCGAAGTGCTTGCGCAACGCTTCCTGGGCCAAAAACAGCAAATCGGCGAAAGGCAGTTCGAACAGCGCCAAGACCGATTCGACATTCCAACGCGGAACGGAGGGAAGTGGCGGCCGGACGGGGGTTACGGCTTGGGAAAGTAGAGCGGTATCGTTCATGGGTGCGGATTCTCAAGGATAGTCTGCGTGAGTCGCTGACAAGGCTTCGGAAACGTGGCGAGATCGGGCGTGGCGCGGGTCGCGGGACCGCGACGGCACCAGCCGCCTGCCGGTACCTTCCTTTTGGCGGCCCTAAGATAGCATTCCCGGTCTGGAAAACCATCCCCCAATGCCCCCCGGCGCGCCGGTTACCACACCACAACGAACGTGCCGGGGAACACGAAAGCGGGTCAGCCGACCCAATCCCTTTCCGAGCCTGGCGAGCGGGCGCCCGAACTCGCAGCCACGTCAGGGTGCCTTGCAAATAGATGGAAAGACCACCGAGTTCGGATGCGGCGACCGAAAACGATCATCCATCCACAAATGGCTATCCGTGAGCGATTCGCTTCTCCGTGAACAGGTAATCCTTGAGTTCCTTGTCAAACGTCGGGTCCTTCCTGCGAATCCATTCCAGCACCATGGCGGCATGTTCCTTTTCTTCATCTCGATTATGAACGAGGATCGCTTTCAGTTCCTCGTCTCGGCAAGCATCTACTCTCTGGTTGTACCAATCCACCGCCTCCAGCTCTTCCATGAGCGAGATAATCGCGCGATGCATATCCCGTGTGTCATCGGAAAGTTCCGAAATCGGTTCGTGATAACCTTCATGAGCCATTTTGTTTCCTCCTGTCGTTGAAAAAAGATTGCCTTACTCCCGACACTCGATCTTAAGTACGAAATCGCGGGCTTCGGCGGCAATATCGGCAACAGAGCGGGTGGGATGCGACACGCGGCATTGATGGTCCACCCCGACCGCCGCCAGAAACTCACGCGCCAGCGCCGACTTGATGGCGAAATTAACATTCTGCGGGATGTCGCCGGTCATTTCGTGTACCCGGACCACGTTCAGCTTCGAACTGACCACGCCCACCACCGAGCCATCGCTGTCCAACAGCGGTCCGCCGCTATTACCGGCCTGGGTCGGCGCGGTGAATTGCAGGGCACGGGTATCGTCGCCGGGACCGATCAGGGAACTGACGTTACCGGTGGTCACCTGCGGCCCCGACCCGAGCAGGCCGCCCAGCGGATAGCCGACCACGATCACCGTCTCGCCCAAGCGGGCCGGCGCACCCTCGCGGAACATCGCCACGCCGGGCAGAGGAGTATCGGAGCGCAGCAATGCCAGATCGTTGGTCGGGTCGGCAAACACCGGTTCCAAACGGCAACGCTGGCGCGGCGAGCGGGCCAGGATTTCGCTCGCGCCCTCGATGACGTGATGGTTGGTCAGCACGTAGCCTTCCGGATGGATGCAGAATCCGGTACCGCTGAACGAGGCAAGCCCCCCCGGCCGCGCCGGCTCGCGCCGCTGTCCCATCCCATCGGCGGGACGTTCATTCGGCGCCGGCTCCGGCAAGCGCAGGCCAAAATGCGCCGCCAGCGCCGGTAGCCCCGCCGCGAACCCCTGCCCCACTGCTCGGAATTTCCATTGCCCTTGATGGCGGTACAGTTCCGCCAGAATCATGGCGGTTTCGCCACGACTGGCCAGCGGCAGCGGAAAAACCAGCAGCGGCTGGCCCGCCGCATCCGCCAACCAACCGCGAATCGAGGCAAACACCCCGAAAGTCGTTCCTGGCCCCAGTCCGGGCCGAACCGCCAGCACGATGGCGATTCGGGCCGCCGCCGCTGGCACGGCATCCAGATCCACTCGGAACTCGCCAGGCGACTCGGCAAACGTCACTGATCCATCGCGGGATTGCGGCTGCTCGGCGCTCACCAGGTTGTTGGGGTCGAGCATCCGGCCGTCGGCGGCCAGTAGCAACGCGGCCGCCTGCGTTCTGGCGGCAAAATCCTCGCACGGTTCGCCAGCAACGCCGACGCTAACCCGACCGTTGCCGACCGGGCTATTTTGTCCGGGCTGAAGTTCCCGCATGACTGCATTCCTCCCGCCGCCGGCAATCGTTCGAACGGTCGGCGGGAACCGCTTGGCACCCGCGCGAATCGCCCGGTAGGTATCCGTCAGCGACCGGAGCCGGTCGACAACGATCCAATCCTCAACGCGACATCGCGACTGAAAGCCTCCAGATTCCGGTTCATGGCGGCCACCGTCGCCGGATAATCCGGCCCGGTCGGAGTCTCCCGGTAGGTCGAGGTCCGCGACAACAGCTCCCCGCCATCGCCGTCGAGTACTCGCCAGCGCACGGCCAGCACACTCTCCCCCTGCTCCAAACGGTCGAATCGGCTGACCTGGACGGTGACCTGATAATCGACCGGCGTCGCCCGCTTCCAAGGGTATGTCACCACGCGCTGGCTCGGCAGCAGCGTCGCCAGATTTTCGGCCAACACCCGGATCGTGTTGTCCTTCAGGGACTCGGCCCAACGGTCGAAATCGGCCATGTTCAGCTCGTTCTGGCTGGTCCGGGTCATGATCTGGGGTCGGTCGAGATATTCCGGGAATTCCACGGGACCCACACCCACGGCGATATCCCGAATCGCCGCGCCGCCCACCGGCGTCGCGCTTGATGCGTCCAATACATAGTAGCGCACCGATTCGCTGCCGGCGCACCCCGCCAGCGCCAACAGCCCGCCAAGCAACGCCGCGCGTACCGCTATCGATAGTCGGTTCATTTCCTTGCTCCAGGTCCGGGGCCGCCCTTGCCATACAGCAGAGATTCGGGATGGCGGTCCAAATAGTCGCTCAAGGCGCGGATGGAACGAGCCGCCGCCGCCAGTTCCTCCAAAGTATTGGCGAGATCGACCATCAGCGGCGCCTCGGGATCAAGGCTTTCCAGGGTGTTGCGCGCGGCGCCCAGGGTTTTCCCGGCATCGACGGCCAGCGCGGCTACTTGCCGGTCGGCGGTTTGCGCCAGCGCCCGCACATCCTTCAAGGTCGCATCCAGGGAGTGAATCGTCGCTCGCCATTCCGGGGCATTAACCATCTGGTTGGCGCCCTGCATCGTTCCCAGCAGCTCGTTGGCGATCTGGTCCAAAGGCAGCTTGCGCAAATTATTCAGGATATCCATGGCCGTCTTCTGGAAGGCTTCCAGCGTACCTGGCACCGTCGGAATCTCGGGATACTGTCCGCCGTAAACCAGCTCCAGTGGCGGACTGTCGGGATAAAAATCCAACTCGACGAAGAGTTGGCCAGTCAGCAGGCTGCCCGTTTTCAACTGCGCCCGCAGCCCGTGCTTGACCATGTGCTCCATGCCGGGCCGGCGGCCTTCCGCGCGGAGCGCGCCGTAGGTTTCGTCAAATTGCTTGACCTGTTCCGCTGACAGGATGCGCTCCAGTTCCAACTCCACGAGCACCGGCACGCGGATGTTGCCGGTCTTCAGATCGATGTCGAGCTTCACTTCGGTCACCTTGCCGATCTTGAGACCGCGAACCTCCACGGGTGCGCCCACGCTCAAGCCCCGCACCGAACCCTCGAAATACATCAGATAGGAATCGCGACGGGTATAGGATGATTCGGCGATGTCGGCAAAGCTGTCGTACAACCGAAACTGGGTACCGTCCCGGCTCGGCGAGTCCGTTTCGTCGTGGCCCGAGGTATCGAAGGCAATGCCACCCAATAGCACGGACAGCAGCGATTCCATTCTCACGTCGATGCCCTGCGCGCCGAGCGAGACCTCGAAACCGCTGGTTTTCCAAAATCGACTGTGGTCGCGCACCAGGCGGTCGTAAGGTGCATTCACGAACACATGCACCAGCACGTTCCGTTTGTCTTCGGCCAACTGGGTTGTCAACACTTCACCCACCTGAATGTCGCGGAAATAAATCGGCGAACCCCGTTGGATCGAACCCAGTCGGTCAGTCAACAACAAATAGCGGTGGCCGGGGGTATCGGTCCTGACGATCGGCGGTTGTTCGAGCCCGGCGAATGCCCGTGCTGGATTGCCGTCGCCGAATTCCACTTCGATATAGGTTCCGGATACCACGGTTTCCAGCCCCGACACGCCGCCGAACCCTAACCGGGGTCGCACCACCCAGAACCGGCTGTTTTCGCCCAGGTGCCGTTCCACTTCCTTGTTCATCCGCGCCGTCACGATGATCTCGGACAAATCTGGGCTGAACCGGACAGTTTCGACCACACCAACATCCAGTGCCTTGTATTTGATTTTGGTCTTGCCGGCTTCCAAACCCGTGCCTTCCCGGAAGGTGAGGGTAATGGTCGGTCCCTGCTCGCTCAGCGTCTTGTAGGCCAACCAGGCGCCGATCAGCGCCGCGACCAGGGGAATCAACCAGACGATCGAAAGGCCACGGCGTTTTTCCACGACCACGTCAGGTAAGGAATCGCTCCCATTCAAATCTGGGTGTCGACTGTCGCTATCGCTCATCGGGGTTCTCCAACGCATCCCAGATCAGGCGGGGATCGAAGCTCATGGCGGCGAACATGGTGATAACCACGACGGCGGCGAACGCCATCGCCCCGGCACCCGGCTCGATCGTAGCGATGGCGCCGAGTTTGACCAGCGCCACCAGGATCGAAATCATGAATACGTCGATCATCGACCAGCGCCCGACCGCCTCGGTGACGCGGTACAGGACGGTGCGGTCCCTGGGGCGCCAGCGCGATTTGCGCCACACCGAAATCAGCAAGTAGGTCAGTGCGAACAGCTTCAGCACCGGCACGACCACGCTGGCGAAAAACACCAGCAAAGCCAACGGCCACAGGCCACCCGCGATCAGTGCCCGCACCCCGCTGAGGATGGTGTCCGGCTCGCCGTGCCCCATCGACACCACCGTCATGATCGGTAGGGTATTGGCGGGAATATAGAGAATGTAGGCCGCCAGCGTCAGCGCCCAGGCGCGCGCCAGACTATCGGGCTTGCGCAGATGCAGCGCGGCCCCACAGCGCGGGCAATGGGCGTGGTTGCCCGGCGGCAGCGGTTTCATCCGGCTCAACAAGTGGCAGGCGTGACAACGGGCCAGCGCGGCGCGCGCGGCGGTGATGGGCAAACCAGGGTTCATCGGCACGGCTCCAGGCGTTCCCAGATCGCTTCCGGTTCCAGCGCGGCGTCGGTGGCGGCCATCACCACGATCAGCGCCGCGAAGGAATACAGCGCCACCCCCGGCACGATGGTGGCGATATCGGACAGCTTGACGAATGCCACCAGCACCCCCAGCAGGTACACCTCGGTCATGGCCCAGGGATGCAGGGTTTCGATCCAGCGAAACACCTGCGCCATCCGCCAGGGCCGGCGGCCGAAATGCAGCGGCAGCAACACGTAAAGCAACGCCAGAAGCTTCAGTAGCGGCGCCAGGATGCTGGCGACGAACACCACCATCGCCAGAGTCCACATGCCCTGTGCGTACAATTCCCGAACGCCACTGAGCACCGAGCTCTGTTGGGCCCGGCCCTGAAACTGAAAATCCAACAGCGGGTAGATATTAGCCAGCGCAAACAGAATCAGCGCGGCCAGCGCCAGCGTCAGGGTGCGCTCGATGCTGTTCGGCTTGCGGGTATACAGCAACGCGCCGCAACGGGCGCAACGGGCCTTTTCCCCCTCACGCAGCGGCCGCTTGCGATAGAGCAAATCGCAGTCGTGGCACGCGACCAGGGCATCCGCCGCCGACGCTGACAAAGTTGCAAGATTGGGATCATTCATTATGATTAAATTTAATAATAAATACTGAAAATATTCTATTCAGTTATAGAAAAAACCGCTTCCTATCGATATCGAGCGGTTTTTCACCAGCGCGGGTTGGATGGCTCCACCCTATTGAAACCAGTTGCACTCAATCTTAGCATCCGCCTCACCGCCGGTCCGGTCACTGACCGGCAGCAGCCCGGAAAAATCGTGAATCGCCGGAAACTCGCCCGAGGGTTTGGGCGGGTCGGCGGAATCCGGCCGCAGCACCGACACCAGATAAGCGATCCCCTGTGCCCGCGCCGTGCGCAGGATCGCCAGATTGTCGTCCACCAATAGCGTCGCCGTCGGTTCGAACGGCTCCCGTTCGCGCAAGCGCGGCCAGAACTCCGGCTGCTCCTTGACCAGACCCAGATCGTGCGCGCAAACGATGACATCGAAGTGTCCAGCCAAGCGGGTTTTCTCCATCTTCAGCGCCAGACTGCGCGGGTGGGCGTTGGTCACCAACACCACTCGCTTGCCGGCGGCGCGCAGCGCGTTCAAAAATTCCACGACATGGGGATGCACGGCGATCAGATGGGCGATCTCGCGCTTGAGGGTCGCGATGTCCAGCGCCAGTTCCCGACTCCAGTAGTCCAGGCAATACCAAGCCAGTGTCCCCTCCACCAACCGGGTGCGAGCCGCCACCTCGGCGCGCGCGCGGGCCAGTGGCAAACCGTGACGCTCGGCGTAGCGCACCGGCACCAATTCTCGCCAGAAATGATTGTCGAAACGCAGATCCAGCAGCGTGCCATCCATGTCGAGCAGCACCGTTTGAATCCGTGACCAGGTTAAGCGCATGGTCATAAGCAACTCCGATGGGGCAACGGCTCAGGCCGCAAATTGTGTAGAATGAACGTAAAATACAATCCAGACGCTTCCGAGGTTCCCCGCGGCATGACCGACGCCCCCGATATCGACCTGCCCGCTCTGGCGGCACCGGTTCAGGACATCGCCCGCGAGGCGGGGCGCCGGATTCTGGACGTGTACGCCGGGTCCTTCAGCGTCACCGCCAAGCCCGATCAAAGTCCGGTCACCGAAGCCGACTTCGCCGCTCACCGCTGCATTCTGCGCGGCCTGAAGGAACTGACGCCCCAGATCCCGATTCTGTCCGAGGAAGCCTCCGACATCGGCTTCGCCGAACGCAGCCGCTGGGAGTGGCTGTGGCTGGTGGACCCCCTGGACGGCACCCGCGAATTTATTCGGCGCAGCGACCAGTTTACGATCAACATCGCCCTGATCCATAACCACGAAGCGGTGTTCGGATTGATCCTGTCGCCGGTCGACGGCGTCTGCTATCACGCTTGGCGCGGTGGCGGTGCCTACAAGCGGCCGAGAAACCAGCCGGTCCGCCGCATTCAGGTGGCGCGGACTTGCCAACCATCGATCCGGGTCACCACCAGCCAGGCATCCTACCGCAGCCGGCGTTTACAAGAGTACCTGCAACAGCTCGGCGATTACCGCCACCTGTTCGTGGGCAGCGCCCTGAAATCCTGCCTCATCGCCGAAGGCACGGCCGACCTGTACCCGCGCTTCGGACCGACCGGTGAGTGGGACACCGCCGCCGCGCAGGCAATCGTCGAGGAAGCCGGCGGCCACCTGACCGACATGCAGTTACGACCGCTGCGCTACAACGCCCGGCCGGTGCTGATCAATCCGGATTTCTTCGCCTTCGGCGACGCCAACCGCGACTGGTCCCAATATCTCCCCCAGCGCAACCAGGCCGGACAGCCGCTTTCCCTGCCCGGCCACTAGCACAACCCGCTTTCGAGTTTCGCCATGCCTTACGAACGCTATCGCCAGGATCTGCAACGGGAAGGTTTCCAGCACGATCCCGCCCAGGAACGAGCGGTGCAGTCTCTGCAAAAAATCTACGATCGATTGATGGCCCAGCCGGAACCGGTCGCCGTCAGCAAAAAACCGGGCTTGCTCGCCCGCTTGGCCGGACGCGACAAAGCCGCCACCGCGCCGCCTGCCGTGCGTGGCTTGTACCTGTGGGGTGGGGTCGGACGCGGTAAGACCTATTTGGTGGACACCTTCGTCGATGCCCTGCCGCTGGAGCACAAGCAACGCATTCACTTTCACAGCTTCATGCGGGCGGTCCACGCCGAACTGAAGGCACTGAAAAATCAGCAGGACCCGCTGCGTGTCGTCGCCCGCCGCTTCGCCGAACAAGCGCGGGTGATCTGCCTGGACGAGTTCTTCGTCGCCGACATCACCGACGCCATGCTGCTGTACGGCCTGCTGCGGGAGCTGTTCAACCAGGGCGTTACCCTGATCACCACTTCCAACATCCCGCCGGACGATCTGTACAAGGATGGCCTACAACGCGCCCGTTTCCTGCCGGCGATCGAACTGCTCAAGCAACATCTGGATATTCTGAACGTGGACGGCGGGGTGGATTACCGGCTGCGCTACCTGGAAAAGGCCGAAATTTATCACTCGCCGCTGGACGAACGGGCCGAACAGATCCTGAACGAAGTGTTCGACAACATCGCGCCCGAACCCGGCCATCGAGGCGGCGACGTGGAAATCGAGGGCCGCTATATCCCCACGCTGCGCGAGGCGGACGGCATCGTCTGGTTCAACTTCCGGGCGATTTGCGACGGACCGCGTGGCACCGCCGACTATATTGAAGTTGCCCGCTGCTACCACACCGTGCTGATCTCCAACGTGCCAGCGATGGATTGGCAGATGGAAAACCAGGCACGGCGCTTCATCAACTTGGTGGATGAATTTTACGACCGCGGCGTCAAGCTGATTCTATCCGCCGCCACCTCGCCGCTGGAACTTTATCAGGGCGAGAAACTGAAGTTCGAGTTTCAGCGCACGGTCAGTCGCCTGCAAGAGATGCAATCGCACGAGTACCTGGAACGGCCACACCTGCCATAAAGTCCGCTTATCAGGAAAAACCTGTATGACCGCATCCGACAACCGTTCCAGCCTACGACTGCTCCAATCGGAAAACACTTTGGACGACGCGACCCGGCAGATGACCGCCCATCGCGACCTGCTGCTACTGGGTCAAATGGCATGCTGATCGCCATTAAGATCCATCCCTTGATTTGAAATAGGCTGACAAGAGGTGGCTCCAGAACCACTGACGATATAGCGTCATAGCATCGTTCTCGCGCCCGTTGGCGGCGAAGCGCCCGCTTACCGTCCCAAACAAAGGGGGTTGGATGCGCATTCCAGCCTCGGGCAACCGCTTCCAGCCATTCAATCAATTGGGCCGGGTTCTCTGGGTGTTGTCCGGC
>DAOTGT010000005.1:0-31506 GCA_035447285.1 Candidatus Competibacter sp.
TACGCCGATCGGATCGGCGGTCATGTCAAAACGAGGGTGCCGAACATTGCGGCAACGCGCCCGGCACCCGTCGATCCCGGCGCACAGTGTCAGGCCGATGCCCGCGCCATTCCACGCAAAATCGTATAAATCTCGTCTTTCAGATGCAGCCTTTGCTTTTTGAGGTCTTCCGTGTAGAAGTCCGAGGGTGTCTCGATCTGCAGCTCGATACGTTCCACTTCACCGTTGACCACATGATACTCGTCGTATAGCTCGGCGAACCTGGAATTGGCGGCCTTCAACTCGGCGATGCGATCCTTGTATTCGGGGAATTCGTGGAACAGATCGTGGCTCTCTCCAAGCATCGGGTTGTCCTCCTGATATGGTTTTATTGTGGACAGATGAACGTTTGATGAAATGAGTATAAAAGCATCATACGTCATCGTCAGCACCCAAAGCGCTGGGAGGTTCATGCACCGCGCGGTCGTGCGCGATCACGGCGGGAGCGATCGCACCATGTCATTCACCTCGCCATCACCGATGGCCCGGAGCGACCCGTAAACCAGTTGTTCGCTAGTTATGCAAATGCATCGAGAGATCCATCCCATGAAGCATAAACTCGCCAGTTTGATCCTGTCGTTATTCGCCGCATCCCTGTGTCTGACCAGCGCCGGCCTGAGCGGCTGCAACACCGTCAAGGGGGCCGGTCAGGATCTGAAGTCCGCCGGTCAGGCCATCGAACGCAAGGCCGAGCAGAAAAAGTCTTACTGACCCAAGCCGCGCGCTCAAGCCGCGTGGTCTGAACGCCAAATCCCGGCCGCCCTCGGTCGGGGTCAATGCGGCGATTCATCGCGCCAATGACTGGGGCGGCGTATTAACGCCGCCCCATGCACATCAATCCCCCTCGTGGCAGAAGTTGATCAGACCAAGAGTCGATGCATCGTGCCCGGCCGCCGGCCGCTCGCCCTTCAACTCCGGCAGGATGGCGTTGGCCAGTTGCTTGCCCAACTCCACACCCCATTGATCGAAGGAATTGATGTTCCAGATCACGCCCTGAGTGAACACCTTATGCTCGTACAGCGCCAGCAGCGCGCCCAGTACCCGCGGGGTCAAGCGATGGTAGAACAAGCTGGTGCTCGGCCGGTTGCCGGGAAAGATCTTGTAGGGCAACAACTGCTCCAGCGCCTCGCCACTCAGTCCTTGTTTTTCCAATTCGGCGCGGGCCTGCGCCTCGGTCTTGCCCACCATCAGCGCCTCAGCCTGCGCCAGGCAGTTGGCCAGCAGGATCGGATGATGGTCGCCGATGGGATTCGGGCTGTGCGCGGGGGCGAGAAAATCCGCTGGCACCAGATGCGTCCCCTGATGCAGCAGTTGGTAGAACGCATGCTGACCGTTGTTCCCCAAACCGCCCCATAGAATCGGACCGGTCTTGACCTGAACCGCCTGACCGTCCCGGTCGATGGACTTGCCGTTGCTCTCCATGTCCAGTTGTTGCAGATAGTCGGGCAACGAGCGCAGATAATCGTCGTAAACCAGCGTCACCTGGCTGTCGGCGCCGAAAAAGTCGATGTACCAGACACCGAGCAGCGCCAGAATCATCGGTAGATTTTCCTCCGGCGGCGCGGTGCGGAAGTGCTCGTCCATCTCGTGCGCGCCTTCGAGCAGCTCGGTAAAATGCTCCACGCCGAGATAGACCATGATCGGCAGGCCGATGGCCGACCACAGCGAATAGCGCCCGCCGACCCAATCCCAGAACTCGAACATATTGGCGGTGTCGATACCGAACTTGCTCACTCCGGCGGCATTGGTGGACACCGCCACGAAGTGCTTGGCCACCGCCGACTCGTCGCCCAATTCCTTGATCAGCCAGGCGCGGGCGGTATGCGCATTAGTCATGGTCTCCTGGGTGGTGAAGGTCTTGGAGGCGACGATGAACAAGGTGCTTTCCGGATCACAATCGGCCAATACGTGACTGATGTGCGCGCCGTCCACGTTGGAAACGAAGTGCATCCGCAAGGTCGGATCGCCGTAAGGCTCCAGCGCCTGGCAAACCATCTTCGGCCCGAGATCGGAACCGCCGATACCGATGTTGACCACATCGCGGATGCGCTTGCCGGTGTGGCCACGCCACTTGCCGCGCCGGACCTGCTCGGAGAACTTGCGCATGTGCTCCAGCACCTCGTTCACGCCCGGCATCACATCTTGTCCGTTGACGAGGATCGGCCGGTTGCCGCGGTTGCGCAGGGCGACGTGCAGCACGGAGCGGCGTTCGGTGTGGTTGATCATCTCGCCGTTGCCCATCCGCTCGGCCCAGGCGGGTACTCCCGCCTGACGGGCCAACTCGGCCAACAGGCGCAAGGTTTCCTCGGTGATGCGGTGCTTGGAAAAATCGACCAGCAGATCGCCGAACCGCCGGGAGAGCCTGGCGAAACGCCCCGGGTCGGTGGCGAATAAATCACGCAGATGCAGATCGGCGATAGCGGCATGATGGGCTTTCAGTTCTTGCCAGGCCGGCAGATTGCTGGGAACGGACATGGACAGCTTCCTTATGTGAAGTACTGACGAAACCGGATGAAGATGCAGAACCGGGTCGGCCGCCGGCTGAGGACGCACACCGTCGCCGACGGAACCCCTGGGTTACTACTGGGTTACTATAGTTTCCACCTGAGTGGCTGTCGAATTGCGCGGCTCCGACACGATTCCACGGCTGCATCGCGCGAACCCAGCGCCGCGTTTCGCACCCATCGCGGGAAAACCGACTCAGCCGCGACGGGCGAATTTTTCCCATCGGACCCGAAGGAAACGACTCTCAATCCTTCTCAACCCGATTTTCGCCCGTACACCGTCGCCAGCCAGATCCCCAACCCGATCAAACCGATGCCGGCGGCGTGAAACACGTACAGCCGTTCGCCCAGAAAGATCATCGACAGCACCGCGCCGAAGGCCGGCATCAGGTGCAGGAATTGCCCGGTGCGATTGGCGCCCAGTTCCGCCACCGCCCGATTCCAGAAGATGTAGGCGAGGATCGACGGGAACAGCGCCAAATACCCAATGCTGGCCACGGTCGCGGTGTTCACGGCGACAAAACGCTCGTGCGCCAAGTCCCAGCCGTACAGCGGCGTCAGCACGATCATGCCGATCACCATGGTCGCGGCCTGAAAGTTCAGCGGCTTGAGTCCCGCCGGCCGCCAGCGCAGGCAAACCGAGTACAGCGCCCAACTGACCACCGCCGCCAGAATCCACAGATCGCCGGCATTGATCCGCCACGTCAGCAGCGCCTGAACATCGCCGCGAGCGACGATCGCCAATACCCCCGCCAACGACACCAGAATGCCCAATGCCTGCCAGCGGGTCACAGTCTGGCGCAGCAGCAGGAACGACAGCGCCACGATCAACACCGGCGTGATCGACAGCATGATGACGGCATTGGTGGCGGTGGTGGACTGAAGACCGATGTAGACGAAGGTATTGAAGTTGACCACGCCGAGCACGCTGAGTAGCAGCAGAATCGGCCCGTGGCGACGCAGCAGCGCTCGCTGCTCACTCAGCGAACCCCAGACGAACGGCAGCAGGATCGCCAGCGCCACCGCCCAGCGCCAGAACGACAGGGTGAACGGCGAAAACACCGTGTGCACCGCCCGGCCCAGCACGAAGTTACCCGACCAAAACAGCGTGGTCAGCACCAGAAGCAGATAAGGCGAAGGATGCCAAGCGATCAACGACTTAATCATGATAGACGCACGAGGGTTATTTTTGCTGGCGGTTTTGCCGGCGAGTTGGCGGCCGTCACATCGGACCACCATGAAATTGTTCGTGGGTCATTGTGCCTTCGCGACGGTTATTTTAATTTTGCCGGGCCGGGTTTGCCTCCGCCCGACTCGAACCGGCAAACTCAATCATACGCAACTTTCGGACGTACCGATGCCTCAACTCATGCAACACGCCCAGCCTCCCTGGACTCCGGCAAGCTGGCGGAATAAATCGGCGGCGCAACTGCCGGACTACGACGAACCGGCAGCACTGGCCGAGGTCGAGCAACGCCTGGCACACTCGCTGCCATTGGTGTTCGCCGGCGAAATCAAAACCTTGCGCCAGCAACTGGCCGAAGTCGCCGCCGGCCGGGCGTTCCTGCTGCAAGGCGGCGACTGCGCCGAGAGCTTCGCCGACTTTCACGACCGCGCCATCACCGATACTTTTCGGGTACTGCTGCAAATGGCGGTGGTCTTGACCTTCGCCGCCACCTGTCCGGTGGTCAAGGTCGGACGAATGGCGGGCCAGTTCGCCAAACCGCGCAGCGCTCCGACCGAAACCCGCGACGGGGTCAAGCTACCCAGTTATCGGGGCGACATCGTCAACGGTCTCGATTTCACCCCGGAAGCACGCCGACCCGACCCGCGCCGCCAACTACGCGCCTACTCGCAGTCGGCGGCAACCTTGAACCTGCTGCGGGCGCTGGCGCAGGGCGGCTTCGCCGACCTGCACCGCGTCCAGCAATGGAATCTGGATTTCCTGCGCGCCAGCCCCCAAGGCGCGCGTTACCGCGATCTCGCCGACCGGATCAGCGAAACGCTGGCGTTCATACGCGCCTGCGGCCTGGACGCCGCCACCGGCCCGCAGGTTCGGCAAGTGCAGTTCTACACCTCGCACGAGGCACTGCTGCTGGGCTATGAGCAAGCGCTGACTCGACGCGAACCGGTGACCGGAGAATGGTACGACGGTTCGACACATTTGCCGTGGATCGGCGAACGCACCCGGCAATTGGACGGCGCCCACATCGAATTCGCCCGTGGCATCGCCAACCCGATCGGCCTCAAGCTGGGGCCGAGTACCGACCCCGACACGCTGCTGCGCCTGCTGGACGTGCTGAACCCCGACGACCAACCGGGCCGGCTGACCCTGATCAGTCGCATGGGCGCGGACCGGATCGACACCGCCCTGCCGCCATTGATCCGCGCGGTCCAGCGCGAGGGGCGACAAGTGATCTGGTCCTGCGATCCGATGCACGGTAATACCCTGGAGGCCAGTACCGGCTATAAAACCCGACCCTTTGCCCGTATTCTCGACGAAGTACGGTGCTTTTTCGCCATCCACCGCGCCGAGGGTAGCTATCCCGGCGGAATGCACTTCGAACTGACCGGCCAGGATGTCACCGAATGTCTGGGCGGCGCCCAAGCCATCACCGAACAAGGTCTGGCCGACCGCTATCACACCCAATGCGACCCGCGCCTGAACGCTTCGCAGAGCCTGGAACTGGCGTTCCTGATCGCCGAAACGCTGAAGGATTACCGGCAAGCCACCATGAAGGACGACCACGATGAGTGAACTCCCCCGCCTGTTGCTGGTGATGCAAACCGCCGATGGCGGTGCCGGCCGCTGCGGTCGCAAGCTGCGGGAGCGCGGCTACCAGACCGATTATTGCTACCCGCAATCCGGCCAACCGCTACCGGTCGGCATGGACGGCTACGCTGGAGCGGTGGTGTTTGGTGGGCCGATGAGTGCCAACGACGACGACAAGTTACCAGGCATCCGGGCGCAACTGGACTGGATTCCCACCGCGCTGGCGTCCGGCCGCCCGTTTCTGGGTATTTGTCTGGGCGCGCAATTACTGGCGCGGGCGCTGGGGGCGGCGGTCAAGCCGCATCCGGCGGGGCTGGCGGAAATCGGCTATTTCCCGGTGCAACCCACCGCCGCCGGCCAAGCCGTGTTCGAATCTCCACTACACGTCTATCACTGGCACCACGAAGGTTTCGAGCTGCCGGCCGGCGCCGAATTGCTGGCCGCCGGCGAACGCTTCCCACATCAAGCTTACCGCTACGGCACACACATCTTTGGGGTGCAATTTCACCCAGAGGTGAACCGGAAAATTCTGGATGCATGGCTGGTGGAAGGGGCGAAGGAACTGGCCGCGCCCGGCGCGCAATCGGCTATCGAACAGCGCGGCCACCACGCCCGCCACGACGCGGCGCTGGATCGCTGGTGCGATGGCTTTCTGCACGAGTGGCTGCGAGTCGGTGGCACGATGGAATAGCGTGGCGGAAACCCGCTGTTCCGCATCCCCTTAAATTCACCCGACGAGGATTCAGTCATGCCGCTCAAGAATTCAGCCGACCAGTACGGCACGGTGACCCGCTTCCTGCATTGGGCGGTATTTCTGCTGTTCGTCTGGCAGTACCTCAGCGCCAACATCATGACCCGCCTTGGGCGGGACAGCGCGCTGTTCGGCCTGAACCCGAACGACTACTACAACTGGCACAAATCCATCGGCCTGGTGCTGCTGGCGCTGGCGCTGGCGCGGTGGATCTGGCGCAAGACCACGCCCTTGCCGGATTGGGCACCCACCCTGTCGCCGGCCGAGCGGGCGATTTCCCACCGTAACGAAATGCTGCTGTACGGTTGCATGTTCCTGCTGCCGATCAGTGGGTACCTGTTCGTGATGGCCGGCGGTTACGGGATCAAGCTGTTCGGCGTCTACATGCTGCCCGATCCCATCGGCAAACAGGCTTGGCTTGCGGCGCTGGCGCGGCTGCTGCACATTCTCGCCGGCTACGCCGCGGTGGTGTTCATCGCCTGGCACGTCGGCCTCGGCCTCAAGCACCACCTGTTCGACCGCGACCGTTTTCTGTACCGGATGCTACCGTTCAGGCGGCAATGACCGGAAAACCGCTGGGTGTATAATGGCTTGAAAGGGAACACGGGAGACCGCCATGAGACCGCTCATTCCCGAGGGCGAGGCGTTGCGTCGGGCGTTGCTCTGGATCGCCGACCACGGGGGACATTGCACGCTGAAAACCGTCGAACAGGCTAGTCTGCTGTTTGATCTGACCCCACGCGACGAGGAGTTCCTGCTGCGGCAGTTCGTCCACCATCGGGGCGCAAACAGCGATGCCTCCCTCTCAGGACAACAGCGGACTCCTTAGCCGCCGGGCGAACCCGACCAGCATGGCGGCGGTCGCCCCCCAAATGAAGCGGTTCTCGTACGGAATCACATAGTAGCGCCGCTGCTGACCCTTGTAGTACATGCTGCGATACTCGTGGTGGCGAGGATCGAGCACGAACGCCAGCGGCATCTCGAAGGCTTCGGCCACTTCGAACGCATCCAGCGTCAAGTCGAGCGGGGGTTCGACGAAACCCACCACTGGCGTGACCAGAAAGCCGGTCACGGTCTGGTACAAATCGAGAAAGCCGGCGATCTCTCTGACAGACCGGCGATGCAAGCCGATTTCTTCCTCCGCTTCGCGCAACGCGGTCTCCACCGGACTGCGATCATGCTCCTCGGCGCGACCGCCGGGAAAACTGATCTGGCCGGCATGATGCTCCAGATGCGCCGTGCGCTGGGTCAGCAGCACGGTCAAGCCCTCGGGCCGATCCACCAGCGGCACCAGCACCGCCGCCGGCATCAAGGTCCTCTCTTCGCGCTCCAGCCCCGCCACCGCATGATCGCCGGTGATCGTGTCCAATTGGTGAGTCGGGTGCAGGCAGCGACGAATCCGGTCGCGCAGTTCCGAAACATCCACTCTACTCCGCCTCCACCGTTACTCCGAATAGCCGACCATAATTGGCGGTGGTGGTCGCGGCCACCCGTTCCAACGGCTCGCCGCGCAAGCCAGCGACGAATTCCGCCACATGGCGGACCCAAGCCGGCTGGTTGGGTTTACCCCGATGCGGAACCGGCGCCAGATAGGGCGAGTCGGTTTCCACCAACAACCGTTCGGCCGGCAGGCGCCGGGCCGCGTCCTGAATCTGCTGGGCGTTTTTGAAGGTGACGATGCCGGAAAACGAGACGTGAAAGTTCAAGGCCAGCGCTTGTTCCGCCATGGCCCAGTCCTCGGTGAAACAATGCAGCACCCCACCGACCTCAGCCGCGCCCTCCTCTTTCAGAATGCGCAGGGTATCGGCGCGGGCGGCGCGAGTATGCACGATCAGCGGCTTGCCCAGTTCCCGAGCGGCGGCGATGTGAACGCGGAACCAGTCGCGCTGGCGGTCGGCGCTGTCGGCGCCGTAGTGGTAATCCAGCCCGGTTTCGCCGATGGCCACCACCCGCGATTCGCGGCCCAGCGCCGTCAGCTCCGCCTTCGTTGGGGCACGCCCACCGTCCTCGCTGGGGTGCACCCCCACCGACAGGGCGATTTGCGGATAGGGTTCGGTCAACCGAGCCAGCGCCAGCCAGCTTTCCAGATCCGTCGCCACGCTCAGCAACCGGGTCACGCCGTGCGCCGCAGCGGTCTCCAGAACGCCAGCCAAACCGCCGAAACGCTCCAGATCAAGCCGGTCCAGATGGCAGTGGGAATCGACCAGCATCATTTGCCAATGCGTCTACATGGTGTTGGTCATTTGCTCAGCGCGGGTATAACCGGCCAGCAATGCTTCGATCTTTTTCCGCAGATTGGCCCCCTCCACGCCGCCGAACTGAATGCCGACTCCCATCTGCCGACTGCCCGGCGTGGTCCGGTAATTGATCCAGGTTACCTTGCCGGTGATGGCAAAGCGCTCCGGGTCCTCCAGCAAAGTGAGCAGCAGAAATACCTCGTCACCCAGCTCAAAGGATTTCTCGGTCGGGATAAAAATCCCTCCCCCGATGATAAAGGGCATATAGCTGGCATGCAGCATCGCCTTGTCCTTGATGGCGAGGGAAATGACACCTTGTCGTGGACCCGCCATATCGTTCGGCCTCCAGTAAACCGCGTCGGCAAGACGCCAAGAATGATCTCAACCAAGAATGATCTCAACAAGGATCCGCGCCGCCAGCGAGAAACGCTTCCAATAGCAGTTGCGCGTTGGCTTGCGTGGTCACGCATAAAGTGTACAACTGGATCGCCGCGTCCAAACGCTCGAACAGGACACGCGATGGGTATCGATCGACCCAACGCCGTAACATGTCACCCAAGTCGGCATTATTCAGACGCGGCGGTTCGGGATTCATCTTAAGCCGAATCAGATCGGTATGCCAACCAATCAGCCAGCGCAGATTTTCGGTCAGGCTATCCTTCAGCCAGCTTTCCGCCGCCAGGATCGGGTCGACCCGAGCCACCGATACCTGCTCGTAACCTTCGGCCAGTTCTCGCCGCCGGCGCCAGTGTCCCTCGTTGGCATAGGCCAACGCCGTCAACGGGGCACCACCGGCCCAATCGAACAACGCTTGCGGGTCGGGGCCTTCCTTCACCCGCGCGGTCAACCAGGGAACGGCCAGCGTCGGCGACGGTATCCCAAAGCTCAGCCTCTGACAACGACTGCGCACGGTGGCGGGCAAGCGCGCCGGCCAGGCAGTCACCAACAGTAGCAGACAGGCACCCAGCGGCTCTTCCAGTGTCTTCAGCAAGCTGTTGGCGGCATTGCCGTTGAGGCGGTCGGCCGGTTCCAGCAGGGCGATTTTGTAACCACCGTACTGTGCGGTATAGCCAAGAAAAGCGCACAATTCGCGTACCTGATCGATCTTGATGACCTTGCCCTCTTCGAGCGGCCGCACCGAACTGTAATCGGGATGGCTACCTGCCTGGAACAGCCGGCAACTCCGGCATTGATCGCAGGACTCTCCCTCGGCGGTGGGCGCTGCACACAGCAGTGCTTGTGCCAGTTGGCGGGCGAACAAGCCCTTGCCCAACCCGGGCGAACCGACCAACAACAACGCGTGCGGCAGACGGCGAGCACTGCGTCGTTGCTGAACTTGTTGCCACTGCTCGCGATGCCAGGGGAGACGCGAGTCCATCAGCCGCTCTCCAGCCACTTGGCTAGCACGGTTTCCACTTCGGCTCGCACCGCCTCGACCGATTGGCTGGCGTCCACGATCCGGTAACGGTCGGGCTCGCGGGCGGCCCGTTCCAGGTATATCGCCCGAACTCGCTCAAAAAAAATCACATCTTCCCGTTCGAAGCGATCCGCCACGCCACGTCGCCCAGCTCGCATTAGCCCAGTCGCGACCGGTACATTAAGCAGCAGGGTCAGATCGGGACGCAGTTCACCCTGCACCCAGTCCTCCAGCACCGCGATCCGCTCCAGGGGTAGGCCACGGCCGCCACCCTGATAAGCATAGGTGGCGTCGGTAAAGCGGTCGCACAGTACCCAGTAACCAGCGGCCAGCGCTGGTCGAATCACTCGTTCCAAATGTTCGGCGCGGGCGGCAAACATTAGCAAGGTCTCCGCTGCTAGCGTCATGCCGCCATCGCGATGTCCAAGCAACAGCGCGCGAATTTCCTCGCCCAGTGATGTGCCACCTGGCTCGCGCGTCATCACCACCCGATAACCCCGCCGCTCCAGATACTCACGAATGGACTCCATTTGGGTGGTTTTACCGGCGCCCTCGCCGCCATCGACCGTCACTAATCGGCCTGACATGATCATCTCTCTCGTAACTGATAACGGTGGACCGCTTGGTTGTGCTCGTTCAGGGTCTTGGAAAATACATGACCACCCTGACCATCGGCCACGAAATACAAGGCATCGCCAGCGGCCGGATGAACGGCGGCTTCCAGTGCGCCCGCTCCCGGCAGGGCAATCGGCGTCGGCGGCAAGCCCTTGCGCGTATAGGTATTGTAAGGGGTATCGGTGACCAGATCGCGACGGCGAAGATCGCCATCGAATGCCGCGCCCAAACCGTAAATCACCGTCGGATCGGTCTGTAACAACATCCCCGCGCGCAGGCGCCGCGCGAACACCCCGGCAATGGCGGGCCGCTCCGCTGTCAGTCCGGTTTCCTTTTCGACGATCGATGCCAGGATCAGTGCCTGATACGGATCGTCCAGCGGCAGATCGGCGGCACGCTGGCTCCATGCCCGCGCCAAATGCCGCTCCATCGCCACCAGCGCCCGCCGCAGAAACGCCTCGTCGGTGAAGCCAGCGGGAAAATGATAGGTATCCGGGAAAAACCAGCCCTCGGGATGCCGCCCCGGTCGATCCAGGCGCGCCATGATCTCGGCATCGCTCGCTTCCCGCAGGGTCTGCACGATCTTGGGATGCGCCGCCAGCGCCTGTCGTAATTGCTGGAAGGTCCAGCCCTCGACCACGGTCAACGGATATTGGATCACCTGACCGGTTGCGATTCGTTCGAGCAAATCGCGCGGGGTCATCCCCGGTGCAAGGGCGTATTCGCCGACCTTGAGGCGGGGCGCCAAGTCATTGAACCGGGCGTAGGCTTCCAGATAGAACGTCGAATGCAACAGGCCTGGCTGCCGCCGCAACTCCCGGGCGATCGCGCCAATCCCCATCCCCGGCTTGACTTCCAGCACCAAGCCGTCCGTGGGTACGCCAAGCGGCGTATCGAGAAACCGGCGATAATCAGCGTGAATTCCATACAACGCCGCGCCAGCGACCAGTACCGCTAATACAATCGACAGCGAGAGACGAAGCCGCACGGAAAAACGCATTCCTTACGCCCGACCCTCGATTTGCCCGGGAGCGGGAACGGTCTCCAGCCTTTCCCGTCCCCCATCGGACGAGGCCGCGGGTAACGTCGAAAGCGTTCGAGCAAGCCGGGGAGAGAGCAACGACAAGGGGCGCGGTCAATCCAGCGCGCGGAACACCACCGTGCCGTTGGTGCCGCCGAAGCCGAAGGAATTGGACAACGCCACTCGGACCCGCCGTTCCTGCGTCTGGTGTGGGACGTAGTTCAAATCGCAACCCGGCTCCGGTTCGTCCAGGTTGATGGTGGGCGGCGCCACCTGATCGCGGATGGCCAGCACCGAGAAAATCGCTTCCACCCCACCGGCGGCACCCAGCAGGTGACCGGTCATCGATTTGGTCGAGCTCATCGCCAACCGATGGGCATGATCGCCAAACACCGCCTTGGCGGCGTCGCTTTCGATCTTGTCGCCGGCCGGCGTGGACGTACCGTGGGCGTTGATGTAATCCACATCTTCGGGAGCGATTTCCGCATCGCGCAGGGCGTTGCTCATCGCCCGCCGCGCGCCGTCGCCGTTGGGCGATGGCAGCGTCATGTGGTAGGCGTCGCCGCTCATGCCGAAGCCGATCAGCTCGGCGTGGATGCGCGCGCCGCGCCGCTTGGCGTGTTCGTATTCTTCCAGCATCACCACGCCGGCACCGTCGCTCAACACGAAGCCGTCGCGATCCTTATCCCATGGTCGACTGGCTCTTTCCGGCTCGTCGTTGCGTACCGACAGCGCGCGCGCGGCCGCGAAGCCGCACAAACCGGTGGGTGTGGTTGCCATCTCCGCACCACCGGCCAGCATCACGTCGGCATCGCCGTAGGCGATCAATCGCCCGGCCAAGCCGATGCTGTGAGTACCGGTGGTGCAGGCAGTCACCACCGCCAGGTTCGGACCCTTGATCCCATACAGGACGGATAGGTTGCCCGATATCATGTTAATGATGCTGCGCGGCACGAAAAACGGCGTCAGCCGACGCGGGCCACCCTTCAGGAAAGCCGAATGACCTTCCTCGATGCCCGGCAGACCGCCGATTCCCGAACCGATGAAAGTACCCACCCGCTCGGCGTTGGCTTCGGTGATCTCCAGCCCGGAATCCTGGATCGCCTGCACCGCCGCACCGATGCCGTAATGAATGAAGAAATCCATCTTCTTGGCTTCCTTGGGATTCAGGTACTGCTCGACCTGAAAATCCTTGACCGGCCCGCCGATGCGTACCGGAAAATGGCTGGCATCGAAAGCGGTGACCGGTCCGATCCCGCTGCGGCCAGCCAGGATGTTCGCCCAGGCGGTTTCCACGGTGCTGCCGACTGGGGACACAATACCCATGCCCGTTACTACCACTCGCCGCTTGGCCACAAAGCTACCCTCTTGTACGCTGCACCGACAAAACAAAACCGCGGAACCCGGCGAGGGCAACCGCGGCGACGGATTTTGATCGGTACGGGACTGACACCTTTAACCGTTATGGGACGAGATATAGTCGATGGCCTGTTGCACCGTGGTGATTTTTTCGGCGTCCTCGTCGGGGATCTCCAGTTCGAACTCCTCTTCGAGCGCCATGACCAGTTCCACGGTATCCAGGGAATCGGCGCCGAGGTCTTCCACGAAAGAGGCTTCGTTGGTGACCTGCTCTTCCTTCACCCCCAGTTGCTCGATGATGATCTTCTTGACGCGGGCTTCGATGTTGCTGATGTCAGTCATGATAGTTTGTTTCCTCGTTGTGAACCCGGACAACCATGGCATTGCCGCAGGGTATTGTATGGAAAATTCCGGCGCGGATGCCATTCATTCTAGCCGCCAGCACCGTCAGGCCATGAACATGCCGCCATTGACGTGCAGGGTCGCTCCCGTGACATAGTCCGCGTCCGCCGACGCCAGAAACGCCACCACATTGGCGACATCCCGCGGCTCGCCCGGCCGTTGCAGTGGAATCGACTCCACCAGGGCCAGACGCTGCGCTTCCGGCAGCGCCCGGGTCATATCGGTATCGATCAAACCCGGTGCCACGGCGTTGACAGTGATGTTGCGGGAACCGACCTCGCGCGCCAGCGACTTGGTGAAACCAATGATACCCGCTTTAGCCGCAGCGTAATTGGCCTGCCCGGCGCTACCGGTGGCACCGACCACCGAGGTGATGCTGATGATGCGCCCGCGCTGGGCTTTCATCATCCCCCGCAACACCGCCTTGCTCAGCCGGTAAACCGAAGTCAGATCGGTATCGAGAACGCTCGCCCATTCCTCTTCCTTCATCCGCAGCAACAGGTTGTCGCGCGTGATGCCGGCGTTATTGACCAGGATGGTCGGCGCGCCGAATTCCTGAGTCACCGCCTTGAGCGCCGCGTCCACGGCTGCCGGATCGGTGACGTCCAGACGCAGGCCGCGCCCCCTGACGTCAAGATCGCGCAAATCCCGATCGATCGCCTCGGCGCCGGCCTGTGTGGTCGCGGTACCGATCACGGCCGCGCCGCGCCGTCCCAGTTCACGGGCGACGGCCTGGCCAATGCCGCGACTGGCGCCAGTCACCAGTACGATTTCGCCATCCAGTGTCGTCATCGTAAAATCTCCTTCGCGTTCAATACTTCAGCAGGACCGCGCCCCAGGTGAACCCACCACCGAAACCTTCCAGCAGCAGGATATCGCCGCGCTGGATGCGACCATCGCGCACCGCCACATCCAGTGCCAGCGGCACCGAGGCCGCCGAGGTGTTACCGTGCAGCCGCACGCAATCCACCATCCGCTCCTCGGGCAAACCCAAGCGCTTGGCGGTGGCCGCCAGGATGCGGCGATTGGCCTGATGCGGAATGAGCCAATTGACGTCGGTGACTGTCATGCCGTTGGCGGTCAAGATTTGTTCGGCGATTTCCTTCAGGGTGTGGACCGCCACCTTGAAGACTTCGCTGCCACGCATCTCCACGAAAGCGGCGTTTCGCTGAGTCTGGTCGTAACCACTGGACACGCCGGCCGGCACCCACAACAGTTCCTTATAGCGGCCGTCGGCGTGCAGCCGGCTGTCGATGATCCCCGGTTCGTCCGTCGCTTCCAGCACCACCGCGCCGGCACCGTCGCCGAACAGGATGCAGGTGCCGCGATCCCGCCAGTCGATGATGCGGGTGAAGGTATCCGCCCCCACCACCAGCGCCCGCCGCGTCGCGCCGGTGGCAATGAAACGCCGGGCGATGTCCACGGCGTAAACGAAACCGGTGCAAACCGCCTGTACGTCGAAAGCGGGGCCACCGTGGCAACCCAGTCGATGCTGCAACTGCGTGGCCACACTGGGAAACACATGATCCGGCGTGGTGGTGCCCAGCACGATCAGATCGATATCGCGCGCCTCGATACCGGCGGCCTCCAACGCGCGGCGGGAAGCCTGCTCAGCCAAGTCGCAGGTGGTCTCCCCAGGGGCGGCGACATGGCGTTCCTCGACGCCGGTCCGCTCGACGATCCAGTCCGCCGTGGTCTCGATCATCTGTTCGAGATCGGCGTTGGTCAGTATCTTTTCCGGCAGGTAGCCGCCGGTTCCGATGATTCTGGCGTGGTTCAAAGCGCTTGCCTCGCGGCGTGAAGGGCGGCCAGATGGGCATCGATACGCCGCGGTACCGCCTGCTCGACTTCCAACATCGCCACCCCGATGGCGTTGGCAAACGCCAGGGCGTCGGCACCACCGTGGCTCTTGATCACGATACCCTGCAAACCGAGCAGGCTGGCGCCGTTGTAGCGGCGGGGATCGATTCGACGGCCGAAGGCGCGCAGCACCGGCAAGGCAACCAGCCCAGCCAACCGGGTCAGCAGGTTTCGCCTAAATTCCTGCGTCATGTAATGACGGATCAACCGGGCCACGCCTTCGCTGCTCTTGAGCGCGACGTTGCCGACGAAGCCGTCGCAGACCACCACGTCGACATCCTCCAGATAGACGCCGTCGCCTTCCACGAAACCGACGTAATTGAGGTCGCTGGCCGCCAGCAACCGGGCGGCCTCCCTGACCTGTTCGTTGCCCTTGATATCTTCCTCGCCGATATTCAACAGAGCGACTCGCGGTCGTTCGATGCCGTTGACGGCCGCCAGCACCGAACCCATCACCGCGAATTGCAGCAGATGCTCAGCCTTGCTGTCGACGTTGGCGCCCAAATCGAGCATCCGGGTCTGGCCGCGCACGGTGGGCAAGGTGGTGCAGATGGCGGGGCGATCGATACCAGGCAGGGTCTTGAGCACGAAACGGGCGGTCGCCATCAGCGCGCCGGTGTTACCGGCGCTGACGCAGGCGTCGGCTTCGCCCTGCTTGACCAGGTTGATCGCCACTCGCATCGAGGAGTCTTTCTTGACGCGCAGGGCCTGGGCCGGCGACTCGCCCATGCTCACCAGTTGCGAGGCATGGCGGATGACGATTTGAGGATGCCCTCCGGCCTTGAGCAGAGCGGCCGACAGCACATCCTCCTGCCCGACCAGGATCAGACGCAGCGAATCGCCGGCGGTCTCAAGCACGCGCAAAGCAGCGGGCACGACCATGTCGGGACCGACATCGCCGCCCATGCCATCCAGGGCGATGGTCAACGGCTTGCTCATGGGCCGGGCAGGATGGCGGAGGAATCCGGCGGGCGGGGCGACACGACGATCAGTCTTCGCTATCGACCGCGGCGGGCTCGCTGATGACCTTGCGGCCGCGATAAAAACCGTTCGGGGTGACGTGATGGCGGCGATGCAGTTCGCCGGAGGTGCGATCCGTCGATAGCGTGGCCGTGGTCAGGGCATCGTGGGCGCGACGCATACCGCGCTTGGAGGGACTTTTACGGGATTTTTGTACGGCCATGACTCAATTGCTCCTTTTGGAATCTTGCAACAGGGACGCTAGTGCCGCGAAGGCTTGAGGTTGTCCAACATCCGGCGTTGGTCCGTTAGGCGGCGCATGATAACCGGCGGCCTCGCATTCGCGCGCATCCCGATGGCGGGGAATCTGCGGCAAAGCCAACAACAGTTCGTCTTCCACCAGATCGGCGACGGCCAGGTCGGCGCCAGCGGCCAGCAGTGGTTCGCGCTGGCTGGGCAGGCGAGCGAACTCGGGTTCGGACTCGGCACGTATCAGCGCCAAACTGACCGCCACCCGCAACGGCAACCGCAGTGGACCCAGGCAACGCTGGCAAATCAGTTCGATCTCGGTTTGCAACGAGCCCTCGACGAAGCGCAGCCCTTGCTCGTCAACCCCCGCCGCCAGTGCCACACTGACCGTGCCGTCGGCATGTTCGAGCAGAGCGGCCAACCGCGGCAGCGCCGCCAACCGCAACTCGCCATCCAGCCGCCCATTCTCGGCGGCCAGTTGCCAAGGGTCGATCCGGTCGGGAAGCGTTGGGATTTGCATAAGGCGCGGAATAATATAGGCATGCTCGATTTCTGTCAAAATAAAGCCAGATTCCGCATAATTGTTCAGATTTCCAACCTGTTCACCACGCTGCCGCCATGCCCGAAACCCTGCCCGATGGCCGTCGTCTGATTCTCGCTTCCACTTCGCCATTCCGTCGCGAGCTGCTGGCGCGGCTGGAGTTGCCGTTCGCCGTCCAGGCGCCGGACACCGATGAAACCCGCCAGCCCGACGAACCGGCGACGACGCTGACGGCGCGGCTGGCGGAAATGAAAGCCCGCGCGGTCGCCCAGCGCGAAACGGCGGCGCTGGTGATCGGTTCGGACCAGGTCGCGGAACTGGATGGCGAGGTGATCGGCAAGCCCGGCGACCACTTGCGGGCAGCGGCGCAACTGCGGCGGGCGGCGGGACGCGCGGTCACTTTTTATACCGGGCTGTGCCTGCTGGATAGCGCCAGCGGTCAATGCCAGGTGGTGGTGGAACCGTTCCGGGTCGTATTTCGGACGCTGACGGCGGCAATGATCGAGGCTTATCTGCGGCGCGAGCGGCCGTACCAGTGCGCGGGCAGTTTCAAGTCCGAGGGCTTGGGCATCGCCCTGTTCGAGCGGCTGGAGGGCGACGACCCCACCAGCCTGGTCGGCTTACCGCTGATCCGGCTCACCCGGATGTTGGAGTCGGCCGGGGTCGCGGTGCTGTGAGAGCGGGTGATCGCGCTTCAGGCAGTCCCGCCCCTTCGCGAAGATTCGCCAGCCAGCAACCCTACCGCCATCGTGCTGTTCCATCGAACTCCAATACCTTCAGCAGCGCCGCGCCCAAACGGGCCTCCGCGCCATCAAGCAGCCGTTCCACCCATCGGGTACGCTTGGTGTAATCCACCATGGTCTTCTCGCCGATCACTTCCTCGGCCACGAAGCGAGTGTCGCCCAGCGCGTCCACCAGCCCCAGCTCGACGCTCTGCTCGCCGGTCCACATCAGGCCACTGAACACCTCCGGGTTGTCCTGCAGGCGCTCGCCTCGACCCTGCCTGACCGCCGCGATGAACTGCTGGTGGATCGCATCCAGCATCCCCTGTAAATGCTGAACTTCCGCCGGATTAACCGGCTTGAACGGGTCGAGAAAATCCTTGTTGTTACCCGCCGTGTACGCCCGCCGCTCGATACCCAACTTGGCGATGGCATCGGTGAAGCCGAAACTGTCCATCCGTACCCCGATGGAACCGACGATGCTGGCCTTGTTGGCGTAGATATTCTGCGCCGCCGCCGCGATGTAGTAGCCACCCGAAGCACAGACGTCGCTGGCCACCGCGTGGACCGGAATCTTGGGATGTTTTTGACGCAGTCGCTGAATCTCGTCGTACACCTCGCCCGCCTGCACCGGACTGCCGCCTGGACTGTTGATCTGCACGATCACCCCGACCGTTTTCTCATCCTCGAACGCTTTGCGCAGCGCCTCGATCACATTCTTGGCGCTGGCCTCGGTGCTACTGGCGATCAGCCCATCAACCCGGACCAGCGCGGTGTGACGCTTGCCGCCACTGGCGGTGGTATCGAGACTATCCGGCCAAGCCAGTACCAGCAGCAGCACCAGATATGCAAAAAACAGCAGCTTGAAGAAAATCCCCCAACGCCGGGTCCGCCGCTGTTCGGTCACGGCGGCAAACGCCAGCTTGCTCAACACCTCACGCGCCCAGCGCTCGTCGTCGGGCAGTTTCGGATTCGGATTCGGGTCGGTCATGGGTATTTCTCGCTTACCTACCACTCAGGCTCGCCAAACGTAGGCTTTCCAGGACACCCTTGAGTTCGGCATCCAATGGGGCGCTCACCGCGATATCCCGGCCACCCAACGACAGGCTCAAGCTGTGGGCGTGCAGGAACAAGCGGCGCAGGCCGCAGCGTTCGGTCATCATCCGGTCGAACGCCGCATCGCCGTATTTCGCGTCGCCAGCCAGCGGATGACCGATGTGGGCCGCGTGAACGCGGATCTGATGGGTACGGCCGGTGGCGATGCTCGCCTCCAACAGCGAAGCCAGCTTGAACAGGCTGACCGGGCGAAACCGGGTCAGGGCCGGCTTGCCGTCGTCCACCACTTCGACCAGCCGCTCCCCGCCGCGCAATACGTTGCGACGTAAAGGCTGGTTCACCTCGCGCGGACCATGGTTCCAGTAGCCCTGCACCAAGGCGAGATAGCGTTTCTCCACCCGCCCGGTCCGCAAGGCGTCCTGAATCAGCCGCAGCGCCGCCGGAGTCCGGGCCAGCAGCAAGCAACCGCTGGTGTCGCGATCCAGCCGGTGCGCCAGCTCCAGAAACGGCTCCCTCGGGCGCAGGGCACGCAATAGCTCGATCACGCCATAATCGACCCCGCTGCCCTTGTGCACCGCCAAGCCGGCCGGCTTATCGAGCACCAATACCTCGCGATCCTCGTACAGCACCGCCGCTGTCAGGCGTTCCGCCCAGCCCGGCGGCGGCCGGAACGCCCTGTCCTCGCGCTCACCCAGCCGCACCGGTGGAACACGCAGCCTATCGCCGGCTTGCAGCCGCTGGCAGGGTTGCACCCGGCCGCCGTTCAAGCGGACTTCCCCCTTGCGCAGGATTCGATAGATCAAGCTTTTGGGCGCACCCTTCAGCTCGCGCAGCAGAAAATTGTCGAGGCGCTGCCCGGCGTGTTCTGCGGTAATCTCCAGGTGGCGTACCCCACTGGTGGACACGGAAGCAGGCATCGTTTGAAGCGCACCAATCGGACTGTTATAGTTCATGGAAGTTGTCGCTGATTGGCCCGAAAGGCCGGCGAAACAGGATTCATACACGATATCGGTTTTCACATCCGCACGCCAGCAACACAGGCGGGCAGGATTTGTTAAACGGGTTTATCCGCCGCTCACCCGACCTATTCTAAGCGGCTCTTGACCGCGCTCCCAGCCGACTGGTTACGAACTTCGCGGCGCATCTGGACCTTGCCCGACGCACTGTATGCGATCGTCGGGCTGTTTGTCATTCCAGTTACGCCTCGGCGACAACCGCGTCGCCACCGGTGATGGTCGAGCGCAGGGAATCTTTTCAATGAAACGCATGCTGATCAACGCAACTCAGCAGGAAGAGTTGCGCGTGGCCCTCGTGGATGGCCAGAAACTTTACGACCTCGATATCGAAACTCCCGCGCGAGAGCAGAAGAAATCCAACGTCTACAAAGGCCGCGTCACCCGCGTCGAACCGGGATTGGAAGCGGCATTCGTCGATTACGGCGCCGACCGGCACGGGTTTCTGCCCTTCAAGGAAATCACCCGCAATTACTTCGACCCCCAATCCATCGCCGACGGCGGTCGACCGAACATCCGGGAAGCCATCAAGGAAGGCCAGGACCTGGTGGTCCAGGTGGAAAAGGAAGAGCGCGGCAACAAGGGCGCGGCACTGACCACTTTCATCAGCTTGGCCGGCCGCTATCTGGTGTTGATGCCCAACAACCCGCGCGCCGGCGGCGTGTCGCGACGGATCGAAGGCGATGATCGCCAAGAAATTCGCGAGGTGATGAGCAGCCTCGACATCCCCGACGGCATGGGCCTGATCGTCCGCACCGCCGGCGTGGGCCGCTCACAGGAAGAACTGCAGTGGGATCTGGATTACCTGCTGCACCTGTGGCAAGCGATCGAAACCGCGTCCTCCCAGAAAAAAGCCCCGTTCCTGATCTATCAGGAAAGCAACATCATCATCCGTGCCTTGCGCGATTACCTGCGCGCCGACATCGGCGAGATCCTGGTGGACAACCCCACCGTCCACCGCCAGGCACAGGATTTCATGCAACAGGTGATGCCGCACAACCTGAACAAGCTCAAGCTGTATCAGGACAACGTGCCCCTGTTCACCCGCTACCAGATCGAATCGCAGATCGAAACCGCTTACCTGCGCGAGGTCAGTCTACCCTCGGGCGGTGGGATCGTCATCGACTACACCGAGGCGTTGGTGTCCATCGACATCAATTCGGCCCGCGCCACCCGGGGCGCCGATATCGAGGAAACGGCGCTCACCACCAATCTGGAAGCCGCCGAGGAAATCACCCGGCAATTGCGGCTGCGCGATCTGGGCGGTTTGATCGTCATCGATTTCATCGACATGAACATCGCCCGCAACCAGCGCGAGGTGGAAACCCGGCTGCGCGAAGCCTTGAAAATGGATCGCGCCCGCGTACAGGTCGGCCGGATTTCCCGGTTTGGCTTACTGGAAATGTCGCGGCAGCGGTTGAGCCCGTCGCTGGATGAAGCCAGTCACATGATTTGCCCGCGCTGCAACGGCCAAGGCACCATCCGCAACATCGATTCGCTGGCGCTCAGCGTGCTGCGGCTGATTCAGGAAGAAGCGATGAAGGACAAGACCGGCCGGGTCGTGGTTCAGTTGCCGGTCAAGGTCGCCACCTTCCTGCTTAACGAAAAACGCGAGGCGATCCGCGCCATCGAACAGCGCCATCGGGTCGGCGTCATGCTGATACCGAACGAATCGCTGGAAACCCCGCACTTCAAGCTCAATCGGCTGCGGGTGGACGAACTGTCGGAAGCTCAGTTGTTGTCGTACACCCTGGCCGAAGACTTCGAGGAACAATTCGAGCCGGCGGCGGGCACGGCGGCGCGGAGTTCGGACGAGGAACCGGCGGTCAAGGGCGTCGCGCCGACCACGCCGGCTCCGCTTCCCCCACCCGCGCCGACACCCAAGCCTGAAGTGAGCCCGAGCTTCTTCCGCTGGCTATGGAGCAACCTCTTCCAGCAGGCTCCACAACAGCAAGCCCAGCCAGAACGAACCAGTCGACCGGGGGGAACCCGTCCCGCCAAGCCGGAACGGCAGCGCCGCGACCGTACCCATCGGCGGCCCGAGACGGAGCCCACCGTGGAAACCGCCGCCAACGGGAACAATGGCGCCCCGACCGTTTCCGCGACGCCTCCCACCGTCATCGCGCCACCGGCCGAGGATTTACGACCAAAACCCAGCCTCGATGCCGAAGCCTCGGTGCCCGCCCTTCCCGGCGAACCGGCTGGCGAGCAGATCATCGGCCCTGAAACCGAAGAGGAAAGTTCCGGTGCGCGCAATCGCCGCGGCCGACGCGGCGGCCGGCGGCGGCGGCGCGGCGAAACGGCAACCCCAGCGGACGCGACCCCGACCAGCGTCGATTCCGGCGGCGAACCCGATGAGTTCGATCAAGCGACCGCGTCCGGCTCAGGCGGCACGGAATCGCACGACGCGGGCGGAACCGCCGCCGCGCCCACCGAGGCACCCTCAGCCACACCGCAACGGCGCATCCGCAGCGGCCGCCCCCGCTTGCCACAGGGAGCCACCGCCGTCGTCAAGACCCGCCCCACAGGTGCTGTGCCGCCGACGGCGACATCCACACCCGAAGAAGTATTGATCCCTCCACCGTCTCTACTCATGGAATATCCAGTGGCCGAGGAAGAGATGGAACAGCCAGGAAACGATCACGAAACGGCCTCGTCTCCGACACAGGCCGAACCGCCGATGACGGAACCACCGCCACCCTCGGCCAAACAGATCGAAACTTCCGAACCAGCGGCCACCTCGATGGAAACGGCGGCGGTATCGGCCATTCCCGATTCCGTACCGACTCCGCTCGAACCGCTCACTCCAGCGGTTTTCAGTGAAGTGGCGACGGACCAGCCAGCGCCCACTGCCGTGGAGGTGGAGACCACCACCAGCGAAATCGAATGTGCCGTGAGTGCACCGGCCGCCACCGAAAGCGAAGCCGCCACCGCGCCCAGCACCGAGGATGCAACGACGTCTTCGACCGAAGCTCCCGAGCCCTGCCCTCCTGAGCCCGACACGACGCCTCCCTCAGTTGCAACCGCGACCGCCGCCGAGGACGTGCCGGCTACTTCGCCCCAGCCGATCGCCGCGGAGTTCGAACCCGAAGCGCCGGAAACGACGACTCAAGCGGAAGCTGCCCCTTCCATGCCGGAACGCGAGCCGGTCGCCGCCGCGCCTTTCCAAGAAAACACGATTTCGGTCGAGGTCGAGGGCGAAGTCGTGGTGGCAACGCTTGCCGCGACCGATGACACCGGACAGACGGAATCCACCCCGAACGAGCCGCAATCCATTGGATCGACCGATTCGCCACCGTCGGAATCCGACGATACCGATCGGAAACCGGCCTCCTGATCGACGACGAAAAAAGCGGGGCTGATCGACAGCCCCGCTTTGCCGAACCAACGCTTGGCTACCGCCGCTCAAATTCGATAGCGTTCGCGCAAATGAAGCAGCAAGCCCTGGGCGCCTTCCTCAACCAGATCCATGACCCGTTCGAAGCCGGTCGGACCACCGTAATAGGGGTCCGGCACTTCCCGCTCCGGCAAGGCGGGGGCGAAGTCCATGAACAAGCGAATGCGGGACCGCAGCTCCGCGTCCTGGCACGCGGCCAGCAGATCCTGGTAATTCGCGCGATCCATCGCCAGCAGGTAATCAAACTCGACAAAATCGGCCGCCGCCACCCGCCTGGCGCGGATGTCGCGCAAATCCACGCCCCGGCTCAGCGCCGTGGCTTGGCTGCGGCTATCGGGCGGCGTGCCAATATGGTAGGAATGGGTGCCGGCCGAATCGACATAAACCTGTTCGACCAAGCCAGCCCCTTCCAGCATGCGCCGGAAGACCCCCTCCGCCATCGGAGAGCGACAAATATTACCCATGCACACGAACAACACCTTAACCATCGCCTTCGACCTCGCTACTTCCAACCGTCGCGGAGAGCCGAACATCGCGCGCACCGCTTGCATGAATTTGAATTTCATCACCTTGGCCGCCGTCCATGCCACGGATTGATCCCGAAAAACTGCAAAAATTGCTCGGTCAGATCCTGCATTACCAAGGCCGCCCCCATCAGGTCATCGAGATCCTGAGCGAGGAGCCGGCGTTGGTGTTGCGCGACCGTCAGGACCGCAAGATTCTGCAAACCAATCAATACGGTAATGCCAGCGGCTGGGCACCGCAAACCTTCACCGTTGCCTTATTGGATGCCGGTCGCGACCGCCTCAATCCTGACTTACCCGAACTGGCCGGGTTCGACCTGTTGCTCTGAGCGCTCCAACTCCGCCACCACTCGCGCCAAGTCGGCCTCGGTGTCGATTCCGGGCGGCGGAGCTTCGACAGCCTCGACAACATGGATGCGGATACCGTGCCACAGGGCACGCAACTGTTCCAGCGACTCGGCCCGCTCGGTCGGCGCCGGTACCAGGCGGGGATAACGGCGCAGCACCGCCGCCCGGTAGGCGTAAATCCCGATATGGCGGTAATAAACGGCGCCATCGTCCGGCAGTTCGGTCAAGCCGCTCTCACCGCTCGCAAACGCCTCGCGATGCCAGGGAATCGGCGCGCGGCTGAAGTACGATGCATCGCCCAACGCGTCCCGCACCACCTTGACCACGTTCGGGTCGAACACCTCCTCCAGTCGCCGGATCCGGGTACAGGCCGTGGCGATGCCGGCTTCGGGACGCGCCTCCAGCGCCGCCGCCACCTGTCGGACCAGCGCGGCCGGCATCTGCGGTTCGTCGCCCTGCAGGTTGACGATGATATCGTCGTCCGGCCAACCGCGCCGATCCGCCACTTCCGCCAGTCGATCGGTGCCGGACGGATGTTCGGGCGCGGTCATGCACACCGCCGCGCCGAACCCCTCGGCCACCTCGCGGATGCGGGAGTCGTCGGTGGCGATCACCACTTCCAGGGCGCCGCTAGCCAAGGCTCGTCGGTAAACATGTTGGAGCAGCGGCTGTCCGGCCAGCAACCGTAGCGGCTTGCCCGGCAGACGAGTCGAGGCGTAACGGGCCGGAATCGCCACTCGAAACCGGGGACTGCTCTCACGCACTCGGATCGACCTCTTCATCCGCCAGCCGTCGCGCCTCGGCCTCCAGCATGACCGGAATGCCGTCGCGAATAGGATAGGCCAGCCGACTCTCCCAACAGATCAATTCCTGCCGCGCCTTATCGTAGGTCAACGGTGCCTTGCTGACCGGGCAAACCAGAATGTCCAGCAGTTTCTTATCCATCTCGTTTACCTCATTCTCGGGGAACATCGGGCTGGGGATGCGTGCCAGCCCCACGGCCCGGTTTTCCTCGTTCGCGTCGTATGCCCTTGGCCAGGGCGATCGCCGCCAGCCGTTTGAGAAAATGCTCCTCGAAATCTGGATCGAGCCACGCATCGACCGGCACACACCAACACCCCTCCCCCGCGAAAGCCCAACACTTGATGGCATCCTTCTCGGTCATCAGAACCGGTAAATCCTGTCGGAAATGAATGTCCTCGGGCTTGAAGCGATGATGATCCGGAAACGGATGCTCGATCAGCCGTAACCGGGCGTGTCGTAAGTGATCGAAAAACCGCCCCGGATCGCCGATGCCGGCCACCGCATGGACGGTGCCGTGCCGGAATCCGGCCAGCGCGCTGCTGACACAGGGATCGTTGAGGTTCACTGCGGTTTCGCCGCGCAGCGACATCAGATATTCCCCACTGCGGGCCGCGCCGTTGCCAATCACGAAATCGACCTCGCGCAAGCGGGAGGGTGGTTCTCGCAGCGGTCCGGCGGGCAGACAAGCTTCGTTGCCCAGCCGGCGAGACCCGCAGATCACGGCGATTTCGATATCGCGCCTCAATCGATAATGCTGCAAACCATCATCGCTCAGGACCACATTGCAATCGTAGGTTTCGAGCAGAACCCGTGCCGCCGCAACCCGGTCGGGATCGACCACGATCGGACACCGGCAGCGCCGAGCCAGCATGACCGGCTCGTCGCCCACCTGGTTCGGGTCGCTGTCGACCGTGACGTGGCGCGGCCATTCGGCGGACTGACCACCGTAGCCGCGACTGACGATGCCGGGTTTGTAGCCGGTTTCCCGCAGCAGTTCCACCAAGCGGGCCACCAATGGCGTTTTGCCGGTGCCACCGACGCTGATGTTGCCCACCACAACCACCGGTGCGCCGACCGCTTCGCTGTGCAGGAGACCGTGCTTGTACAACAGTCGCCGCCCGCGCACCGCCACCCCGAACAACAAGCTGAGCGGCCACAACAACACGGCGACCAGATTCAGGGAATAACCATGGCGATCCAACCAGTTCATGGTCAGGGCGTCGGCGACGAGTTGGTGGCGGACGGTGGTGGCGCGGTGGTGGGCGCGGCGTTCATAGTGGCGATATCCACCTGCCTCAAACCCAGTTGGCCGGCGACTTCCAGCACCGTCACCACCGCCTGGTGCGGGGTTTGGCCATCGGCGCTGATTTTCAATGGCAGCTCCCGCCCGCCGGAGGCTTTCAGCAGCCCTTCCCGCAATATCGCCACATCGGTCGTCGGATCCAGCAGCCGCCCCTCGATGCCATGGATGGAATAATGGCCCGCCGCATCGATGCTCACTTCCAGCGACGCCAGACTGTCCGGCAACGATTTGCCCGATGATGCCTCCGGCAACCGGATTTCCAGTTCCGACTCGTGCCGCAGGCTGGTGGCGATCATGAAAAAAATCAACAGCACCAACACCACGTCGATCATCGGCACCAGATTGAGTTCAGGATCGTCGCGGCGGCGGGGGCGCAGATTCATGGCTGCTGCTCCCTGGCTTCTGTCCCACTATCCAGCAAGTCGATCAATTGCAGGGTCTCCTGCTCCATGCGCACCACCAGTTCGTCCACGCGACCCTGGAAATAGCGGTAGAACAACAAGCTGGGGATAGCGACGGTCAGCCCGGCGGCGGTCGTCACCAGCGCCTCGGCAATCCCTATCGACAGCAGGCTGAAATTGCTGTTGCCCTGCACGGAAACCACCTGAAAGATCTTGATCATGCCAGCCACGGTGCCCAATAGACCCAACAGCGGACTGATGGCGGCGATGGTGCCCAAGGTGTTGAGAAACCGCTCCAACTCATGCACCACATGGCGACCGGTGTCTTCGATCCGCTCCCGCAGCACTTCGCGGGGACGGCCGCGATTGGCCAAACCCGCCGCCACGATCCGGCCCAGCGGCGAAGCCAGCGGCAACGTTTGCATTTCCCGCTGGTCGATCGCACCAAGTTCCATCCAATGCTGGAGAATCGTCATCAATCGCCCTGGCAGCACCCGTGCCCGCCGCAGCGCCAGCAGGCGCTCGAAGATGATGATCGCCGCCACCAACGAGCAAACCAGAATCGGCACGATCAGCCAACCGCCGGCCTTGATCAATTCAGGCATGCCATCCTCTCCATCCCGCTTTGCATCGTCACTTTGTCCCAATCTCGTAGTGGGCGTTCAATCATACTGGATTTAGCGGATTTGTCGCGGGCTCGCCCCAGTCAGGGCGCGGTCCAGTAGCGACGGTGGTCGCGTCGGTATCGCTCCAGCGCCAATGGCCGACCCGGCTCCAGCCGGAAGGTGAGTGCCCCTTCGTGGGAAGCATCGAGCAACGTGGCGCCAGTCGCCCGATAGCGGGCCACGGTTTCTGGACGGGGATAACCGAACCGGTTGCGATAACCGGTCGAAAACAAGATGTAGCGTGGTTGCACCGCCGCCAGAAACGCGGGCACCGACAGATTGCGCCGGCCCTGATGCGGCGCGACCAGCACCTCGGCAACCAGCTCGGCGCCGTGGATCGCGGTCAGGGCAGTCTCGGCGCGGGTTTCGATATCTCCCGGCAATAATACGCGACCGGCCGATCCGATCACCTGGAGTACACAGGAGGCTTCATCATCAACGAATCCCGTCGCGGGTGGATGCAACAGTCGAAACCGCACGCCGTCCCATTCCCAGTCCTGACCCACCCGACAGAGCTCAGCGCCATCGATCGGCGTCTGTTCCAGCGATGAGGTTAGAATACGCCCGACCGGCATCTGCTCCCGCAACGAGCGCACGCCACCGGTATGCTGCTTGTCGGCATGACTGACGATCAGCATATCCAGCTTAATCACCCCTTGCTGGCGTAGAAAGGGCGCGATCACAGCCCGACCGGCATCCAGCGTTTCTCCCAATCGCGGCCCGGTGTCGTAAACCAGTACATGATGCTGGGTCCGCACCACCGCCGCCAGCCCCGGTCCCACATCCAACAGGGTAAACCACACCCCGCCAGAGGGCGGCGTGGCGGCGGGTGGCCACAACAGGGGCAGACACAGCAGCAGCCCCAGCCAGCGACCCGGCAGGCCGCGAGGCCCCAACAGTAGCGCCACACCCGGCAGGGCGAACACCAGCGCCCACAAGGGCGGCTCCGGCCTGTACCACACCATGCCCGGCCACCGATCCAGCCAGAGCAGAATCCGCCAAAGCCCTTCCATGGTCAGCGCCGCGCCTTCCAGCAACGGGGCCTGCACAGCGGGACCGATCCAGCCAGCCAAGACCGCCAGCAAAGTCAACGGCAGTACCGTACAGCCCACCCAGGGAATGGCGATCAGGTTGGCCAGTGGTGAAAGTAGCGGGAACCGCTGGAAAAACAGCAATAACAGCGGCAACAAGGCCAAGGTGATGCTCAACTGCAAATCGATCGTCTGGCCAAGCGGTCGGCGCGCGCGCCAGCGCCCACCGACGCTGTAGAGAATCGCCGCCACCGCGCCGAACGACAACCAGAACCCCACCAGCAAAGGCGCTTTCGGATCAATGATCAACACCGTCAGCAGCGCCAAGGCCAGAATATGGCTGGACGCGGCGGCTCGCAGGAAAAACAACGCGGTCATCGCCACCGCCAACATGAGGAAAGCGCGTTGCGCCGGCACCGACAGACCGGACAGCAGCGCGTAGCCACCCGCTCCAACCAAGGCAACCAGCGCCGCCGCCCGCGCGGCCGGCCAGCGCAGGGCCAGCGCCGGAATGCGACTCCAGAATCCCCAGGCCAGCGCGAACATCATGCTGGCAATCAGACCAATGTGCGAACCGGAAATGGACATCAGATGGCCGACGCCGGTGCGGTTGAATACATCCCATTGCCAAGGCGTGATGCCGCCCTGCTCGCCCACCGCCAGCGCGGTCAATACCCCGGTTTGCGGGTTACCGGGCAGCAGGCGGTCGAAGGCTTCGGCTACCTGCTGGCGGTACCGATCCAAGGGATAGCGTTCGGCTTCGGCCAGTAAACGGGGCATCGGATAGGAACGGATGCCGCCCGTGGCGACGATGCCTCTGGCGTACAACCAACGCTCATGGTCGAAACCGCCCGGATTGAGCAGGCCATGCGGTCGCTTTAGTCGTACCGCGAAGCCCCAGCGGTCGCCAACCCGTAAGGAAGGAATCGTTTTCGCCGCATTTTCGATGCCGGTGGAGTCGCTCCACCACGACAGCCGCAAGCGTTGGCCGACCAAGGTGGCGGATTCCTCGCCCCGCGCCAGCGCCCGGCCGACCACAAACTCAAAACGGGTGCTGCGTCCTCCACGGTCGGGGATGGCGGCGATCCAACCTTCCACCCACATATCGACGCCCTCCAGTTCCGTCGGTAGCGGAGCAGGCGGCGGCGCCAACCACAGCGCCCACAGAAACCCGGCCGCGCTCCATGCCGGCAGCCGCCAGCGGGGCACGAACGCCAGCACCGCCAGCACACCGGGCAACCCCAAGATCCAAATGCGGCCCGGTAGTTCCGGCAGCGCCTGCAAGACCAGAATCCCCAGCAAAAAAGCGACGGCTCCCAGGCGCATGAGCAATCATCGTCGTCTCAGCACTCTCGCGCCAACACGCCATCCGTCAACCGCAACACTGCATCCATGCGGGTCGCTAACACCGGGTCGTGGGTGACCACCACGAAACTGGTGCCGAGATCACGGTTCAGTTCGAGCATCAGCTCGAATACCTGTTCGGCGCTATGCCGGTCGAGATTACCGGTCGGTTCGTCGGCCAGCACACAGGCTGGCCCGGTGATCAAGGCCCGCGCCACCGCCGCCCGCTGGCGCTCGCCGCCCGACAGTTCGCCCGGCTTGTGCCGCAATCGCTGGCCCAGCCCGACCCGCTCCAGCAACTCCGCCGCCCGTCTCGCTGCCTCGGCTGATGCCTCGCCGCGAATCAGCAAGGGCATCGCCACATTCTCCAAGGCCGTGAACTCCGACAACAGATGGTGGAATTGATAGACGAATCCCAACCAACGATTGCGCAACCGCCCCCGGTTGGCATCGCCCAGCCGGCTCAGTTCCCGGCCCGCCACCCACACCGAACCTGCGGTTGGGGTATCCAGACCACCCAACAGGTGCAGCAGCGTGCTCTTACCCGAACCGGAACTTCCGACGATGGCCAGCCGTTCGCCGCGCCGAATCTGAAAATCGACTTCCCGCAACACTTCCAAGCGCTCGCTGCCCTGCCGGAACGCCTTCGCCAACTGGCGGCATTCCAACACCACCGTTCCATCGTTCGCCGCTTCCATCGTCTTGGCCTCATTCATAACGCAGCGCCTCCGCTGGCTGGGTCCGCGCCGCGCGCCAAGCGGGATACAGCGTCGCCAGCGTCGCCAATCCGAACGCCACCAGACCGATGGTCGTGACATCGCCCCATTGCACCTGCGAGGGTAAGTCGCTGATCAGATACACGTCCGGGGCCAGAAATTTGACCCCGAATAGCCGCTCGATAAAAGGCACCACGACATCGACATGGGTCGCCAACGCTACTCCACCAGCCAAACCCAGCAGGGTGCCGACCAGCCCAATGGTAATGCCTTGCACAATGAAGATGCCCATGATGCTGAGCGGCGTTGCGCCCAGTGTGCGCAAGATGGCGATATCAGCCTGTTTGTCGGTCACCACCATCACCAAGGCAGATACGATATTGAAGGCCGCCACCGCCACGATCAGGGTCAAGATCACGAACATCGCGGTTTTTTCGATCTGCACCGCCCGAAAAAAACTGGCATGATCCTGAGTCCAGTCGCGGGCCAGATAGCCGTCCGGTAACCGCGCGGCGAGCTGGCGGGCCAATCGCGGTGCCTGAAACAGATCGCGCAACTTCAAGCGCACGCCGTTGACTGCCCCATCTGGGTACTGAAATAGCTTGCCGGCATCCGCGACATGCACCAACGCCAACCCACGGTCGTACTCGTACATGCCGGCCTTGAAGATCCCAACCACATTGAAACGCTTGAGCCGGGGTAATACTCCGGCCGGGGTCACGGTGGCTTGCGGGGTAATAACCGTCACTTTGTCGCCCACCATCAACCCCAGGGCATTGGCCAGTTCCTTACCGAGAATGATGCCGAAACCGCCGGGGCGCAGATCGTCCAGCGAACCTTGCACCATCTTGCCGTCGATATCGGAAACCTGTTGCTCCTCGTCCGGCAGAATCCCTTGGATCAACGCGCCGCTGACCAGCGAGGCGTTATTCAGCATCGCCTCGCCGCGGATAAACGGGGCTCCGCCCTGGACCTCGGGATTTTGCAGTGCCTGCTCCCGCACTGCTCGCCAATTTTCCAGCGGCCCGCTCCAGCGACTGATCGTGGCATGGGCGGTCATGGCCAGAATGCGTCCGCGCAGCTCCTGCTGAAACCCATTCATCACCGACAACACAGTGATCAGGGCGGTAATCCCCAAGGCAATGCCTAGCATCGAAGTTAGGGAAATGAAGGAAATAAAGTGATTGCGACGCTTGGCGCGGGTGTAGCGCAAGCCAATGAACAATTCCAGGGGACGAAACATGAACACGATCCCGATCATGAGTTGCGGCGGCTGCCGGGAAACGCGCCATTATAGGACTTTGGCCGCCCAAGAGGCGGCCAATGCAACTTCTCGATAAATTTACGACCGCGCGATGATCACTGCTTGGCTGGCTCAACCGGCACGGCTGGTACGGCAGCCTTGGGCACGTCGGGCATCTTCGGCGTCGACGGCACGGCGGCCTTGGGCACGT
>DAOTGT010000005.1:31606-37162 GCA_035447285.1 Candidatus Competibacter sp.
ACGCCGGACACCTTACTCAAATCCTCCACGGACTTGAAGGGACCGTTGGCCTCCCGATACTTCACAATTTCGGCTGCTTTCTTCGGGCCAATCCCCTTCAACGCCTCCAACTGCGCGGCGGTCGCCGTATTGATATCGATCGCTTGCGCGAACGCCACTGCGGAACAGAACGCCAGCAACAAACCAAAGATCACATTTATCAATCTCATCAGCATCCTCCCAAAGTATGAAATTGGAGACAGTGTCCTGCTGGTGCACCCGCACCAGTACTCATAACTTAGCCAATAAAAATACGAATGCAACTTGGATGGGGCTTGTTGAGACAAAAAACGCTGGAAATGATGCAAAAGTGCGTGTTTAACCGGCAAAAACTTGGCGGTTTGTACCATCACGATGAGATCTGCTAAGCACTGGTCTTCATCACCAGGTCGGGTATCGGCTTGATCGTGCTCCACTGCAGGCAACTGGGGCAACACCAGTGCAGGGATTTGACGACGAAGCCGCAGTTATCGCAGCGATAACGAGCGGCATTGTTGAGCATCTGCGTGCTGATACAGTGCAAGGCTTTCAAGTCGGCGTATTCCGCGCCCTCGCCCCGCCCCAACTTAATCTCGACCAGCCGGCGCAGTCCGAGCAGGGTCGGATACTCCCGTAATTCGCGTTCGAGAAACCGCAGCGCCGCCGCCTCGCCTTCCTGTCGCAGCAACCATTCTGCCAACGCATCCGTGATCCGTCCGCCGTGGTCCCGTTGCTGGACATCATGCAGGTAGGTCAACCATTGATCGAGATGGCCCAGCGTACCGTAGCACTGGCCGAGAGGCGCGATCACTTCCGGAAAATAGCCGCGATCTTGCCGCTCCACCGCCTGAAAAGCCAGGATCGCTGCCTGATGGTCGCCCGCGCACATCGCCAGATTGCCCAACAGCAGGTTGGCCCGAGTGCAATCCGGATCGCGGACCAGCGCGTCGAGCAACCACATTTTGACTTCGGCAAGTTCGTTGCGCGAGTTTGCTTCCTCAGCCAGTTCACAGCAGAAATGCGCGGTCTGCCGCCGCCTGGATTCACCACCGATCCGCTCCAGCCGATCGCAATAGACAATCGCCTGGCGCCAGTCCTTTTCCTGCTGCAGGATGTGGATCAGGCGGGACAGCGCCACTTCCATGTGATCGGGCTGGTTCACCAACTCCTGAAACAAGGCCTCGGCCCGATCGAACAAGCCGGCGCGCAAATAATCCTCGCCCAGTTCCAGCATGGCCCGGCGGCGCTGATCGTCGGTCAGGTTGGTTCGTGCGATCAGGCTACTGTGGATATGGATCGCCCGATCTACTTCACCGCGACGGCGGAACAGGTTCCCCAAAGCCAAGTGCGTTTCGGCGGTATCCTGATCCACATCGGCCATGCGGGTAAAAACTTCGATGGCTTGATCTGGCTTATCGTCGATCAGGTAATTCAAACCCTTGAAATACTCGGTGCTGCGCACGGTTGCATCGCTCCGCCGCGCGTGGTCGCGCCGAGCCACCCACCAGCCAGAGGCAGCGGCAATGGGCAACAGCAGCCACAGTAATTCCATCATGGCCCAGCGAAGCAGCGCCGATCGCTCAACGCATTTCCCGGCCTGCTTTCCTGACCAACAAGTTGATTTCCTGCTCCTTACCGGATACAGCCTGACGCAACCGGGCCACTTGCCAGCGCAAGGGTAATACGACGAAGGCTCCGATCAGCGCGGTCACCAATACGCCGGCGGCGAAAGCGTACACCACCACCAGCGCCAGCGACACCTTGACCTCACCCTCGCCTAACAGGTATTTGACGGTCACGTCATTGGCATTGAGCGTGGAAAATTCTACTCCCAACAGCAATACGACCAGCAGAATGGCGGCAATCAGAATGAATTTGATCCAGAACATCAGCTTCCCCCACCGCCTGAGCGGCTTGAAATCGATAGAACGAAAAAGCCTATTGATTTTTGAGCATTCTTCCAGACTCTCAACAAAAAACCCACTCTATACCGTGGGTTTTTGAACGGCCAATGACAGCCGACCACCTGCCGGATTGATGGAAATATTACAAAAACCCATCGCCACCGTCATGATAAGCGTGGTAGTCGTTGACTCGTTCGCGCAACTCCTTACCCGGTTTGAAGTGTGGCACATATTTGCCGGTCAGCGTCACGGCATCACCGGTCTTAGGGTTTCGGCCGATCCGTGGGGGGCGAAAATGCAGCGAAAAACTCCCAAAGCCACGAATTTCGATCCGCTCGCCACCCGCTAGCGATTCGCTCATCTGCTCCAACATGGTCTTGACCGCCTGTTCCACATCCTTATAGGGAACATCGCCGCGTTTGCGCGCGAGAATTTCGATTAACTCCGATTTCGTCATGAAGTCCCCCATCGAAAAATACCCACATCTCCCTCCCTTGCGGGAGGGAGGAAATTGCTACAGGCCTTATTCGTCTTGCGCGCCCATCTGCTCCTTGAAAATATCCCCCAAGGTCGCGCCAGTACTGGATTTTCGGCTGTAGTCCTGCATGACTTCCGCTTCCTCCGCCATATCCTTGGCCTTGATCGACAAGGTAATGGTGCGATTCTTGCGATCGACGCCGATGAATTTCGCCTCGATTTCCTCGCCTTCCTTCAACAGTGATCGGGCATCGTCAACCCGCTCGCGTGACAGTTCGGAAGCACGCAGCGTCCCCTCGACACCGTTGCCCAGATCAACCATGGCCCCCTTGGAATCCACCGAAACCACGCGGCCCATGATCACGCTGCCCTTGGGATGATCGGCGACAAAATTGGAGAATGGATCTTTGTCGAGCTGCTTGATACCCAGCGAGATGCGCTCGCGCTCGGGATCGACCGCCAGCACCACTGCCTCGACTTCCTGGCCCTTCTTGTACTGACGTACCGCTTCCTCACCGGGCATATTCCAGGAAATGTCCGATAGATGCACGAGACCGTCGATGCCACCGTCCAGACCGATGAAAATACCGAAATCGGTAATCGATTTGATCTTGCCGGAAACGCGATCGCCTTTGGCATGGCCTTGGTCGAACTCTTCCCAAGGGTTCTGCTGGCACTGCTTCATGCCCAACGAGATGCGGCGACGGTCTTCGTCGATGTCGAGCACCATCACCTCGACTTCATCGCCCAGCGCCACCACCTTGTTCGGGTTCACGTTCTTGTTGGTCCAGTCCATCTCGGAGACATGGACTAGGCCTTCGACGCCTTCTTCGATCTCCACGAAGCAACCGTAGTCGGCGATGTTGGTTACCTTGCCGAATACCCGCGTCCCAACCGGATAACGGCGGGCCAATGCAATCCAGGGATCGTCGCCCAACTGCTTGAGACCCAGTGAAACGCGGTTGCGCTCGCGGTCGAACTTGAGCACCTTGACCTGGATGTGATCGCCGACAGCCACCACCTCGGAAGGATGCTTGACCCGTCGCCAAGCCATGTCGGTGATGTGCAACAGGCCATCGATACCGCCAAGGTCGAGGAAGGCGCCATAGTCGGTGAGATTCTTGACCACGCCCTCGACGATCTGACCTTCCTGCAGATTCTGCAGCAGCGCTTCGCGTTCGGCGCTGTATTCCTGCTCCACCACCGCTCGGCGCGAAACCACCACGTTATTGCGGCGACGGTCCAGCTTGATGACCTTGAACTCTTGCTCCTTACCCTCCAGATAGGCGGCGTCCCGCACTGGCCGCACATCCACCAGCGAGCCGGGCAGAAAAGCGCGGATCTCACCGATATCCACGGTGAAACCACCCTTGACCTTGCCGCTGATCAGACCCTTGATGATTTCCTCGCCTTCGAATGCCTTTTCCAGGGCACTCCAGACACGGGCGCGCTTAGCTTTTTCGCGAGAGAGCCGGGTTTCTCCGAAGCCGTCCTCAAGGGCGTCCAAAGCGACCTCGACCTCGTCTCCGACTTTGATTTCGAGCACGCCCTCCTCGTTGTAAAACTGTTCGAGCGGAATCAGTCCTTCCGATTTCAGGCCAGCGTTAACCACCACGGTATCCGCCCGGATTTCCACCACCAATCCCTGGACAATGGCGCCGGGCTGCATCTGCTTATCGACCAGGCTCTGTTCAAACAGTTCGGCAAAACTTTCGGTCATGGGTTATAGCTCAAAAACCGGCGGCACGAGCCGCCACGGGTTGGTTTGCATGAGGTTCGGCGACGGGGCACCCGAACCGGCTTCAAGTGACTGCGCTTCCGCCACAGCGGAAACCTTCAGGGTTTGCACCCAGAGCGCCCAGTCCCGGCGCTCAGTCAATTCGGTAATGCCAAAGCGTAGCCAAGGGCGCCGCCGACGTAAAGACCGGAACCCTAGGGGATTACCGTTACCGCCAGTCGGTGAACTGCGAGCGCCAGCGCCCACTCGCAAACTTCCGCCACACTCAATCGGGTGGTATCCAGCATTTCCGCATCGGTGGCGGGCCGGAGCGGCGCCACCGCACGTTGGGCATCGCGAGCGTCGCGTTCGGCGATCTCCTTGATAAGGCCGGCAAGGTTAGCATCCATGCCTTTTTCAATCAACTGCTTATACCGTCGGCGGGCGCGCTCCTCGGCACTGGCGTTCAGGAATAGCTTGAGTCCGGCTTGCGGAAACACCACCGTACCCATATCCCGGCCGTCGGCGATCAGACCGGGGAGGCGGCGGAAATCCCGTTGCCGTTGCAACAACGCGACGCGCACCGCCGGCAGCGCCGCTATCCGGGACGCGGCATTACCGGCGGCTTCACCGCGCAGGATGCCTCCCACTTCCACACCGTCCAGCAATACCCGTGAAGTACCCGCAACGTCAGCCACGAAAACCGCATCCAGCGCGACAGCCACCGCCGCCACCCGGGCTTCGTCCTCCAACGGTAGGCCCCGGCGCTGCGCCGCCAGCGCGGTCAATCGATACAACGCGCCGCTGTCGAGCAGATGCCAGCCCAATCGTGCCGCCAACCATTGGCAGAGCGTACCCTTGCCAACCCCGCTCGGCCCATCGATGGCGATGACCGGCACTTCGTCGCTCATGTCGCCTCCCGCTCCGCCAGATTCAGACCGGCGATGCGCGCCAAAGCCACAAAATCGGGAAAGGAAGTGTTGACATTGGCGCAATCGCGGATTGAAACCGGATCGCGGGATCGCAGCGCGGCCATGGCAAAACTCATGGCGATACGGTGGTCGCCATGGCTGTCGACCGTGCCTCCAGACAGCGTGCCACCCCGAATGACGATGCCGTCCGTGGTCGGCCCAGCGGCGATGCCCAGTGCCATCAGACCGTCGGCCATCACTTGAATCCGGTCGCTTTCCTTGACCCGCAACTCCTCGGCGCCGGTCAGCACGGTGATGCCCTCGGCGCAGGCGGCGGCGATAAACAATGCGGGAAATTCGTCGATGGCCAACGGGACCAAATCCTCGGGGATTTGGATGCCATGCAACGGTGCGTGGCGCACTCGCAGATCGGCCACCGGCTCGCCGCCGGCCAGTCGTGGGTTCAACACCTCGATATCGGCCCCCATCAGGCGCAGGATGTCGATCACCCCGGTGCGGGTCGGATTGA
>DAOTGT010000005.1:37262-40645 GCA_035447285.1 Candidatus Competibacter sp.
TTATCGCGGGCGCGCTTGGCCCGCTGGAACATGGCGAGAACAGCGGCGCGGTCGTCGGCGCGGATCGCCTCGGCCAACCGCGCCAGATCGGTGCTGAACAGCGCGATCATCTCCAGCAATTGCTCCCGGTTGGCCACACAGATATCGTGCCACATTTTCGGGTCGCTGGACGCAATGCGGCTGAAATCGCGGAAGCCGCCGGCGGCGTAGCGAAAAATCTCCGCCCGGTCGTCGAGTCGCGCCAGGGTATCGACCAGGGTGTAGGCCAGCATATGCGGCAAGTGGCTGGTGGCGGCCAGCACCGCATCGTGATGGCGCACGCCCATGTCCACCACCTCGGCGCCGGTCAACTCCCACATCCGCCTGATCAGGTGGTGCGAAGCGGCGGCGGTTTCCGCCAGCGGAGTCAGGATCACCCGCCGGCCTTGAAACAGGGTGGCGAACGACGCCTCCACCCCACTCTGCTCGGTGCCGGCGATGGGATGGCCAGGCACGAAATGCGGCGGGACATGACCGTAAATCCGCTCGACGTCCGCCACCACGCTGCCCTTGGCACTACCGACATCGGTCACCACCGCGGCGGGGGCCAAATGCGGAACGATGGCGCGCAATACCGGCTCGATGGCACCCAGCGGCACGGCGACGACGACCACATCGGCACCGGCCACCGCGCGAATGGGATCGGTGTCATAGCGATCTATCACGCCCAACCGCACGGCGGCGCGCAGATTGTCCTCGCCACGCCCGGAACCGATCACCTCGCCCACTTCGCCCACCTGCCTGAGCGCGCGGGCCAGCGACCCTCCGATCAGACCGACACCGATCACGCACAAGCGTTGGATCAACGGCTGCTCCGTCGCCATATCAACCTCGCAATATATCGTGCATAGCCTCGATCCAGCGCGCGTTTTCCGCCTCGGTACCGATGCTGATCCGCAGATGGCGGGGCAAGCCGTAGTTGTCCACCGGACGGGCAATGACGCCGCGCTTCAGCAATTCCACGAATACCTCCCGTCCCGGCTGGCCCAGGTCCACGCACAGGAAGTTGCCGGCCGATGGCAGCCAGCTCAAACCCCATTGCCGGCAAGCGTCTTGCAACTGCTTCATGCCGGCGCGGTTGGTCGCCCGGCTGCGCTCCAGGTGCTCGACATCATCCAGCGCCGCCGTCGCCGCAACCAGCGCCAGACTATTGACGTTGAAGGGCTGGCGTACCCGGTTCAACAGATCGGCCATCTGGGGATGGGAAACCGCATACCCGATCCGCAATCCGGCCAAACCGTAAGCCTTGGAGAAAGTGCGGGTGACGACGAGATTGGGAAACCGGTCGAGCCAGCGCAGGGCACTGGGACAGCCCGCCTCGGTCTCGACGTATTCGCTATACGCCTCGTCCACCACCACGATGACCCGTTCGGGAACGGCTTCCAGCAAAGCTTCCAGTTCCGCCGTTTTCAACCAGGTGCCGGTGGGATTGTTGGGATTGGCGATGAACATCACCCGAGTCCGCTCACCAAGCAGCGCCAGCATGGCCGCCGGATCGTGACCATGGGGCATGGCATGATCGGGCCGATTGGCCTTGGCGACGCGCGCGGTCGCGCCGATGGCCTGGGTGACGATGGGATAGACGGCAAATGCGTGTTCGGAAAATATCGCCTCGTGCTCCGGCGTCAGAAAGGCCCGCGCCACCAGTTCCAACAGGTCGTTGGAACCGTTACCGAGCGTCAGCATCGACATGGAGATACCGAGCTTGGCGGACAGCGCCGCCTTTAGCTCGAAGCCGTTACCGTCGGGGTAACGGGCCAGATCGCCGAGCGCTTCCCGCACGGCGGTCATGGCCTTGGGGCTGGGACCGAGCGGATTCTCGTTGGACGCCAGCTTGACGATGTCGCTCAGACCGTATTCCCGGCGCAATTCACTCTCCGGCTTACCGGGCTGATAGGGTTGCAGGGTGCGCACGCCGGGAGCGGCGAGGGAGAGGAAATCGCAGGACATGGGGAATGAGTTCCTTTGAGCTTGAAGATCGCTTCTCGTACCAAGGCAGTGGGGCACCGCCGCGTTCAAATCATCTCGACGCTACACGCCGATCTCTCTTCATCCAGGGAAACCAAATGCCGGCCGCGCCAAGCGACCTCAAAGCACGCCCTTCGGATACGAACCCAGCACCCGGAACAGGCTGGCCTGCTCGCGCAGTTCGGTGAGCGTGCTGGCAACCGGCTCGTCCTGGGCATGGCCATCCAGATCGATGAAGAACACATAATCCCACATACCGCGCCGCGAGGGCCGCGACTCGATGCGGTTCATACTGACCTTGTTCCGGGCCAGCGGCTCCAGCAGATTGAACAATGCGCCGGGCCGGTTGAGTGAGGCCACCAGCAAGGCGGTCTTGTCGTCGCCGGACGGGGCGATCGGCTGGGTGCCGATGATCAGGAAGCGGGTGGTGTTGTTTGGCTCATCCTCGATGTTGCGAACCAGGGTCGGCAACTGATAGATATCCGCCGCGCACTGGCCGGCGATCGCCGCCGCGTCCGCCTCGTCGCGGACCCGCAACGCCGCCTCGCCGTTGCTGCTCACCTCGACCTGTTCGACCCGAGGCAAATTCGCATCCAGCCATTCGCGGCATTGCGCCAGCGACTGCCGGTGGGAATAGATGCGGCGGATGGCCGGCAATTCGGCGGCGCGGGTGATCAGGTGATGGTTGATGCGGATCTGCACCTCGCCACAGATTCGTAGCGGCGATTGCAGGAACATGTCCAGGGTATGGTTGACCACCCCCTCGGTGGAATTCTCCACTGGCACCACGCCGTAGTCGGCGGAACCGGCCTCGACCTCGCGGAACACCTCATCGATGGCCCGCAAGGGGATGCTGTGAATGGACTTGCCGAAGTGCTTGAGCGCCGCTGCCTGGGTAAAGGTCCCTTCCGGGCCGAGAAAGGCGATGCGTAGCGGCTCTTCCAGCGCCAGACAGGCCGACATGATCTCGCGGAACAGCCGGGCCATTTCTTCGTTGCTCAGCGGCCCCGGATTGGTTTCGAGCACCCGGCGCAGCACCTGCGCCTCGCGCTCGGGGCGATAAAAATTACCGGTGGCGCCAGCGGCCTGCTTGATCGCGCCCACTTGCTGCGCGCAGCGCGCCCGCTCGGAGATCAGCGTCTGGATTTGCCGGTCCAGCGCATCGATGCGGTCGCGCAGCGCACGCAGGCTGTCCGCTTCGTTCATGCCGGCCCCTCGTCGCCTTCGCCCTGGGCATCCTCTGGCGGCGCGCTTTCGTCATCGCTCGGCGCGTCGCCGGAGACGTCCACCTCGCCGATGCTTTCGATTTTCTCGACCCCGACCAGTTTCTCGTCGCCTTGCAGGCTGATCAGCTTCACGCCCTGGGTATTGCGGCT
>DAOTGT010000005.1:40745-42773 GCA_035447285.1 Candidatus Competibacter sp.
TCGATCGCGATGATGCCGCTGGGACGCGGCCGGGAATAGGCCGATAGCGGTGTCTTCTTGACCGTGCCGTTGGCGGTGGCGAAGAACACGTCATGATCGTCGCTGAACTCGCGCACCGCCAATACCGCGTTGATCCGCTCGCCCTCTTCCAGCGGCAACAGGTTGACGATGGGGCGACCGCGCGCGGTCCGGCTAGCCTGCGGCAGTTCGTAGACTTTCTTCCAGTACACCTTGCCGTAGTTGGAGAAACAAAGAATGGTGTCGTGGGTGCTGGCGACAAACAGCTTGTCGACAAAATCTTCTTCCTTGAAGGTGGTGGCCGCCCGGCCGCGCCCGCCGCGTTTTTGCGCTCGGTACAGCGACAAGGGCTGCGACTTGACGTAGCCGGCGTGCGACAGCGTGACCACCATGGCCTCTTCGTTGATCAGGTCTTCGAGATTCAGGTTCTGCTCGTCGGGCAGAATCTCGGTGCGACGGGCGTCGCCGTACTGGGCACGCAACTCCAGCAGCTCGGCGCGAATCACCGCCGTCAAGCGTTCCGGCACGGTAAGGATTTCCAGAAAATCCTGGATGCGGGACAGCAAATCCTGATACTCGTCCAGCAGCTTGCGCTGTTCCAGCCCGGTCAACCGGTGTAACCGCAAATCCAGAATCGCTTGCGCCTGGGCTGGCGACAGCCGGTAGCCGGCTTCGCCCAGGCCACATTCCGCCGGCAGATCCTCCGGCCGCGACGCCGCCGCGCCGGAGCGGGCCAACAGCTCGGTCACCGAACCCGGCATCCAGACCTGCTCCAGCAACGCAACGCGGGCAGCGGCGGGATCGGCGGCGGCGCGAATCAACGCGATCAGAGGATCGAGGTTGGCCAACGCCACCGCCAATCCTTCGACGATGTGAGCACGCTCGCGGGCCTTGCGCAGATCGAATACGGTGCGCCGCACCACCACTTCGCGGCGGTGCGCCAGGAAGGCTTCCAGAATCTGCTTGAGGTTGAGCAAACGCGGTTGGCCTTCGACCAGCGCCACCATGTTGATGCCGAACACGCATTGCAGCGAGGTGTGCAGAAACAGGTTGTTCAGCACCACCTCGGCGGCCTCGCCGCGTCGCAGTTCGATGTAAATGCGCAAGCCGTCCTTGTCGGATTCGTCGCGCAGTTCGGTGATGCCCTCCAGCTTGCGGTCCTTGACCAGCTCGGCGATTTTTTCGATCAGCCGGGCCTTGTTCACCTGATAGGGCAACTCGGTGACGACGATCGCCTGCCGGTTGCGCAACTCGTCGGTTTCGATTTCGGTTCTGGCGCGCATCCGCACTCGGCCGCGACCGGTCTCGTAGGCTTCGCGGATACCGCTGGCGCCGTTGATCAGCGCGGCGGTGGGGAAATCCGGTCCCGGAATGTGACGCATCAGTTCGGCGATGCCCAACGTCGGATCGTCGATCAGCGCCACGCAGGCATCCACCACTTCGGTCAGGTTGTGCGGCGGGATGTTGGTGGCCATGCCGACGGCGATGCCGGAGGAGCCGTTGACCAGCAGGTTGGGCAAGCGGGTCGGGAAGACCGACGGCTCGCGCTCCGATTCGTCGTAATTGGGGACGAAATCGACCGTTTCCTTGTCGAGGTCGGCCAGCAGCTCGTGGGCGACGCGGGCCATGCGTACCTCGGTGTAGCGCATCGCGGCCGGGGCGTCGCCGTCGATGCTGCCGAAGTTGCCCTGCCCGTCCACCAGCATGTAGCGCAGGGAAAAGGGCTGCGCCATGCGCACGATGGTGTCGTAGACTGCGGAATCGCCGTGCGGGTGGTACTTACCAATCACGTCGCCGACCACGCGAGCGGATTTCTTGTACGGTTTGTTCCAGTCGTTACCCAGTTCGCTCATGGCGAACAGCACCCGCCGATGCACCGGTTTCAGGCCGTCGCGCACGTCCGGCAACGCCCGCCCGACGATCACGCTCATGGCGTAATCGAGGTAGGACTGCCGCATTTCGTCTTCCAGATTGACCGGCAGGATTTCTTTGGCGATATCAGTCATGCGG
>DAOTGT010000006.1:0-4982 GCA_035447285.1 Candidatus Competibacter sp.
GAATTACCAGGTCAGTGTTTTCGTGTCATCCTTGAACAGGGCGCCGCCGGTCAGCTCGGGTTTGCCCACCTGAATGCCCGGCAGCAGGTCGGCTTCCGCGACGCCGTAATGCTTCATGCACATCGGACAGGCGATGACCACGCCGCCTTTGCTCAGGATTTCGCCCAGCTTCTTTTGCGGTTCGTCGTATTTCGTGGCGTTGCCCTTGGCGCCGACGAAAACGCCCTTATCGTTCAGAAAAACCGTCAGCGGGTGCCCTCGCTCCATTTGCGCCTTGCCGAAAGTGATCGCCATGTTGGCGCGATGAGCATCGTCGGTGGTCATGTTCACGAACAGCGGGTCCGTGTCACCGGCGAACGCCGGCGCGATGATGCCGCCGACCAGCAGCGCCACGACGACCAGCAGATTTTGTAAAGCTTTCATCCATGCCTCCTCATCGAATGATTTTGGATAAAAAGTCATGACAGGCTCATGCCTGTCGGCAACGATTATATTCCCCGGATGAAACCCTCGTTCACCTTGCGGGATTGCATGGGGTTTCCACGGCCGTCCGGCCGCTCGCCAGGATGGACATCCGCAAGTGTTGCATTCCGCGTGGCCGCGCCGTATATCCAGAACCATCCAGGCCAGGAGCAACGACGATGCCGACCCGTCTTTCACGGTATTTGTTCGAACCCGACTCCGTCGCGCTGATTGGTGCCAGCGAGCGACTCGGTTCGCCGGGCGCGGCGCTGACCCGTAATGTGCTGGCCGGTGGCTTCAAGGGCGATCTGTTCCTGGTCAACCGCCGGCATCGACGCGTGCAGGGGGTGCCAGCCTTCCGGCATCTGTCCGAACTGCCGCGTACCCCGGAATTGGCGATCCTTGCCACGCCCGCCGCCACCCTCCCGGCGCTGCTGGCCGAGCTGGGTCGGCGCGGCACCGGGGTCGCGGTGATCGTCAGCAGCGTCGTTTCGGGCAAGACCAATAGGACGGTGGACCCGTATCCCGCCCTGCTCACGGCGGCCAAACCGCACGGGCTGCGTGTGCTCGGCCCGGACAGTCTCGGCCTCATGGCGCCGCGCGCCGGTCTCAACGCCTCGCTCGGCCATCGTTTCCCGCCGCCCGGCCATCTGGCCCTGGTCGCCCAGTCGGGGATGGTGTTGACGCCGGTGCTGGAATGGATGGCCAGCCGAGGCATCGGCGTCTCCAGCATGGTCGCGCTGGGCACCGGCATCGATATCGGTTTCGCCGAATTGTTGGATGAATTCGCTGACGACCCCGACACCCAGGCCATCCTGCTGTGTCTGGAGGCGCTCCCCGTGGGCGCGGCGGGAACGGGTGTCGAAATCGCCCGATCCTTCCTGTCAGCGGCGCGGGCGGCGGCGCGAGTCAAACCGGTACTGATGGTGCGCGTCGGTCGTGGCGGCGATCCGGTCTCGCATCAGAGTGACGTCGTGTACGACGCCGCTTTTCGCCGGGTCGGCATGTGGCGGGTGCAATCGCTGCGCGAGCTGTGTTGGGCCGTCGAGACGCTGGCGCTCGACCTACCAGTGAACGGCGACCGGCTGGCCATCGTCGGCAACAGCCGAGAACTGGGTCTGCTGGCCGCCGATACCCTGCTGGCGGAAGGCGGGCGGCTAGCTCGGTTCTCGGGCGCGACCGAAGCGGCGTTACGCCCGATCGTGCCGGGCGCCATGCCCGACAACCCGCTCGATCTGGGTCGCGACGCGGGTCGTTCCCGGTTCGCCGCCGTCCTGGACATCCTGCTGGAAGCGCCGGAAACCGACGGTGTGTTGATGTTGCACGCGCCAAACGCGCTGGTTGCGGCCGCTGATGGTGCCGCCGCCGCGATCGAGGCCGTCGAACGGCACCGTGCGCGCGGTGGCCAACGACTGGGCGTGTTGACCTGCTATTTGGATATCGACAATGCCCGCGCCATCCGGCGACGCTTGCGGGCGGCGCGCATTCCCGCCTACGACACGCCAAACGACGCGATCCGGGCTTTCATGCAGCACTGGTATCAGCAGCGGAACCGGATCGCGTTGCTGGAGACGCCGCCGGATCGGTCGGATCGATTCGCCGCCGACCCCAGCGTCGCGCGCCGGATTCTTCGGCGGGCGCTTGTGGAAGGTCGCGAGATCCTGAGCGCTTCGGAAACTTCGGCGTTGCTGACGATGTACGGCATCTCGTCGCAAACGGCGGCATCGGCTTCGACCGCCCAGCCCACCGCGCCGGTACTGCTGGATCTGGCGATTCATATGGTCGTCGATTCGGTGTTCGGACCCGTGTTGCTGCTGGGACTGGGCGGAGGCGCCGCCGCTTTGTCCGACGAAGTCGTCGCCGTGCTGCCGCCGCTCGATCCGGTACTGGCGCGGGCAGCGCTCGCGCATACCCGAATCCATCGGTTGTTGCAAAATGTCGACCCGGATCAGGATGGCTTGCTGGATGATGTCGTCTTGCTGCTGGTCAAGGTGGCGCGGCTGATCGTCGATCTGGCCGAGATCGTCGAACTGGCACTGAACCTGATCGTGGTCACCGCCACCCACTTGGCGGTGGGTACCGCCAGGGTCCGCATCGCGACCGTCACAACACCGGCTCACGACCGGCTGGCGATTTGGCCCTATCCTCGGGAATTGGAGGAAACCCTGTCGCTGCCGGACGGTTCCACGCTGTGGATTCGTCCGGTGCGACCGGAGGACGAACCAGGCTTTATCGCCGGCTTCGCCCAGTTGTCGCGCGAAGAGGTACGAATGCGGTTCATGTACGTGGTCAAGGAATTGACGCATGCCGATGCCGCCCGCTTGACCCGGATCGACTACGATCGGGAAATGGCGCTGGTGGCGCTGGTGGCGCTGCGTCAGCGAGTCGGGCAAGCGCCTGGAATCTGTGGCGTGGCGCGATTCGGCCACGGCTTCGATCGCGCGCGGGCGGAATTCGCCATCGTGCTGTTGCGCGACGCCACCGGCATCGGCCTCGGTAGCTTGTTGTTGCGCCGATTGATCGACCATGCTCGCGGTCAGGGTATCCGCGAGCTGTTCGGGGAAGTCCTGCGTGACAACGAGTCGATGCTGAAACTGTGCCGGGCGATGGGTTTCACCGTCCGGGCCTGTCCCGACGATCCCGGCGTGATGATCGCTGCCCTGCCGCTGATTGGCTAGAACTGCAAGACCAGCGTTGCCAGACCGCTGCCCAGCAGCGCCCCGGCCAGCACATCGCTGGGATAGTGCAGACCGAGCACCACCCGCGACAACGCTACCAGCACGGTGAACGGCACCACCAGCCAGGCCAGCGCGGGGTAGGCGCAAACCGTCACGATGCTGAACGACACCGCGTGCAGAGTGTGACCCGAGGGGAAGCTGTACTCGTCCAGTGGCGCCACCGAAGCCCGGATATGATCGTGGCGAGCGCAGGGCCGCAAGCGGGTGGTGCGGGATTTCAGCCACTTGTACAGCGCCAGCGCCAATATCCCGGCCACCAGCATCCGTGCCACCACCGGCAAGGCCGTTTCGCCCAGAACGAACAGCAATGCCAGCATCAAGGTGTACCAGAACACGCCGTCGCCCAGACGACTGACCACGGCGAACAGCCGTTCCAACCCACGGCGCTGGCTGGCCCGGTTGAACCGTAGGCACCAGGCCAGATCCAGTTCCGCCAACCGTCGCAGCGGCATTGCTTCATGGACTCTGTTCATGGGGTTTGCTCCTCGTGGACCGACTCCAAATACCATTGCTCCAACCGTTGATAAATGCGCTCCCAATCGAACGCCAGCACCGCTTGGCGGGCCGCCTGCCCCAGGGTCCAACGGAGCGCGGAGTCGCCGGCCAGCCGACTCGCCGACTCGATGAACGCGGCCGGATCGTCGCACGGCGCCAGCAGACCGCTTTGGTCGTGGACGATGTGGCGGTGGGCGGCGGCGTAGTCGAAGGCCACCACCGCCAGCCCGCTGGCCATCGCTTCCAGGGTGACGTTGCCGAAGGTTTCGGTCAGGCTGGGGAATAGGAAGAGATCGGCCGACGCGTAATGCGCCGCCAGATCCGCGCCGATACGCATGCCCGGGAACACGATTTCGGGATGGCGAGCTTGCAGCCGCGCCGCCAGGGGGCCGTCACCAACCAATACCAGGCGGGTCGCGGGACGGATCGCGCGCAAGGCTCGGTATGCCGTCAATACCAATTGCAGGTTTTTTTCCGCCGCCAGCCGGCCCACGTACAAGGCCACCGGATCGCTCGGGCTCGCTCCCCAACTCCGACGCAGCGCCGGATCGCGATGGGCCGGATCGAACAGTCGGGTGTCCACGCCGCGCGCCAGCACCCGCAGTCGATGAAAGCCCAAGGTTCGCAGTTCCGTCGCCAGTTCCTCGGTCGGTACCAGCGTGCAGTCGGTGCGGTTGTGGAAACGGCGCAGGTAAGCGACGATGGAACGCGCCAGCAAGCCCATGCCGTAATGCCGGCTGTAGGCGTGAAAGTTGGTGTGAAAGCCGGAAAAGACCCGTAGGCGCAGACGGCGGGCCACCGCCAGCGCCGAATGGCCCAGCGGACCCTCGGTCACGATGTGCACCACGTCCGGTGGTGCCTGGCGCCAGCGCTCTAGCAACAGGCGGCCAGCGGGAAAACCGATGCGCAGATTCCGATAGAACGGGATGGCGGCGCCGGCCACCGGCCACACGTCCAACGGTCCGGCGCGGTGGGGATCGTCGCGCGGATGCTGGCGCGGCCGGATCAGCTGCACGGAATGACCGCGAGCGAGCAAGCCTTCGACCAGCCGGCCGACGGTCATGGCCACCCCATTGACCTCGGGGCCATAGGTTTCCGTGACGATGCCGACCCGCAGCCGACGCAAACCGGTGTTGGGAAACAGCGGGGAAGGGATAGCGATCATGCCGGCACTATGGCCGGTTCGCGCAAAACTTTTATGAAGCCGGGATGATCATCCGATGACAGCGCGTGGAACGGACAAGGGTATGCGAACCCGGTCCGAGAAGCTTAGCGGCCGGGTAGACC